>JBEIOQ010000013.1:0-29979 GCA_040377495.1 Halobacteriovoraceae bacterium
AAATCTTCTGGGAATTATCGTCCTGCTGCCGTTAGTATGATTGATGCTTGCGCTTATCCTGTAGCTACATTGAAACTAGAAGAACAAAATAGTTCCGAGGCAGATATTGTTGGTTTAATGAAATAATTAGAATTGTCGTTTATTAACTAAAATTCCTGAACTAGAACTTTGTGTCAGGTCTTCTTTATCTTCATGACTGGTATCGATTGCTGCTTGTGTTCGGTATGACTTAATTGCTTCTTGTTCAGTCAATTTCATCTGTGACTGCTTAATTTTTGCTTTCTCTGAAATTAAAAACACCGTACTCGACATATCGTCTTCTGGATTTCTTTTTTTAGGTCTATCTTCATCATCATAGTCTTCATCAAAATCTTCACCACCAACAACTCTTTTCTTTTTCTTTTTTATGTTTAATGAACGAAGAAGAAGTTCTTCTTTTTGCTTACGAGTTAATTTTTTTACAACAGTTGAGGCTTGAGTCTCTTGGCTTCCAAGGGCCAGTTGATGCTCCTGATTGAAAGGCAAAATCTTCGCTTCTTTACTAGTTTCTTTTTTGGATAAATTATCTTGAAAGAGATCTTCTCTCTTTGTTTCATCACTAAGATCAAGCCCAACACTAACGCCAATTTGGGCATTAAACCTATCTTTAGCCTCTGCCTCATGTGTGAGTGTGGTCACTTCATGAGGTGTGAGCAGGCGAAGCAGCGACATCAAATTAGAACCAATTGCCCCTAACATAGTAATCCTCGCGAGCTTCCCTTAATCAGAGAAGACTCAGAGTCTTATCGGAAGAGAGGAAATTTACTTGAGTAAAAACCTCAAATTCAGCCACAAGGCATTAAAATTCAAGCAATTAGGGAGCAAAAAGCAGAAAAAAGCCTTGGTTTTTTCTAGACAAGGGAAAGGAAAGTCTCTATAAATATAACCCTAAATGGTATTATTCAGGTGTGGCGCAGTGGTAGCGCAGTTGACTGTTAATCAATTGGTCGTGGGTTCGAGTCCCTCCACCTGAGCCATTTTTTAATCACCCTACTTCCAAAGAATTTCCGTGAAATCACCAATCAACAAGCACTACATGGTTTTGCATAAAAAAGTTGAACGTGAGTTTCAAAAGAAAATCCGTGATGTCCTTTATTACTCGAAAGCTAATCCAGAAGTTTTGGGGCCAACCATCACACAATATCTCAAGAAAATTTCTAAACAAGGTCTTCATCCACTAAAGTTCTATTTACTAGAAATGATTGATGACTATCTCAATGTTTATGAAATGACTTCAGAGCAAGAATTGGATGAAGTTTTTGATTACTGGAGTGATTCTGAATTCTCTACTGACTTCATGAAAGAAATTAAGAAACACGACAACATCTTGCGTGCTTCAGAATTTTGCCTGAAATTATTTTCTAAACACATTGGCTTATACCTCGATATTCATTTACTTGGGAAAAGAGCCAAAAGCACAAAAGCTTACCGAAAAATCAATGAAATTGGTGATACTACCATTAAAGGCAAACTTAAGACCGTTGGCTTTCAAGATGTAAAAAGTATCGAACTAACACAAGGGCCTTACCATTATTTATCATTTCTTTGCTACGACGAAAAAAATAAAAATAAATTTTTAAAACGTGTGGCAAAAGCTTTAGAAATTATTAAGAGCTATTCACCTGATAGCTATGAACGTTTCTGCCACTTTACTCATACTATTACTCCTGTGAATGAGAAAAGAATTGTAAGCTACTCTTCTCAAAAGCTACCAGGCTACTCCACCATCAATCTCTACCACCGTGATTTTGTGGATATGATGGATGATCTGATCCATGAAAATGGTCATCATCATCTTAATTGTTATTTGAACTTCGATGAACTCATCTACGAAGATAATGATAAGATCTATTATTCACCATGGAGACGGGCACTTAGGCCAATCCGTGGCATCTACCACGCTGTTTTCACTTTTTATTGGGGAATGTCCCTATTCAAAGACTTAAATGATAAATTAGTTTTTGATAAAATTAACTATTTTAAATTCACTGATAAAGAATTACTTAAGATGAAAACTCGCTTTGCAGAAGAGTACATTATGCTCGACTATAGTTTCTACGATCTTAAAGTTGCCAACAAACAGGGAAAGTTAACCAAATCAGGTCTAAAACTCATTCAAGATTTAGAAAAAAACTTCAAAAATTGCATACATAGTTACAAGAAAGTAATGAAGGATATAAAACTTCAATCGCCTCAGGAATATAAAAGCTTAGTTAAGTTGCAAGAACATTTGAAAGAAATGAGAAAGCTCTATAAGTTCTAATTCAATTTCACTAAACGAGATTGCATCTCGTTCGCTGGCATCATATCCCCTTTCATCGTCGCAACCGGAATACCCTTGTGATAAGTTTCTTTGGCCAAAGAGAAGTCCCTAAGACCTTCATAAATTTTACCTTGTAAAAGGTAGGCTACAGAGTATTTGGGATCTGTTTTTAAAACTTGCTGCACATTATGAAGAGCTTCTAAAAACTCTTTTCTCTCAAAATGAATTTCCGCCATTCCAAAACTTGCTAAAGCATCTTCCGGATCAATTTCTAACACCTGTTTGAACATTGACTCCCTTCTCGCCCTCTCAGCCTCCTTTTTCTTTTCTTCCTCGGCTTCTGCGTTCTTCTTTTTCGCCTCGGCTCCATAGTAAGCAAAAGATTTTACTGTGGCCGTAGCCTTTGCCGCTTCTGCTTCTTCTATTTTTCCTAGCTTCATAAGGTAAAGGGATTTATTGGTGTAGGCCATAACAGAATCAGGATCAACTGCACTGAGCTTATCCATCCATTCAATAGCTTCTTGAAATTTATCTTCTCTGCCTAAAATAACACCTAATGATTCGTAAAGATCAGGTGACTGAGGAGAAATTTGAATTCCAGCCTTCAATAAATTTTTAGACAACTCCAAATTATGTTCATGAGTAAAAAGGTAAGAAGCATCTTCCAGAATGTTTTTAGCAATTTCTTGGTTGCTTTTCGAGGTAAAAGAATAGTAGCTCAGTTTTACAGTGGATTTCTCTTGATTAGAAAACGTGATCTCCATTTGTGCTTGATCCAATCGAAAATCACGTAAAACCAACGCATAAGCACTCATTGCATTTTCACCCAAAGTTTTAATCACTCCAGCTTTTTTTTCACCCACATTGAATTCGCCTAATTTTAGTTTGAAATGATTTGAAGTGGTAAGTTTAACTGGAAAATATCCTGGGCCTCTAAAATTATGAATTTTAGCGACTGTTTCTTGGCCGGTAAAACAACCTTTAGTAAAACTAACAGCTGTTGATTCTAAAAAAGTTTCGTTAATTAGTTTCTGTAAGGGAACTTCATATTCTAAACGGCCGTAACCTGATTCAACTACCAATTGGTTTACTTTTTCATCTGTAAGTTGAGGATAAACGAAACCTGGGTCACTTATTGAAATAAAGCCAGGAATCGCAAAGAAAAGACCTTTTCCCCAATCGACATTACTTAATGCAGCAGCATAGGCTTCATATCCCAAATAAATATTGGCCAACAATGGCGTTTTTAGAATATCGACATCTTCCGTAATAAGATATTTTTCCAGACGAGAACAAATTTTTTCTACTTGAGTTTCATCACAATAGAGATAAAAGGCAGAACTAGATTTATGCACGATAAAAAAAGATTCTAATCTTCCTGATATATCTACGAGAGCATTATATTGAGCATGGCCTTCATTCAGTTTTTTAACATCGTTGGTAGTTTGTCCTTGAAGAAAGCTAACTGCGTCGCTTCCCGTGATTTTTATCACAGAATATTTGAGTGAGAGTTTTGCTCCCTCACAGGAAAGCCTAGAAAGAATGTTCATAATTTAGATTGTGAAAGATTCACCACAGCCGCATGTATTTTTTGCGTTGGGGTTATCAAAAACAAAACCTTTACCGTTCAATCCATCTTTAAAATCAAGAACGATACCTTTAAGGTAAATAGACGATTTGGGATCAACCAGTACTTTGAAGGAATCATATTCAATAACGTTGTCTTTTTCTTTAGTGTCTGTTACTTCGATTTTATAAGATAAACCGGAACATCCCCCACCAATGACAGATAGTCGTAAACCTTGACCAGGGTTAGGTTTTTCATTAGCGAAGATTTTCTTCACTTCTTCTTGGGCCTTTGGCGTTAAACTTACAATATTTTCCATAGTTAAACCTCAAAATGGGTACTGTCTTATTATAGCTTATTTAGCCTAGAAATTGTAGTATGACGATACTTATGAGTGACTTTAAATCTTCCAGATTTTCACGACTTACTAGCCTTACTTCTACTGTGGCGAAGATGGGTGCCCAATACGCTTTGGGTAAGGCCCAGGAAGTTGGTCAAAAAGTCGTCAATAGGAAAGAAGAACTAGACCAACTTGCTTATAAGATTAAGGTGACCCAGGAACTAGTTAAATCCATGGGTGAGCTGAAAGGTGGGCTGATGAAGCTTGGCCAAATGCTCTCGATCACTGAAGATTTAATTCTTCCCAAAGAAATTACAGAGCTATTTAAAACTCTACAAAAAAATGCTCCTAGCATGAGCACCCATGATTTAGAGGATGTTTTTCTACGAAATTTTGGCAAGCTACCAGAAGAAATTTTTACAAATTTTGAGCGAAAACCTTTTGCTGCAGCTTCAATTGGTCAAGTTCATAAAGCCAGTTTAAAAACGGGAGAAGTGGTAGCGGTTAAAGTTCAATATCCTAAAATTGTTAAAGCGATTAAAAACGACATGCTAAACATTAAAGAGTTTGATCGTTTGTTAAAGATTTTAATTCCTAGTAAGCCGCAAATAGATACGCTCCTCGAAGAACTCAAACGCTCCTTGCTCGCAGAATGTGATTACCTACAAGAAGCGAAAAGTATGGATCATTTTCGTGAAATCCTAAATCAAGAATTCTTAGGAAAAATTATTGTCCCAAGGGTTTATCATGAATTCTCAAATGCTGAAGTTATCACTACTGAATTCATGCACGGAGATAGTTTTGAACAAACTTTAGAATATGATCAAGTGACTAAAGATTATTTGGGAGATCTACTATATAAATCTTATCTCTATTCTTTTTTTGGTCACCACATATTGCACACTGATCCTCAAACCGGAAACTACCTTTTCACTAAAGAAAAAATCATTATGCTGGATTTTGGATCCACTAGAATTTTTCATGATGACTTTATCCATTGGTATTCAGTGCTTTGTTATTCGATGCGAATGCAGGACAAAAATACTTTTAAAACAGCAGTTATTAACTTAGGGATCAATCAAGAATCAGATGCTGACACGGAACTGAATAAAAGTTATTACTTAATTGAACAAATTTACAAACCATTCCTGCACGAAGGTGCCTATCCTATCCAAAATCTCAACCCATTTGGTCTTGTAAAAGACTATATTCTTTCCATTAACCTAGAGAAAAAGAAAACCGTTCGTGAAGAATTTATCATGTTAGACCGCTCTAACATCGGTCTTTTTACCAAACTTAAAAACTGGCAAGCCTCTGTCGATTGGCATAAAGGCAGACTTACTTATCAAATTCAGTCGGAATTAGAGGCCATGAAAAAGCTCTCCTCAAATGCAATAAATAAAGTAAAATAAGACCTATATTTTTGAATTGGGAAACTCATGCCAACTCTCTACCATTATGCTCATTGCCCCTACTGCGTCCGTGTACGCATGGCCTTTGGTTTTTTACAAATTCCTTACCAAACAAAACTGGTGGAATACCACGATGAAAAAACCCCAATGGATTTAATTGGAAAGAAAATGTTACCAGTTGTAGTAGATGATTATGGGAAGGCCATTCCAGAAAGTTTAGATATCATTGCCCTCTTCGATACAAAGAATTACTTTAAGGTGAATGAACTTAAGGGCACTAAAGAATTTACAGAAGTAGAAGCCCTTATCACAAGCCTAGGTAAAGCGGTACATGCTCTTGCTATGCCTCACTGGATTTACACCAAAGAATTCACCCCAGCAGCAAGAAGCTATTTTCAAATCAAAAAAGAAGTAAGCAAAGGGCCTTTTCTTCAGCTAATAAAAAACCGTGCTCAGTATGAAGCTGATTTAAAACCACTTCTAACAACACTTGAACACAACATAAGTAATTTTTATAAAAGTAATACTCTGGGTCTTTTTGATATTATGATCGCTTCCCAACTTTGGGGGCTTTATGTCGTTCCTGAATTTCAATTTAGCACGAGCGTGCATAGCTATCTGCAAAGAGTAAAACATTTTAGTCATTTTAACTATCAACAGGACCTTTGGAAGTAACCATGGCCATTATTCTTAAAATATTTAACGGAAAAAAAACTGAGTATATTGAAATTACAAAACGACCCATTGTCTTAGGACGATCGGCGGAAAAATGCAACTTTGTCGTTGAAGATACCGAATGCAGCAGTCGTCATTGTGAATTAAAAATCGAAGGAAATGTTACCGTCTTAAAAGATTTAGGTTCTAAAAATGGAACTCATGTGAATGGACATATGCAGAAGGAAACTGTGATTTATCTTGGTGATGAAGTTAAAATTGGAAAAACAAAATTAAGCTTAGAAAAAGCTAAGATGACAGAAGAGGAACTTAACTATCACACCTTGAATGTTTCTCGTAAGCAAACTCAGATGATTAATATAAATGACATTGGGCTAGAAAAAAAAGTTACAGATAGGCCAGAGAAAGTGAAAGCCATTCATCTTAATGAAAAAGACTTAGTCGATAAAAAGAAGATTGAAGAAAACGAGGACAAACCTTGGTGGAAAAAAATTTTTAAATAGAGAAAGGCTTCCACTCTATTTCATTTATATTTTCTTTATAATTCACGTAACGACTTAACATAAAAAAATAATCTGATAAGCGATTTAAGAAAATAAGAGCATTTTCCGGTAAATTCTCTCCTGACTTTAATTTAAAATGAACCAATTTTCTTTCCACTCGGCGACAAATAGTTCTAGCAACATGTAAATGACTAGCTAATATACTACCACCTGGAAGAACAAAGCTCTTAAGCTTAGGAAGTTCTTGGTCCATATCATCCATACTTCTTTCCAAACCAGAAACTAAATCCAAATGAACTTGTGGTAGCTTATAACGTGAACGATTTTCTTCTTCACAAGCAAGATTAGAACCGAGGTCAAACAAAGCAGACTGAACTTTATATAAAAGTTCTTTGGCATTTTTATCCTTCAAATACTGATGAACAACTCCAAGGTAAGAATTTAGCTCATCAATATCACCGTATAAATCAATGCGATCGTCAGATTTCGAGATTCTATTTCCACTAACTAGGCCTGTTAATCCTTCGTCACCAGTTTTTGTATAAATTTTTCCCATCACATATTCCTTCTGTAGCGTCCACCTACTTCATAAAGAAGACGACTAATTTGTCCTAGACTACAGTACTGAACTGTATTCATAAGTTCTTCAAAAATATTTCCATTATTTAAAATAATTTCTCTAAGTTTATCTATTGCAGCTATAGATTCTTTACTATTCTTTTGATGAAAAGCTTCTAAGCGCTTAATTTGTTCTTCTTTTTCCTGATAACTAGCTCGTGTAATATCAATTTCTTTACTTAATTGTTCGTTGATGTTTTCCGCAATATAAGTATTCACACCGATAATAGGAAGTTTTCCCGAGTCTTTCATGGACTCATAATATAAGGACTCATCCTGGATTTTTCCTCGTTGGTACATACTCTCCATTGCACCTAAAACCCCTCCCTTATCAGAAATACGTTCAAATTCAGAAAGTACTGCTTCTTCTACAATCGCTGCTAACTCATCAACGATGTAAGCCCCTTGCATTGGATTATCCGTTTTATTCAAACCAAACTCTCGGTTAATGATCATTTGAATAGCCATTGCTCTTCTTACTGACTCTTCTGTCGGAGTTGTGATGGCCTCATCGTAGGCATTGGTATGAAGTGAGTTACAGTTATCGCTTAAAGCAAGAAAGGCCTGAAGTGTCGTGCGAATATCATTAAAATCAATTTCCTGAGCATGTAGTGACCGTCCAGAAGTCTGAATATGATACTTTAATTTTTGTGACTTAACATTGGCCCCATACTTTTCTTTCAAAGTATTGGCCCAAATTTTCCTCGCCACTCTTCCCATCACTGTGTACTCAGGATCTAGACCATTAGAGAAAAAGAACGAAAGGTTTTCACAAAAATCATCAATCTTCATTCCTCGAGAAAGATAATATTCAACAAAAGTAAAACCATTAGAAAGAGTAAAGGCCAATTGGGAAATAGGATTCGCTCCCGCTTCCGCAATATGGTATCCAGAAATAGAGACAGTGTAATAATTTTTAATATGATGACGACAAAAATATTCTTGCACATCTCCCATCATTTTCAGTGCGAATTCCAAAGAAAAAATGCAAGTATTCTGGGCTTGATCTTCTTTTAAAATATCCGCCTGAACTGTACCTCGAACTTGTCTCATTACTTCCAAACGTTTTTCTAAATTCTTTTTATCCGCACCTTTTAGCTTTTGATTAATGGCAGTGTTCATAAACATGGCGAGGATAATCGGCGCTGGCCCATTAATCGTTTTTGAAACAGAGGTATTAGGACTGCTTAAGTCAAATCCAGAATAAAGAAGTTCCATATCTTCCAGGGTAGCAATGGAAACACCTGACTCT
The DNA here is from genome assembly GCA_040377495.1 of Halobacteriovoraceae bacterium. Classification (GTDB taxonomy): domain Bacteria; phylum Bdellovibrionota; class Bacteriovoracia; order Bacteriovoracales; family Bacteriovoracaceae; genus JBEIOQ01. The sequence continues at coordinate 8,670 of JBEIOQ010000013.1, forward strand.
CCAATTTTACCAAAAATATCTGGTCTATAGTCGGGATCTTCACCGTAAAGCGTGACGGAGTCAAAGGCAGTTGAGAGACGTTTCGCAGGGTCATTTTTAGATAAAAAATGAAAACGCTTATTGGTTCGCGCAGGTCCCCCCTCTCCAGCAAACATGCGCTTAGGTTCCTCATCATTACGTTTGAAAGGAAAAATTCCTGATACATAAGGATAAAATCCAGGAAGGTTATTCATACGAATGAATAAATATTTTTCAGAAGGATAATAAAGATTGGGAACACCTACGCGAGAAATTTTTAAGCCTGAAAGAGATTCATATTTGGTTTGGACTTCAAACTTTTTGTCACGCACGGAATAGGAGTAAATGCCATCTCGGTACATTTGGGCTGTTTCATCAAAATGTTTTATTTCTTGAAGGACATGATCACCAATGGATTTTTTTAGTTCGGTTTTCTTTTTCTCTAGTGAGCTTTCTTTAACCAACTGATAGGCTGCTTCTAAGGCTTCATATTGTCTCAGCTCTTCCACAGTAGCCAAAGTTTTCGCATTATATTCGCGACAAGTTTTGGCAATGTCACGCAAGTAAAGCACCCGGTCTGGTGCAATGAGAGCATCTTTATTATCAGAAACTTTTAAGGACTTTAAAGTGTTGAGTGTATCAGAAAAAGGAAACTTCAGATTTTTTGTAATATCTTTAAATAAAGCATTTACACCTGAATCATTAAAACGTGAAGCCATTGTACCATAGATTGGAAGCTCATCATCCGTAGGAGCTCCAGGATGGCCAGCAAATAATTGATGATTACGACGATACTGCTTTCTCACATCACGAAGGGCATCTTCAGCACGTGGTTTTTCAAATTTATTGACCACAACATAATTAGCCGCTTCTAACATTTCAATTTTTTCTAATTGCGTCTGAGCTCCGTATTCTGGTGTCATTACATAGATACATTGATTGGCAACTTTTGTAATTTCATCTGAAGCTTGTCCAATGCCCGACGTTTCCACCAAAATCAGATCAAAATCTAAACTTTGCACAAAACTGACAACTTTTTTAATTTGCGGAGACAATTCAGTATTTGAGTTTCTGGTTGCAAGAGAACGAATAAAAAACTGTTTAAAAAGCGCTGAGCCCAAACGAATTCTGTCACCCAATAAAGCGCCTTGAGTTTTTTTCTTGGTAGGATCCACTGAAATGAGGGCAATCTTCTTTTCAGGGTAATAACGATTAAATCGTAAAAGAAGCTCATCAATCAATGAAGACTTACCCGCTCCTCCGGTACCTGTGATTCCTAGTACAGGAATGGACTTGACCGGAAAACTAACCGGGATTTCACCCTTGTCTTCAATATATGTAATAACTTTTGCAATATCAGAAGCTGAAAGAGCATCAACTTTTAAATCAGAAAAAGAAAATCCTTCGATAGTAGAATAAGTGGAGCGGGCAATCATATCTTTAATGATTCCCTCTAAACCAATTTTCATACCATCTTCAGGTGAATATATGCGTTCAATACCTGAAGCTTCAAGTTTTTTAATTTCTGATGGGGTAATGACTCCTCCTCCTCCACCAAAAATTTTTACTTTTTTCGCACCAGCTTTATCTAATAGCTCACGAATGTAAGTAAAATACTCCATGTGGCCACCCTGATAAGAAGAAAGTGCCACGGCCTGTGCATCTTCCATCAAAACAGCATCCACAACTTCTTGCGCTGAACGATTATGACCAAGATGGATGACTTCTACTCCGTGAGATTGCAAAAGACGGCGCATAATATTGATGGAAACGTCATGACCATCAAACAAACTTGCCGCTGTAACAAATCTTAAACCGTTATGCATTGGAACCTCTAACTACCCGATATCTTTTGCGCTTGGCGCCATTTTAAACTATTGTAGACTCAAAAACTTTAGCTTATTTTGCTTATTTCCGATATAATTGGCTAGAAATCAAAGTATATTTTTAAGAGTCAAAATATGAGCGATGTTAAAGTAGAAAACCCTTTTCACTCAGCCCGTTTAAAACCAGTTCGTAAGGGTAAAAAACCACCCAAACTACTAGCTGTTGTTCATCAAAGCGGATGTACTGGTTGCGAAGTCTGTATCGCAGGATGTCCTGTGGATTCCATTGAATTAGTTCCAGGACCAGATAAGGCCAATCCGACTTTTAACCAAAAAGTAGAAATCGATCTGGCCCGCTGTATTGGTTGCCAAAATTGCTCCCAAGACTGCCCATGGGAAACAATCACGATGTATCAACATGATGATGCCTTCACTGCTTGGGGTAATGAAACATTGAAATCAAAACTTTACATTGATGAATCAGAAGCTGAAAAACTTAAAACAGAAAAAGAAAAAGCAGGTTAAGCATACATGTGGATTTCGAAACCACTAAAGGCCTTGTCGCAAGACGAGGCTTTTTTTTATCAAAAAATAGTTGAGAAACACTCAGCTCCACTTTCACAATCAGCTTTATGGGGAAATGCCATTTTATCCACCGGAACTGAAGTCTATGTCGCTTACGATACAGAAAAAGAAATTGGAGGGATGGCCTTTTTCTTCCAGGACACAATGGAGTGTATTAATGGGCCCATGTTAAATTGGGGAAACGATGGAATCAATGAAGAGTTAGCAACTTTTGTCTACGCCCTAACTCAAGCACAAAAGCTAACCAAAAAAGTTATCATCAAACCCCGCTTTGATAAACAAGAGGAAGTTTTAAAAACTAATTTTTTAAAATTTCCTATTCATAGCTATGAAGAAACTTCCACTAAGATTTTGCAGCTTAATCCCAAGGAAGATCTGGATTTTTTCCTGGGACCAAAAATTCGTTCTGAGCTTCAGCGAACACATAGACATTTAGATGAGATTTTTCTGGAAGAAGCCAGTTTGGAAGATTTTTATCAACGCTTAAGTGAACAATATCGAAAGAAAAAAGAATTTCTCCCTGAAAAGTCCTGGTTTGAAAAACTTTTACCCAATTCAAAAATTTTCAGTGCTCAATTTGAAGATATAATTCATTCCCAAATATTCATGACCCTTCATTGTAAAACGGTTTATTATCTCTTTGCTAATGAACAACGAGATGATGGGGCTCCTAATATTAGTCTAAATCTTCTCCTGCAACGTCAAGCAATTGAATGGGCGATACAGAATAAGGCCGAATTTTATGATCTCAGTGGCTATAAACGTGGAATTGATAAAACAGATAGCTATTGGGGGGTGAAGGTATTTAAGGATAAATTTCCTGGAGAGATCGTAGATTTTGTCTCCCCAGTTTTTATTTTTGAATAATTGTTTATCACTTTCGGTGATTTTTCTTCTACGGTTACACTTAGAAACAATCGTAATCTAGTGATATTAGGAATCTGAATCAAGCCAACCTAGTAGTTCTTACAACCCTGTTTGGACAAATCTAAAGGAAAGTGTTTTAAGTGGTTCATTGATGAATAACCGGGAGGTTGTATGCGTATTTTAGCGATTTTATTAACCCTGTTTACCGTTCACGCCCAAGCTGGTCAAACACTGTTTCTCTTCAAAAAAAATCTCAACCCTAAAAACGTTCTTCACTATAGCGTCGACATGAATGCTGCTAATTGTGCACTTACACCGAAAAAAAATGTTTATATCACTCCCTACTGGGTTATGGGTGAATCTGATGGCCATATCGAAGGCCTAACCTCTAAAGAAACTAAAATCTTCACACCAGTTGTAAGCTATATGAACGCAAGTAAGACTGAACTGGATTTCAATGTTGCAGCTGTAGACCTCATCAAACAACATATTCCTAATCCTGAAATCAATGTCAAAACCACCAAAGCAACAAGTGGTTGTGTCGCTAAGGCATATATGGACGTGGATAACATGGAGATTGAATTAAAAGAAATCTACATCAGCGGATCCATTACCTGGACACTTGATTGGAAAACAGATTATCTCGTAATCACTGGTCTTAAACCGGACGGAACTAACTTCAAGAAAAAGATTGTTCCTTAGTTCTAATTCTAAAAAAGAAGTAAAGACCTAGTGAAAATAATGTCAAAGAAACCCATTGCGAGGAAGAAAGAACACCAAAACTTCCTCGCACTTCATCCGCTCTTAAAAACTCTAATAAAAATCTCAATACTGAATAACTCAAACTATAAATCATCAGTCCCCAGAGTGGACTACGCTTAAATGATTTCTTCATCAAAAAGATTGCTATAAGCAGACAACCTGAACTTTCTAGTAACTGAACAGGAATAAGATTTTTATCGTGTATATGCACAGAAAAGAAACTGGTCGTCTCCGCACCAAAACAACAACCAGCCAATAAACAACCTAACCGTCCTACAGCATGGGCCAAAGGCAAAGCAGGTAAAAATGGAGCTAAATGAGCGAAGGTTTTTTTTCTAACACCTAAAAACAGCCACGTATAAAGAAGACAAAAAACTAAACCACCATAAAAAACAAATCCGCCACCTAACCAAAAATTAGAATTAGTGAGATAGAGATTCATCGATTGTTGAGCAGAAAAGAAGAGAAAGAAAGTTTTAGCTCCAATCCAACTTAAAAGAAAATTTCCTACAAAAAAGATTCGAAATTCACCAACGGTAAGTTTGCTTTCAGACAAGACAGACAAACAATAGTTGTAAGCTAATCCCCAGGCCAGACCTAAAAATAAAGGATATGAATAAAGAGTAAGATAGTGAGTCCTAATGAGGATCGGAAGCATTATTCTTAGCGTTCTTCATCTGAATTAATAAATCGACCACAAGAAGAATTCCCCCCACAGTAATTGAGCTATCAGCTACATTGAAGGCAGGAAAGTGGGAGCTACCGATATAAAAATCAAGAAAATCGACCACGTACCCTAAATAAAAGCGATCAATTAGATTTCCAATTGCACCAGCTAAAATCAAACTATAAATGGTAGAGATAAGAACATGTTGCTTACGACTAGTCCAAATAAGGTACATCAACCAAAAGGAAGCGAGTAAAGGTAACAATAAAAAAAGAGGCTTTCGAATTATATCTGGAGCTTGAGCGAGAAGCCCAAAAGCAGCTCCTGGATTTCTTACATAGGTGATATTAAAAAGACCACTAATAACCCCATGAGACTCACCGACATACATCTGAGATTGAATATAAACTTTGGAAAATTGATCTAAAAGTACAATTGTAACAATCATCAAAGTTAATTTCCAAATTCTATTCATAGTTTACTCTACACTCTAGTTAATAATAATCTTTAGGGTGAATCCCATATTTTTCAATTTTTCTTAACAACGTTTTCTTTGGAATATTAGCATTCAAAGCCGTTTGATTAATTTTCCCCTTATTCGCTTTTAAAGCGGAAACAATATATTCCTTTTCAAAAACATCTTTAGCTTGTTGGAAATCGAATGAACCGCTAGCAGAAATGTTCAAATGTATGTTGGTTCCACCAGTTCCCGTTGAAATTTCATCATTATCATCATCAAGAACTGAACTTTGAATTTCTTCAACGTCAATAAGACTACTCTCATCTTCTGCCTTTTCCGAAGCCTTAGGGCTTGTTCCAGAGCCCTTTAACACCACACTAGGAAGTGACCCGACTTGAATATAATCAGATGATTCAATAATAAAACAGTGTTCAATCACGTTACGTAGTTCACGAATATTTCCTGGCCAGGAGTAATCACCTAGAAGTTTTTGGGCTTCAGGAGAGCAAGCTTTTATATTAAGACCATGAACTTTATTAAAGTAATTAATATAATATCCAATCAAATGTGTTACATCTGATTTTCTTTCACGCAGTGGTGGAAGATAAACAGGAAGAACATTCAAGCGGTAGAACAAATCCTCACGAAAAGTACCATCTTTAATCATTTGTTCAAATGGCTTATTCGAAGCTGCTATAATTCTCACATCAACCGTTACATCACGGTTGGCTCCCACTGGAGTAAATGTCTTCTCCTGCAAAGCGCGTAGAAGCTTTACTTGCATTGGACCAGAGATATCTCCGATCTCATCTAAAAATAAAGTTCCACCTTCCGCATACTGAAATTTACCAATCTTACGTGCATCAGCACCAGTAAAGGCACCTTTTTCGTGACCAAATAATTCGGACTCAATTAATGTCTCTGGAATGGCACCACAATTAATGGTAACAAACTTTTCATCTTTTCTAGGGCCATTGAAGTGAATTGCCTTTGCAACTAGCTCTTTACCCGTACCTGACTCTCCTCGAATCAAAACAGGTGTATTCACTTTAGCTAACTTTGAAATCACGTTAAAGACCTTCACCATGACATCTGATTCACCCACAAACTTATCTTCACCTTTACCACCCAATGAGAGTGTCGGTGCAGAAAACATTGTTGTTTCCACTAAGCTTCTTGCTTTTAAAGCTCGCTTAATTAAAGCAACTAAGTTTTCAGAGGTAATAGGTTTTTCAAGATAATTATATGCGCCTTCTTTTACCGCTTTAACTGCATCACCAACATTAGAGTAAGCAGTTAAAATAATCACAATGATAGAAGGATCATGTTTTTTAATTTCAACTAAAGCCTGGAGACCATCCATCTCAGGCATATTTACATCCATTACTACTAATTCAAATTTTTCTCGATAAATCGCTGAAACAGCCTCTTTACCGTTATTCGCAACTTGAACATTAAAATTATGAAATTCTAGGGCCTGTTTGACCGACTCTTGTAGAACTTTGTCGTCATCAACCACTAAAACTTTTTGCATAAGAACTCCTCTAAGACATTAAGCGTTTTTTAGCTTTATAATAAAAGTTGTACCAACTCCCACTTTGGATGTACAAGTAATTTCACCTTGGTGTAACTCAATAAAATATTTTACCAGATAAAGACCCAATCCTGACCCTTTAATAGAGTGAGTCTTATCATTTTTTACCCGATAAAATTTGTCAAAAATATGGGCCAAATCGTTTTCGCCGATTCCTATCCCATTATCTTTAATTTCGACCCAAACCCATTTTTCATCATCCCAAGTTTTGATGGAAACCGTAGAACCTTTTCCAGAATACTTTATCGCATTTTCGATAAGATTTGAAATAACGCGGTTGAGAAGTTCCACATCAATGGAGATAGGATAAAGTGGTGCCAAATCTGTGCTCAGAGTCACCTCGGAGTTACCGGCTTCAAACTTTAATTTTGTCACAATGGCTTCAATGATTTTATTGATGTCTTTTGTCGAAATTCGTAAGTTAAGATTTTGCGATTCAATCTTAGTTAAATCTAAAATAGAAGTGATGAACTTATTCAAATCGTGAGTGGATTCAATAATACTTTTAATATTTTTACTTTGTTCCGGAGTGTTAGGGTATTGAGTGTGAAGAATGTCGGCTAAGCCTGCAATTTTGGCCACAGGTGTTTTTAAATCATGACTCATCAATGAAATAAAGTTTTGTTTTAAGTTATCCACTTGCTTCAATATCTTTGTTTCTTCTTGAATGGCATAACGACGTTGATATTCTCCAATCGCACGGAAAGGAACCCAAATATAGTAGACAGTAAAAACGGTTAGGATTAAGTGTGATAGTTTTATCCAAAGTCCCATAAAACTAAAACTTAAAAAGCTAATAACAAAAATACCCACAATTAATATAATTGTGATTAATAATCCTCGTGAAGGTCGCAGCTGAGAAATCAGGTAAGAAAGTACCACCGCTATAATAATCGCTAAAGTATCAGTAACAAGATCAGGAACCTCTAACACTGTTTTGTTTTGTACTAAAGATTCAATAATGGCGGCGTGAACATTAAGCTTTGAAGCATTATATGTGTCTTTATTAAATGGGGTTAAGACAAAATCTGCAGAATTGGCAATATACTTTGGCCCAACGATAACAATTTTTCCATTAAAAAATCCAGGAGGGAAATTTCCTTTAAGCACGCGATGGAAAGGAATCGTTATAATTTTTGACTCACGATCAACGGGATTGGAAAAATAACGAAACAGAGCAAATGTAGCATCGGCTTCACGTGAATAATATGATCCAAATAAACTATTGGCATCTAATTTAACCTGACTATTTCTTAAACGAAAAAAATTGGCTACCCACAAATGCCAGGAGTCATCACCTGAAATATTTAAAAGAGCTCGCCTGGAAACATCATCACGGCTAAAAGATTTATTATCAATATTTAATAGGCCCAGAGAGAAACCTAAGTCACGCAAGTTCTCCTGAGGGAGCTGTTCACCAAAAGCATCCATTTCAGTACCAAGACGAAAGCCACCACCATAATTCACAAAACGACTAATTTCGTCCTTGAAGCTTTGTTGATAGCGAGCTTGAGTTTCATTTTCAATGTCACTTAAATTAACGTGATAACCAATCACAGCCGGTCTATCTTCAATTAATTTATTCATAAACCGCGCATGAGAAGCATAGGTATAGGGATAAATCTCTCCTAAAAACTCATCCGACTCTTCGTCCAGAGAAATAGCAATAATACGATTTTCATTACTGATTCCTACATCTAAGCGCACCCAAGTATCATAAAAAATGGCATCAAAATCAGCGAAAGAATATTGAAGTAAAATCACAATAATGATGACTGTGAATAAGAATGGATAGAGATATCCCATATCTCTAACTTTCTTTGTTTTGATTTGATCTAACCAAGTTTTATATTTCATGATCTTAATCTTAGTGCTTACTTAAATAATGAATTCTAATTTCGGGGTCTGAATATATTTTAAAAAAGGAGAAGACTCTTGTCTGTTGAATGCTTTGAGAAAAACGATTAGTTAGAAGAATTTTTTCTGCCCAAGAAAAATTAAATTTTTGTTCTTCCATTTTCCCTAAACCAGAAACCAAGCTTGACATTAATACTGTATTTTCTCTCATCCACTCATCTGCTTTTTCAATTAATGTCGTTTGAAAGAATATTGAATGAGTCATTTCAATTAAGGTAAAGCTAAACAATTCTAAGCTCAGCTTTAGGCCATCCGTAAATTTTCCTTTCAAAAAACCAATTTCTTCTAGTAAGTTGGCCATCAGTAAAAATGGGCCAACGGCAATTGCAACCAGTGAGTTCAAAAATGTTCCTGTTTGGAACATTTTTTCTAAGGGAGGACTCAACATCCAAAAAAAGACAGCCTTTAATTCCTCTTCCGTCATACTGGTGAGCATATCTTCATGCATAACAAGTGTTTTTGATTTTTTAGAAAGAAAAACAGCATAGATGTTTTTCGTTCCTTTATAAGTAAAGTAGAGCTTGGGTGTTGGAATGCGGTAATAGAAAGCCGTTTCCGCTAATAACTGATGAGCCCGTTGAAAATGGGATTTCTTTTGTTCTTTGGCCCTTAAAAGTGATAGAAGTAAAAGGTCTGTTACTTTAGATAAGACAACTAAAACGACTAGACAAAACAGAAATGAAACAACAGGGCCATAATAGGGGTGAATTAAAATAGATAGAAACATAAGGGGATAAAAGTAGAAAAAAGAAAGTGCTAAAAACTTCACTATTTTCGACCACATGTATCCATAACCCCTTAGATTTTAAAACGTCTGTAACATTATTACACGCCTTAGCCTTTAGTCGTGACATTTTTTTTGATAAAAGCTATAACCCCGCTGGTCATTTTCACTATGAGAAAAGATGAATTAGACACGATTTTAGAGGACTTACTTCCGGAGCTGGAAATGGTTTCTGAAGGTCCACAAGAAGATGAGCTCATCTGTGAGTGTCATGTAGTAAGTCTTTTTCATTTAAGAGACTTAGCAAGGGAATCAGGCAACTGCTCCCTAGAGTTCTTTAAGACTAGTACAGGCTTAGGAACTGGGTGTGGTTCGTGCTTAAAAGCCTGTGATTCATGGCTAACAAAGACCGTAATAACAGATACTTAGGTTCTATATTTTAAGAGTTTACTAGGGGGAAGAATGCAATTTGACCGACTTCTTTTTGGAACGGCGGGTGTTCCTAATAGTACCGCTAAGAAAAACAACCCAGTTGAGGGTGTAAAGAGAATCCATGCTTTGGGTCTAGATTGTATGCAACTAGAGTTTGCTCATGGTGTCCGAATGAAGGAGGAGGTTTCTTCTGCTCTTCGTAAGGTATCTTATGAACTCAACATTCCATTAACATCACATGGCCCGTACTACATTAATCTGAATGCTCGTGAGCAGGATAAAATCGATTCATCGGTAGAAAGAATTATCCAAACTGCGAAAATTTCTGATTTGTGTGGAGCTGAGTCGATGACTTTCCATGCTGCTTTCTACATGAAAGATTCTCCTTACGACGTATTTGATCTTGTTGAAAAGAGCATGAACGTGATCGAGGAGAGACTTTCACGCCTTGATATCGAAATTGAACTCCGTCCTGAATTGACTGGAAAAACATCTCAATTTGGTTCTTTAGACGAGTTGGTTCAATTAGCAAAAATGGTTGGTTCTTGTAAGCCATGCTTGGATTTTTCTCACCTTTACGCAAGAACTGATGAATACAATACTTATGAAGAATTCACTAAAGTTCTAGAGAGATTGCAAACTGAGCTAGGAAAAGATTCCCTAAGAAATATGCATATTCATATCTCCGGAATCAGTTCTAACTCTAAGGGTGATCTAAAACACATGGATCTAGCTAAGTCGAATTTCAACTGGAAAGATCTTATTCGAGCACTAAAAGATTTTAATTGTGCAGGCTATGTCATCTCCAACTCTCCAAACTTGGAAGTTGATGCGAAGATGATGAAAGATTATTATCAATCTTTATTTCAATAATTAGAATAAAAGATAAATAAAAAAGGCTCCTAAGGGAGCCTTTTTTATTTTAAGCTGCTTCTTTTAATTTAGCTGCGGGTGGAATAAAGAGGTTCTTAATCTCTTCAAGAAACTCCCCTTCATTGGCCTTAAATCCTACGATTTTGAGCTCATTATCCATCCACAGGATCATCATACCAATCCATGATTCATGAGCACCAAAGACCTGAATGAGGTGGTGAATATCATTATCCCAATCAAGAATGAGAACCGACTCTTCTTTGTTTTGTACTTTCTCATTTAAGCGAGCAAAACAAGACCAGTTGGCCGGAACATCAATTAAACCCATATGCGTATGAAACCTAAAGGCTTTCGTGGCATTCATATAGATTCCGCGATTCACACTTAACTCTGGTGCGAGAGATAGATGTTTTACAATTTCATGTTTTTCTTTAACGGAGTAAAAAAGCATTTTCGATTCAGGATTAGAACTACGTCGATTTTTCTCAAAATAATTCTCCAATGAAACAACATCCATAGGACGCTCTTCCTTGGTATAAGTTTTGAGTGTTTCTTCAATCATCAAATTGATGAGTGATTGGTCATTATCCACAGTTCCCTCCAAGATTCCTATCGGTAAATTGGAGGATTAAACTTAGTTTATTTTTATTTAAAATTTATTCTTGGAGTGGATTTAGCGGCTCTAAGCTTTCGTGATATGTTTTCAGATTAGAAATGTCGGCTATTTTCCATTCTCCTTGTTCCATTTTAAGTTCAGCAACCTTTTTGACCTCTGATGAGAAAGTCTTTTTTTGGTTTTCAATGGTACTATATCCAACGGAATAAGTCAGATAACAAGTATCATTGGTGCATTTACTGCTCAAAAGTTTATATGAGTTTTGTTTAACCTGACTAAGGTTTTCAAATTTTTTAAATTCTTCATCTGAAAGTGCATTAATTGCTGCCCAATATTTTCCAGTAGCATGAGTAAGGATCGCATCGCGACTAGTGAGCCTTCCTGACAAACGGTCACTCATGTAATTTTTAAGCGCTTCCTCAGGTTTGTTCTGCGAACGACAACCAAAGAGAATGAGTAAACCAAGAATTACAATTTTTTTCATATAAAACTCTATTTGACCCATTGGGGAATTATTCCTCGTTCATGAATGACTTCATGAAAATGGGCCCAGTTAAAAATATCATCTTCTGATTCTACCCCAAATTTTACACCAACACCTAGAAAATCGCCGTATTCAGCAACAATAATTCCATGGTGAACAAACATCTGATTATCATAACGAATTTTAAGTAATACTTTACCTTTCATGATCTCTTTCGAAAAAAGTTTAAGAAAACATGAGCTATCGTCCCAATTGGAAAAGATTACTGGAAAACTTTTTTCTCCAGCAATCAACTCTCCTTCAATAGGGTGAAGAACAGTGTCATCCAAATCAAAAACGGTAAAATTAGGATTATGACATGCAAGTTTTAATTCTTCATTCCACAACTGATAAAAATAAAAAGAAATAAGAATATTAAAAAAAATCAAAGCCAATAAAACCTTGTCGAGGTGAGAGAGGTAGAGAATCCATAAAGCAGCAACCCACACAAGCGATAGATAAATTAAAAAGAATTGATTAGAGTAAGACTTAAATCTTCGCACTGAAGCCACCAACATTATACTAATTGGTAGAAAAAATGAAAAATGCTTAAGAGTAAACTGAATGGACTTAAAGCTAAATCCCGAAACTTCCAAATATTTAGCTCCAATCATGTGAAGAAACACAAGAGAAAGAAAGACAAAAATAGTCGTATTTTTTGGGTGTCCCGAATTTTGCAGAATTGTCAGTTTATGAGCTGTATTCATGAAGCAAACTTTCCCATAATAAAAATCAATAGCTAATTATACCAATTTCCCTAAAATAAAACTATGTTTCCTTATTTAACGATTGCTCAAACTTGTATTGCCTGTGACCTATGCGCCGCTCTTTGCCCGGAAAATTCAATAATTGGGAATGGTAGGGAGTATTTTATTGATAGTTGGAGCTGCACGCTTTGTAGTTTGTGCATTGAAGTATGCCCCGTTGACTGCATAAAATTATCTACACAGGAAATCCCTGTCCCTAAACCAACCTAAACTTCATCTAATCTATCACCGTAAACCAAGAAAGATTTATCCTCAATTAAACGTGATATGGGTTTTTTTATAATAATACTTCCTGATGACGCTAAAGTTTCGCCCCCATCTAAATCAATAACCCCAGAACTTAACGAATGATAGCTATCCGATTTAAGCCAATCTAACTCCAAACTCTTTTCTTTCAAGAGAAATTCAATGAAAACATCGTAATGTTTTTTAGCAATTAAGTTGAGAAGATTAAACATAGAGCGATGGTATCGCTCTTTGGTTCCAAAATCCCAATAAGAGATTTCTGACAAACCAATAAAAGGGATGGGCAATCTTTGAAAAGGGGCCACAGACTCAAAAAAAGGGCTTGGTCCAGTGGATTTTTTTAATCTCGCTAGATTGACTAAGGAAATGCCAGAGTAAGTCCAATATTTTTCGACTGTCACATCGTTTAAGGGGATAATTTTTTCTAGATAACCATTGGATGAAACCAAAGTTTGATTATACTTTCCAGTCTTTTCTACTTCAATTCCAAAAAGGCAGGCATCATGGTTTTGCAGCTTTTTTAAAGCCTCTTCCATAAAGTGTGTTGGAAATAAAAGGAATTGATCTGAATTCAAAATAAGAAGATTTCCTTGATAATCAACTTCTGCTTGACGGGCAAGATTATGTACTCCTCCACCAATATCTAAAATTTGCGGAGCTTCTTCTAAAATCTTCACTTGAGGATCATTGAGCGAATAAATAAAGCTTTTAATTTGGTCTTTTTGATGAAAAAGATTAATGTAAATCTGATTAACACCTAAACTTTTAGCATAAAGTATTTGTAAATGAAGCAAGGGCTTTTCAAAAATAGGCCAGAGTACTTTAGGTAATCTTTCACCGATGGGCCCCATACGTGTCCCAAATCCAGCTGCAAGTATTAAGCATCGATCAATTTTCATAATAAATTTTATTCATACATAAGCGAAGATCATTAAATTCTGGATACTTCATCAGAACTTTTCTAACCTTTTCCATCGCATATCCAATGTACTTTATATAACGTTTATCACGACGCCAATTATAAATATAAGCAAAACTTCCTACTGCTTTAAAAACCCTCTGAATCGTCATTAAATCATAGAGTCTCAAAAAAGTGGCATAGTCTCCTTGACCTAGATTCTTAAAGGGTAATTGAGAATAGTAATACTCCTTTAAATTTTCCACATTTTCATAATCAAGTGAGTAATAACAATCTTCCAAAATCGATACTAAATCATATTGAGGTATACCCATTCGAGCATCTTGAAAATCAATTAAAACTAACTCAGAATTTTTGATCATTATGTTGCGTGAATGATAATCACGATGTGTGAGGACCATGGGATGTTTAGCTAACTCTAAACACACATTTCCTAAATGAGTTTTTAGAATTGTATTTTCTTTATCGTTTAACTTGTGTTTTAAAAATTTAGTAAAGAAATAATCTAACGTAAAATCCATCTCAGCCATTAACTTGGCAAAATCAAAAGACAATTTACGATATTGCATTCTTTGATCATCAGGAACCTGAATACGGTGAACCTTTAGCAACAATTCAATACAATTTTTATAGATAAGAAATTCTTCTTCCTTATTTTTAAGGTTAATTAGCTCTTTAATCAGAGTTTGATCTCCTAGATCCTCTTCTAACAAAAAACCTTCTTTAAGATTGATATCATAGATCGCAGGCACTCGAATTTTTTCATTTTGCAGTAAACTTTGCACTTGATAAAATGGATATTCGTTAACTGGTGTATCTATTGGTTTATCCAGGCAAACAACAAAAGAGTTTTCTCGGGTGAACAAGCGAAAATATCTTCTAGTGGAAGCATCACCCGTAAGTTTATTAATCTCAACAATTTTGTCATCGGGAATTTTTTTGGATTTTATCGCATCATCAAAATGATGTTGGATAATTTTTCTTTCTTCATCTAAGGGTTTCATAAAGTAACTCTTTGTAAATCCTGATTTAATAAGTAGAAACCACGTGAAGAATTAATTTTTCTTTTTTCTTTGTTATCCACTGTTTTTTTAACCACAAAGGCCTTCAATAAAGATTCTTCACGAGCGATCATTTTAGTGTCACCCAGCTGCAGACTAAAATCCAGCGTATTCTTATTTTTTATTTGAATCAAAGAAAGAACTGTATCAGCATCGAAACCTGATCTACGCATAATGTAGTAAGTCCACTTGTTCATTTCTATTTTTTCTTCAAATGGAATACGTACTATCGATAAGAATCGTTCTGTGGAAATATAACCGACTGGAATTATCGTATTTTTACCATAGAGGTCTTTATCACTTCTCAGTAACTCCATTCCTAAAACAACGGCCAATAGATTTTCATTGTTGATGTATTTTTTAAGTAAACCAGCAGATAAAAAAATTGCTCCTTTTGGTGTGGAAAAATGAAAAGGAGTAAGAGCCTCTATAACATATATTTTAATATCTCTTCTTTTGCTAAGAATAGTTTGATTACTAAAGGTAATTTGGTCCACTAAGCTCTGCATATAATTTGATGTTTCACGACTTAACTTAACCTGTTTTACATCTGGGCTTTGCAGATACATGTCCCCTAAAAAATTAAGATGATCAAGGTAGTCCTGCGGTGACATGTAAACATATTCAGAGAGATTGACTTTGGGACGAGACTGATCATTGAAGTTAAGACCTCTCCATAAACTACAAGAGCTAAAAATAAAGAGACTTAATAACAAGAAAGGGCCAAAAGGCCCTCTCTTAAGATATAAATGATTCATTCTTAGTTTTGTGCCACATTCTTACTTTCAGGTTGATAATATAGCGTGAATCCTGCATAGATTTTGTTAGGGTCTTTAACCATAGGTTTGTTATTTTCCCAAAGATCTTTCCATTTTTTCAATGTTCCGTAGTAAGCCTTAGAAATTAAACTAAGAGTGTCGCCGGACTTAATTAAATGTGGATTACCTTTAGGTTGCCACACAAACTCTGTACCATCACTCATGTACTCAATTTCAGCTCCATTTTTTACCAATAGGCCATTAATTAACTTCTTACGATTTAAATCCCTTAATTCTTTCCACTTAGAGTAATCACCATAGATTTTAAAGGCGATAAGCATAAGCGTCTCATCCTTTTTCACTTTATAAACTTTTTTCTCAATTTGGTTGCTTGGATAATCCGAGGTTGAATTATCAATGATGGGTTGTTCCGCTGTTGCAGCAATTTCATCTGCAGCTAAAACTGGGTCTTGCGCCGTTTGTCCTGCTAATACGGCCTCTTCTACTGCTGCTGCATCATCTGCAATAATTTCATCAGCATTAGCGGTATCAGTATTTTCCACCGCTTCAGTTGTCTGCGTTTCTTCATTACGTGAGCTTCTGCCAGTACAAGCGACTAGAACAAAAGAGAAAAAAAGAGTTAAAAACAATGAGGCTTTCATAAGTGACTCCTAAACTATCATTACTTAAATAATAGTCTGAGTCATAGGGCATACAAAGCTAGGCAAAAAGCTCCGATCAATGGTTCGACAGAATTTGTCTATTAAAAATGCATGAAAAGATCTTGCTGATCGATAGAATCATGAATCTTATTTACCAGACGATTAAAGTGCTCTTCATTATCTAAAAAGTCTAATTCATCTGTATTCACAATCAATGACTTTCCTAAATTATAGCTATTGTACCAGTCATCATAATAATTATTCAATCTGGTCAAATAATCTACCGGTATCGCTTGTTCGTAGTCACGTCCTCTTTGTTGAATTCTTTCAATCAATTTAGGTACAGAACGACGAAGAAAGATCATGAGCGTTGGTGGATTTAAATACTCAATCATCGATTTGTAGAGAGTCACATAGTTGTCGTAATCTCTTTGTGAAAGATTTCCTTGCTCATAAAGAGCACGAGCAAAAATATTTGCATCTTCATAAATAGAACGATCTTGAATAGAGCTTGCTAGTGAACCTTCAATTTCTTTATGCGTTCTAAAACGATGAGTAAGAAAATAAATTTGCAGAGGGAATGACCAGCGAGACATGTCGCCATAAAAATCCGCTAAATAAGGATTATCTTGAACCGATTCAAAAAAAGGTTTCCATCCTAAGCGTTGAGATAATTTGTTAGTAAGAGTTGTTTTTCCTGAACCAATATTGCCGGCCACAACAACGAACATGTTATTAGATGGGCTCTGCAAGCGAGTATAGGCTTCCTGATACATGAAAATTCCCCTTCAATATGAATGAAAAATAGTAAAAAAAAATGTTTATCTCTACAATGCTTTAGGAGAGAAAATCTGACTATTTTTATCAATCTTTCCTAAACTCAACTATTTACGGAGTAGCGTCATTAGCATAAAATAGGGAGAATGTTCCATTTTTTATTTAGTTTTATTCTCCTTTTCTCTTTTTCTGCCTTTGCCCAAAATGCAGTGGAAGAGCTATCTAAAGAAGAAGTCCAGGCCCCTAACACTCCAACAGATCTTTTTACTGAAACAATTACCACCATTTCACCTTCCAAAAAAGTTTTCATTATGACCAATAAAGCAGGTCAGATGGGAAAAGGTGATTTCATTTCTATTCTAGTTGATCAAAATTTAGCCTGTCGTGCAGTCGTCGCTAAAACCACTGATAAACCTGAAGCCGGAATTAAAATTGTGAAAATCTATTCACTCAAAGGTTGGAATCAATTAAAAGAATCTAAAGATGTACAAATCATCCGCGGAGATGACTCTTATTATCAAAGGGCCAAAGAATCAAAAGAAGCTGCCAAAGAAAAAAAAGAAGAAGATAAAAATTTAATTGCTTCGGAAGATGATCTCTACAATGAGTCTGTGTTGTTAAATGATGGAGACTTTGAAGAGAATTCTAAAAGAGTCATAAAACCGGATAATGTTTTTGGGATTTCACTTGGGCAAGTGCAAGGTTATGATGCTGAAGGCGCTTCAAAAAATTATCCGCACTTCATGGCGAATTGGATGTATCAATTCTCCGATAATATTTGGGCAGAAGCAGTTTTTGGACAAACTTCAATTTCAGATTTCCCTGACTCCGGCAAAGACACGAAAGTGAATAATTACATTGTTCGTTTTAAATATACTTTCGCAGCTCCTTTTCACTCTTATATCCTGCCTTACATTGGATACCAATATCAGGCCGTTACCAGCCCAGATGCGGGCGTGGCTACCACTGGAGTTACCGCTACTCAAGATGAACTAGACGAAGAAACCCGTCTCGTGGATAAAATGGCCCGCAGTCAGGCGGTAATAGGTGCAACAATTTTAAAAAGAATTGTTCCAGGATGGTTTCTAAAGGTGAACCTCGGAATCGACATGATTGATGCAGGTGTTGCTCTTGAATTTTAAAATTGTTTTTTTTATGCTTTTCATAGCGGCTGCTTGTGGAGTCAAAGGTCCACCTGTGGCACCAACAGGAACTGAGATCCCATCACTTTACCAAAAGTATTTAACACCCACTCCAAGCGTGACACCAACCCCAATAGAAACCGTAACTACTACGCCTACTGTCACGGCCACCCCTAGTAAATAATTGCGATGAGTCTCATTATCGCTATAGGATCGAATTTAGGGGACAGAAAAGAAAATCTAAAACAGGCCTGCCAAATATTATGTAGGCATTTTACTTTCCTAGCAGAAAGTAAAATTTATCAGTCACAGGCGCAGGATTACCTCAATCAACCAGATTTTTTGAATCAAGTTTTAGAATTTGAAATCCCAACCCTTACGCCTTCGGAAACTCTGCAAAAACTTTTAGCAATTGAAAATCAAATGGGTCGCGTGAGAGAAATAAAATATGGACCCAGAATTATTGATCTAGATCTCATTTTTTATGGTTTCACTGAATCAAACACTGATTTTTTAAAGCTCCCTCATCCACGTTGGAGTGAAAGAAGTTTTGTTGTGCGCCCTCTGTCAGAACTTCCTTTTGCTACAAAATTGAAAGACAAATATACCCTTGCAAAACACTTTGATCATGATGCTTTTCCCTATGAAAAATAGTCGCAAGTTTCCTTGCCCATAGAGGGCTTTTATCTTAAGCTATTGGGACAATCGTATAGCTTTCAACAGGGTCAAGGTAGACTTTCATGATCAATTTCGACTACACCACAGAACAAAAAGAAATTAAGGAAATGAGTCTTAAGTTCGCGAAGAACGAAATGATTCCTCATGCAGCTGAGTATGATGAAAAAGGAATTTTTCCAAAAGAAATTATGCAAAAAGCTTGGGAACTTGGCTTACTTAACACTTGCATACCTACAGACTTTGGTGGAACTGGTTTTACCACCCAAGATGCTGTTCTCATTACAGAGTGTCTTGCTTACGGTTGTATGGGAATGAATACAACTTTTATGGCCAACGATCTGGCCCTTCTTCCAATTGTAATTGGTGGGTCAGTCGAACAAAAGAAAAAATTTCTCACTCCTTTCACAGAGAGTTTCAAAATTGCCTCATTCTGTTTAACTGAACCGGGAAATGGCTCCGATGCAGCAGGAATAAAAACCACCTTCACTGATGGTGGAGATCATTGGATTATCAACGGTGAAAAAATGTGGATCACCAATGGTGGTTACGCTGACCTTTACGTTGTCTACGGCACTATTGATGCTAATTTAAAACACAAGGGCATCTCTGCTATTGTGGTAGAAAAAGGGACTCCAGGAATTGAAATTGGTAAAAAAGAAGATAAAATGGGCCACCGTTCAAGTGATACTCGTGGTCTTCGTTTCAATAATGTCAAAGTCCCTAAGTCCAACATGCTGGGAAAACCTGGTGAAGGTTGGATGATCGCCATGAAAACTCTCGATCACTCGCGTCCACTTGTTGCGGCTTCTGCTTTAGGTGGCGCTCAAAGGGCCATGGATTTATCTATTGCTTATGCTAAAGAAAGAACTCAATTTGGAGTTCCCATCGCAAAACACCAGGCCATTCAATTTATGATTGCCGAAATGGGAATGAAAATTGAAGCTGCCAGACTTTTAATTCAAAAAGCAGCATCGTTATTGGATAACCATCAACCCAATTCGCAGGTAGCAAGTTATGCCAAAGCTTTTGCTTCGGATTCTTGCATGGAAATCACCACCAATGCCGTTCAAATTTACGGTGGCTATGGTTACTCTAAAGAATATCCTGTGGAAAAACTAATGAGAGATGCAAAACTAATTCAAATCTATGAAGGAACATCACAAATTCAGCGCCTAGTAATGGCCCGTGAATTATTAAAATAAGGGAGATACCATGAAAAACATTTTTGTCTGTGTAAAACAAGTACCAGACACTGAAACAAAAGTGACACCGAACGGAGACAAGACTTACATTGAAACAACATCCATTAAATGGATTATGAATCCTTACGATGAATTTGCAGTAGAACAGGCCCTCCTTATTAAAGGAACAAGCGCTGATATCAACGTTACTGTTCTCCGTGTTGGTGGAACAAAAGATACAGAAGCTCTTCGTACTGCCCTGGCCATGGGAGCTGATGATGCGATCCTAGTTGATGCTGGTGACAACCTAGATTCATATATGATTGCTAAAGCACTTAAAGGCGCTATTCAGAAATCAGGAAAAACACCTGATCTCATTCTTTGTGGAAAACAAGCGATCGATGATGATTGCCTTCAAGTTCCTCAATTACTAGCGACAATGTTGGGTCTTCCTTCCGTTTCTGTGATCGTGGGCTTTGAACAAGCTGGTGATACCATTAAAGTAAAAAGAGAAGTTGAAGGTGGAGCGCTTGAAGTTTACGAACTTAAAGCTCCATGTTTACTTGCTACTAATAAAGGTATCAACACTCCTAGATATGCTTCACTTCCGGGGATTATGAAAGCAAAGAAAAAACCTCTTACTCAATATTCTCTAGCGGATGTTGGTGTTGCAGAGGGAGATCGTCGCGTGAAATATTCTGGATTCACTCTTCCTCCTGAAAAACCAGCAGGAAAGAAATTTGATGCAACAGACGCAGCAAAACAAGCTGAAGTAGTAAAAAATGTTGTGGGTCTATTAAGAACAGAAGCAAAAGTAATTTAATTTTTTAGAGGAATATATGGCAAAAGTATTAGTTTATACCGAACTTAATCATGGAAAAGCAAAAAACGTAACTCTAGAAATTCTAGGGAAACTGAAAGGACAAACAGTTGATGTGGCCGTAATTGGTGACATGGACGCAGCAGCAGTTGCAGAATGTGCAAAATACGGAGCAGCGAGTGTTCACAAATTAAAAGGATCTAATCTTGATAAATACTCTCCTGAGGGCTATGCGAATGCTCTTAAAGATTTTATTTCTAAAGGTGGTTACGATTACGTATTTGCTGGAGCAACTTCTTTAGCAAAAGATATGATGCCAAGACTTTCTGGTTTATTTGATGCTGGTTTGGCTTCAGACGTCACTAACTTCATTTTTGAAGGTGATAAATTTTCAGGAACTCGTCCACTTTTCGCTGGTAAGTGCTTAGCG
Source organism: Halobacteriovoraceae bacterium (assembly GCA_040377495.1). GTDB lineage: Bacteria > Bdellovibrionota > Bacteriovoracia > Bacteriovoracales > Bacteriovoracaceae > JBEIOQ01. Next base: position 29,975 of record JBEIOQ010000013.1, read on the forward strand.
AAAGT
>JBEIOQ010000116.1:0-7091 GCA_040377495.1 Halobacteriovoraceae bacterium
ATAAGATCGTTCGAAAATCTTGATTTAATATTTCAGTACGGCAGATAGAAATTGACCTATCTGCCGTACTTTTTTTGAATGTACTGATTAATTTTTGGAATCCAAATCTCAACCTCATCAGGAAACTTTTCTTTCACTCTCAATTTAAAATCTTCTGGTCCTTCATGGGCGAGCTTGCTTAGACCTTTTTTTTCTAATTTTTTTAGCAGCTTTTTATATTGTTTTAAAACCTCGTCATCTTTTTGTAAGCGCCCCACATATATCATGACCAAGTAAGATCCCACCAAGAAAAAGGCGAAGGCCAAAGCTGCATATAAACCTAAAAAACGACGATTAAGGTTCAATCTCTCGGATAACAAACGTTGATATTCCTGGTCAAAAGCATAGAAAAATAAGCTAAGATCATTATTGAGAGCATCAATGTATTGTGAAAGTTTGTCCAAGAATTGAAAACGAAAATATCTTTTTTCTAAACGCAAACCGGCCACTTCAAAGAAAGGTGCCACTTGCTCGTTAAATAAACTGGCACCTAGAGCAATACGGTTGGGATTCACCAGTGCCGTCGGATCAATTCTCGTCCAACCCGTTTTTTCTAAATAAACTTCCACCCAAGCGTGAGCATCTTTTCCTTCTACCCGGTAAAACTCTCCGAACTCATTATACTCTCCACCTTGAAATCCATTAATCACTCGCGCGGGGATTTGTGATAACCTGGCGAGTAGGGCATAGGCCGTGGCAAAGTGACTACAATAACCTAATTTATTTTTTAAAATAAATTCATCCATGGTTTTATAAGTCGGAGGAGAAAGGGTATAGGTGAAGCCATTACTAAAATATTGATTAAGCTTTTGGATTTTTTCTTCAGGATCTAAGCTTTTCTCACCATAAAGCTCCTTTAAAAATGTCTCTAGCGCCAAATGCTTTTCGCCTCTGACTTTGAGTGCTTTTCGACGAATTACGGCAGACATTAGATCACTGGTTTTTCCAAGAACACTGCTGGCCTGAAAATGATTCTTCAAAAACATTTTATGGCGAAACTCAAAACTTCCATCCTTAAAACGGCGGTAATTCGCTAAATCAAGATCGACAGTATCTGGATAATCTAATAAGAAAATTTGCAGGTGAGCATCGGGTTCAAGAAAGACTTCATAATTAATTCGTTTGTTCTCATCTGTTTCCAACTCCACTTGATCTAAATCCTGCCGATGAACCAAGCTAAAATTACTAGAATTCCAATGTAGACCATCGGTTTCCCACAAAACAGCTCCACGCCAATAGAGGTCAGCATTTTGAAACTTTTGACCATTTTTAAATTTAACCTTAAACAGTGACTTGGTGGTGAGATTCATAGGTGTTAATAGATCCACATCAATGCGGTTGCTAAAACCTGACTCGACACTAGCGGCATTGGGTGATTGAGCAAATCCACTGGTAAAACGTGGGAATAAAAAGAAAAAGAGCAGGCCCATAGGAAGTGCTGGAGCAAAATAGAGAAGGACCCGTTTAAAATTAAGATCTTTTAAAAGAGTCTGGTTTAAACGTAAAACAAAATAAAAAGATGTTCCTAGTTGGGCCAAGACATAAACTAAGACTAGGAAGGTTGGTTTAAGAATCAATAAACTCGCTAACTCTAAATTTAAAATCAAAAACAGGTGAAAATAATCCTGTGGTGATTTCAACTCAAAAAGTTTCAATGAAGCGAGAAGAATGATAAAAGCGATAACTGACTCTGCACTAATAAAAGGAGTAAAATTCAAACGCACCAAAGCAAGGGAAGCCAATAACCCAACGATGGTCACTGTTTGTTTTATAGCAGGTCTAGTGATATTTCCTGCCCACAAAGAAAGTAAACTTAATAATAATCCAAAGGCCAGAATGATCGGTGGCTGTTCATCCCAAAACATGGCGAGGTTAGTGAGGATGAGAAAAAAACTTATCTTTTTCATCCTACCACCGACAATTTTTCTAAAATGCTAAGGTATTGTTCACGTTCGCCACTGGGACTAAAATAATAATCCCGATAACGAAGTCCAAAGTTTCGGCCTAAACGATAAAGATCATTCACCATAAAACTTAAAATCGAAAGTTGTTCTTCCAGAGAATAGATTTTACTCAGTTCATCTCCTTCAATTACAATATCCATACCATACTCTCGCTCCACTTCTTTTAAGAGCATGGTTTGATCCAACGCAAATTTTTTCCAGTGCACATGGCGATAGGAATCACCATGCTTAAACTCACGTAAACTTAAATGATCATCTTCCGTTTGATGATTAAGAGATTGCATATAATCAGTAGCGTAAGAAAGAACTTTGGGCTCAGGATAAATATAGAAGGAACTCTCCGTTTTAAAATAGGTGAAGGTTCTGAAAAAATTAAAGGGGAAACGGGCTAGAACTTTAAAACGAGGTAAAGCAAATGATCCTCGCTTATAACATTCGATCACCCCTTTAACTTCAACCCGTGAGTTCGGCTCCATTTTAGTAATCATGATTGGTCTTAACTTAAAGGCACTATTGTCTTCCGGTAAATGGATCTCAATCTGATAGCGGGGAAAACTCGATTCATTGACGACATGAAAGGTGATATCCGCCCAGTGGCCGGCAAAGGTAGATTCAATTTTCGCACTTTCCAATGTTACTTTGGTTAGATTGAAATGGGTGTAAAACATGGAGCAGATAAAAAGACTAAAGAGGAGAAAATTAAAAAAAAGAATAAAGTTATTGGCGTAAATCAAACCGGTGAAAAGTAAAATCAGCGTCAGGAAAAAAAGCTTGGCCCCATCAAAAGTGGGAACGATGTACAATCGATTATTACGAGAAACTTGCAAGATCAGTTTCCTCAGAATTTTCACTAGAATACCTTGACGCGAGCAATGAGTTCTTTGGTGAGATTCATCTCCAGATCAATCGAAATATTCTTAAAAGGAGACAAACGATGAGTTAGCACCGAGTAGGCCACTGTTTGAACATATTCGGGCAGTACTTTATTATCTCCTGCTATGTACGCATAGGCTTTAGCCGCTTTGATTAAATCAATACCGGCGCGTGGACTCAAGCCTTGAAAACGTTCATCAGAACGCGAAACTGAAAGCAATTCGCTGACGTAATGAGCGATAGAATCGGAGACATGTATTTTTGTTACTTCCTCCATCATCACTTGCACTTCTGGCACAGAAACGAGGGGAGACATTTGTTGAATTTTGTGACTTCGGTCATCATTCAAAATCAATAATTTTTCTTCTTGGGGATTAGGATACCCTAATTTAATTTTCATCATGAAGCGATCTAATTGTGATTCAGGCAAAGGATGAGTTCCAATTTGCGATCGTGGATTTTGTGTGGCCAGAACGAAAAAAGGTTGGGGCAAAGGATAAGTCACTTTATCTACGGTAATTTGGTATTCTTCCATTGCTTCCAGCAGAGCACTCTGCGTTTTTGCCGTACCACGGTTCAATTCGTCCGCTAAAATAAATTGATTAAACAAAGGTCCCGGATGAAACTCAAATTGACTTTTCCCTTGATGAAAAATCTGAACTCCGATTAGATCCGCGGGTAAAAGATCACTGGTAAATTGAATTCGGGAAAGATTCAGCCCTAGGGCCTTGGCCATAAATTTGGCAAAAGTTGTTTTCCCCACACCAGGCACATCTTCAATCAGCACATGGCCATAGGATAAAAACGCACTCAAGGTGAGCTTTAGCTCCTGCTCTTTACCCATAATGATGGTGTTACCTTGTGAAATGATTTTTTGAATTGTTGGCTGCAAACAAAATGTCCTTTTTTATCTCTCATTTTAGCCTAAAATGAATCTGTTTGGTACAATCCTAAGAGATGATTATTATGAACAAAATAGAAGAGACACTTACTCGGGAATTAACTCCTTATCAACCTTGGATCTCCTGGTGCGTGGTTGGTCCAGAACAATACAATTTGAAATTTGAATTTAAAGTTAAAAGCCAGGCAAAACGTGAATCTATTATCTGGAAAGACTCACAAACTTGTCCCATCCTTGAAATACAGGCCAAACCTGTCGATGGCGAAGCCAATCAGGCGATCGTCTCTTTCCTAGCAAAAAGCTTAGGTATTCCACAGGCACAAATCCATATAAAGCGTGGTCATAAAAGTAAGAACAAACTCTTTGAACTTAGCTTTTATTTAAGTAAACAAAAAGGCTGTCTACACTACCTCGAATTATTAAAAAAATGTATGCCAATTAGCGGCGAAAAATAAAGAGATAAGTTAATCCTCCGATAAACAGAAGACTTAAACATGTGCGGAAAATTTTAATAATTGGATGTTGATTTTTACTCTCCATCACCTCAAAGTTTGAATTCTCCAAACCAGCGATGAGAAGGTTGTGACGGATTTTTTTGGGGGTGTTTTTCATGCAGAATGCTCCTCTCATTTAATTATAAGGGAGTTCAAAATACTGGGCCTCCCACTATGAGTTAGGGAACTACTTGCCTGATTTTAAGGGCTTTAAAACAAAATCTATGTTATGTTTATAAATGGATATTATTTTAATTTAAAAACATGAAGAAAATTTCTTACGCCAACGATTTTAATGAAGTTAAAAGCCTCTTCGACAAAGCTCGAAGTTCACAGATGGATGTTATCGTCTGGCAAAAAACACCTGAATATCGTTTTGTACGTTTCGCTCGCATTGAAAAAAATTTCTTCGATCAAAAAACTGTTTGGTTAAAGGCCAAGAGTGAAACTGCCATCGAATTTCAAAAGAGCGAAGTCTATTGTTTCATCGAAGAACTGCAGCTAATTTTTAAAACCAAAGTAACAGAACTTGATAATGTCCTCGTCGCTGTGGATTACCCAGAGGAGGCCACTCTCCTGGAAGCGGAAGATCCTGCACTTAAAGAATACACTTTGATTAAAGGTAAGGGAGAGGGGAACTTCCGTGATGTCATGCGAGTCAAAGGTGGTAAGTCTGAAGCGATTGATGATCGCATGAGAGTGAAATCTTTAGGTGGTGGAGCAAATACAGAAAATATTAAGCCAGAAGATGAAGCACAGTTCGCGGCCATGCGTGAATCTCAACGTGTAAAACCTAAAGAAGAAAAATACGTTTCTGTCGTTCGTGATAATGTGGGAACACAAGAACCACAAACCTATAAATTACTCGATCTTTCCCAAGGGGGAGCAGGGCTCCTCATCTTCAGCGAATCAGATTTTACTTTAAAAGAGCCAGTAAGTTTAATTGCCATTGATGGAAAGGCTTTAGATAAAGTTTTAAAAGGTGAAATCGTGGCGATTCGTCCTCACAATGTTGAAAAAAATGAATTCAAAGCAGGAATTAAGTTTTTTACTTAAGCAGCTTTTTTGAAGTGATCGTAAGCTTTTTGAATAATCAAAAAATTTTCATGAATTTTCGTTTTTAATTTCTTCTGTGTCTTTTCATCAAAAGATTTTAAATCAAAACGATCGGGGTGACAGGCTTTCGCTCTTTCTTTGTAGGCCTTTTTAACCGCATCGGTGGTAAAAGCAGACGGTAGCTTTAAAATTCGGGCATAATAAGCATCATCAGCCTCATCTTTAAAGCGTTTCACATCGAGATCATAAATTTGATGGAGAATTTCTTTTCTTTTTTTAGATTCAGGATCCGTGGCTTCTTCCACTAATTTTAAGTCTGGTTTTTTAACTGATCCTTCACCTTTCGTCGCTGCTGGTTCTGCTTTTTTCATCAGCATCGCGCGGGCCTTAATTAAATCATCTAGATTATCGACGTTCTTTTCTTTTTTCCCCATGAAAAAATCTTCATACATAGTAAAGATCATCCCCGAGAAAATTTTGACGGCGATCATTAAGGCCACACAGCCTAGAATTACGTAGGGAATCATACCTTTATCCATAGCACCTCTGATGAAGCTTATCGGTGATTAAAAGAGAAACATAACCGAGCAAAACGTTCGGATGACAATGAAAATAGTCCTCAAGAGTTTTTCTTTTTAAGACGAAAAATTATGTACTTATGGCATTCGCAAAAGAGCATTTTCTGGGCTTACTCAAAGCTGCCGTCACCAACAAAGTGAGTGATATTCACATTCGTACTGGTGAGCGTCCATGCTTTCGTACTTCTGGTGATTTAGTTCCCATTAAAATGGATCCGTTGACTTACGAAGAAGTCAAAATGGTTTGCGGAATCATGATCAAAGATGAAACTGTTCGCGCTAAATTAGACAAGATGACTGAGCACGATGGTTCTTTTGAAGTGCCGAATCTTTGTCGTGTTCGTTACAATCTTATGCGCTATCAAGGAAAACTGGGACTCATTCTTCGTATCATCAACGATAAAATTCCGACAGTAGAAGAATTAGGCTTACCGAAAGTCATTAGTAAAATTGCTGAAGCAGAACGTGGATTAATTCTAGTTACCGGAGCAACGGGTTCAGGAAAAAGTTCGACTCTGGCCGCGATGATCAACCATATCAATCAAAACTCAGCAGTGCATATTTTAACCTTGGAAGATCCGGTTGAATATGTTCACCGTCAATCGAAAGCGAAGATTACTCAACGTGAAATCGGCCAAGATACTTCAGACTTTATTACTGCTTTAAGATCCGCCCTTCGTCAGGATCCAGATGTGATCTTGATTGGTGAGATGCGTGATGCTGAAACAGTTGGTATTGCCTTAAAAGCAGCAGAAACTGGTCACGTGGTTTACGCTACTATTCACACCACCGATGCCATGAATACCATTGGACGTTTAATTTCGATGTTTCCACCAGAAGAACAAAATGCTGTTCGAGCTCGTATTGCCGACAACCTTTACGCGACGATTAGCCAGCGCTTGTTAAAAAAATCAGATGGAAAGGGGCGAGTGGCAGTCCAAGAAATTATGATCAATAACCCTGGGATTAAAGAAGCGATTCTTAATCCTGCTAAAATTTCTGAGATCTACACTTACATTGAAAAAGGGAAAAATGGTGGTGGATCACAAAGCTTTGATCAACACATCACTGATCTTTATAAAGCGGGCCAAATTTCACTCGAAGAAGCCAAATCAGGAGCGACAAAACCTGACGATTTCGAAAGAAATCTTGTTTTTGGTGATAAAGAATAGGGGAGCTAAGCTCC
>JBEIOQ010000100.1:0-9040 GCA_040377495.1 Halobacteriovoraceae bacterium
CCACCCAGAATTTGCACCGCTTCCGTCGTTACATACATTGCTGTATCTGTGGCCTTCAATTTCGCCATGCTGGCCAGCTTTTGATTAGATTGTTTCTCATCAAAAGATTTAGCAGCAGCTTCCACCATGAGTTTAGAAGCTTCCACTTCTGTCGCCATATCGGCCATCATCCATTGCAGCCCCTGAAAGTCGAAGATTGCTTGTCCAAATTGCTTTCTGCTTAAGGAGTATTTGATTGATTCTTCCAACGCTCGTTCTGCTAAACCAACTCCGATAGCTCCGATTGTAATGCGACCACGATCAAGAGCACTGGCTGCAATTTTAAATCCCATGCCTTCTGTTTTTAATAAATTCGCTTCGGGAATAAAACAATTGTCGAAAACTAATTCGCGGGTAGGGCTGGTTTTCCAACCCATTTTCTTTTCTGCTTTTCCAAAACTAAAACCTTTTGTTCCATCTTCTACAATGAAGCTGGATACACCACCAGCACCTTCGCCGCCAGTGCGGGCCATAACCACGTAGACTTTGGCGATTCCGCCAGAGGTAATCCATAGTTTAGTTCCGTTAAGCATATAACCACCATCAACTTTTTTCGCAGTGGTTTTTAAGGAAGCTGCATCAGAGCCTGCACCTGATTCAGAGAGAGCAAAAGCTCCAATCTCCTGCCCAGAGGTCAGCATGGGAAGATATTTTTTCTTTTGAGCGTCGTTACCATGTTCGTTGATAATTGTTTGTACCATGGTGGATACAGATAAAGTCACAGCATAAGGAACAGAAGTCTTCGCAATCTCTCGTAGAACGACGACAAAATCTTGATATGTGAGTCCAGCACCGCCGGTAGTTTCAGGAAGCGGAATACCACCCAATCCTAGATCACCGAGTCCACGATAAATTTCCATACGAAAACGTGAGTCGTGATCATCCTGTTCCATAAAAGGCTCAACCTTTGTTTTACAGAATTTAGCGATGGAGTTTTTCAGTTCAAGTTGCAATTCATTCATAAATTATGCTTAAGCTTTATGTTCTGCTTGTTTTAAAAGTTCTTTAGCGATGATCATTACCATCACTTCATTGGTTCCTGCACCGATTTCATTTAATTTTGCATCTCTCATATAGCGTTCTAGTGGGAACTCTTGAGAGTAACCATAACCACCATGAATTTGAATTGCATCGAGAGCTATTTGTGTGACCATGCGAGGGATACCGAGTTTTACTTGAGCAGCTACTACTCGGCCCTTATTTCCGTTATCGTAGTCTTTTGCCACAGAGTAGAGAAAATGCCTCATCATCTCAGTGTGAGTGGCCATATCAGCAATCATTTTTTGGATCATCTGGAAGTTTCCCAGTGTTTGGCCAAATTGTTTTCTTTCGTTGGCGTAGCGAAGACATTGATCCACACAAGCTTGAGCAATTCCTAAAGATATTCCTGAAATGGTAATGCGTTCAATTTCTAAGTTTTTCATCATGTGAGTAACTGAGTCACCCTCATTCCCAATTCTGTTAGACATGGGAACTTTGGCATTTTCAAAGACAAGTTCGCCAGTAGGGCTTGCACGCATTCCCATTTTTTTAATTTCTTTACCCACAGAAAAACCTGGCATGCCTTTTTCGATAATGAAGGTAGTAAGGTCTTTTTTACCTGGGCCTGTTCGGGTGTAGGTATAAGCAACATCAGCGTACTGTGCGTTTGTGATCCACATTTTGGAACCATTAATAGAGTAGTGATCACCATTAAGCTTTGCTTTGGTTTGCATACCAACAGCATCTGAACCATATTCGGGTTCACTCATTCCCATACAACCGATATGTTCTCCGGTAATGAGTTTAGGTAAATATTTTTCCTTTTGAGCGGAACTAGCATTTTTGTCGATATTATTCACACACAGCATAGAGTGGGCGAGGTAAGAAAGTGCAGTGGAGGCACAAACTTTTCCAAACTCTTCCATCACAATAGTTGCGGCGGTGGCACCCAGGCCTGCTCCACCATACTCTGGGTCAGCAGTGATCCCTAATATCCCGATATCACCCATTTTTTTGAATGCTTTGAGGTTAAAACTTTGTTCACGGTCATGCTTTTCTGCATGAGGAGCAATTTCTTTTTGTGCAAAATCCCTTGCGACACGACTTAATTCTTTTTCTTCCTGAGTCCAAAACCACATATGGTCCCCTTTCGTGATGTTTAAAAAATGATGAATTAAAAAGCCTTAATATCTTTACATTATTTGCCATAAGATGAATACTTTTAATGCAACATGCTTTTTGAAGTTTTCGATGGAGTGAATTAGTTTGGCTTCCCTTACACAAGGTCATCAATACGACTCAGCGTTCCCAGGAGAGAATTGGTTCTTTTATTGGAAGACTTCGCCTGCTCTTTGGGAAAGCAAAATCAAAGATTTTCCAGCAGGGACTCCACTTTTTGTTCCACTTAACTGGTCATTCCATATGCTTGACCATGAACATTTTGATTTTGCGGATCAAAAACCAGAAACAGATTTGAAAAAACTCTTCACCATTGCCAATCAATTAGGTCGTGAAGTTTGTTTCTTATTACCTTTAGGCCCACAGCCTTATTTACCCTATGGTGGTTTACCTTCAAGCTTAGCGAAAACGATGAGTCTTTCCGACGATGGTTTAGCTGTTGCGGTAGTGGATAATGAAGAGCGTGTGAACAAAATTTACTCATTTTTTGATCCAAAAGTTTATCAAAGTTTTAGAAAATTCGTTTGGCACTTAGGCCAATATCTTTCGACTAATGGGATCACTGCCCCTGTTTTTGGTCTTCACGCGGGTTTTATTTATAAAAATAAATTTGTTTCTTATTGGGAAGATTATTCTCAAGTTTATGAAACTGCTTTTGGGCGTTTTATTCGTGCTCAGTTAGCTGAGAAGAAGATGACTCCTGAAAGTTTAAATGCGGAGGATAAAATTCGTTTTAAAATTGATTTTTTAAAATTGATTAATGAGCTTTATTCTCAGTCAGCGAAAGAGTCGCTTTCTAGTCTGTGGTCAGGTGAAATTGATGTGGCTTTTTTAGGTGGTGGACGCGAAGATATTTTTGCTCGTACATCGTTTATGTGGGACAAGCCGAACAACTATTTTGACAGCTTGTTTGATGTTGTCGCGAATAAAGTGATTCCGAGCACTGCTCTTCTAAGTTTAGAAAGTAAAACACCGGTGTTAAAGAAAGCTTTCAGCGACTTTTTTACCTCTGGCTTTTTGTATAAAAAAATTGATACGAAACTTTATGAAGATGATTATGTTCCATCTTATACTCCACTCGTCCACTTTGAAATTTATCACCAGGCTCCGTTAGCGATTCGTCACCCAGAAAAATGGACAGAGCTGGGATTATTGTCATATTTCAGAAGAGAATTTAAATGGAGTTATAATTTTAATTATCAGGTGGAAGTGAATTTGGATGAAGATTATATGGATGCCAAAGTTCATATTTTCTCTGGATACGGCCTGGCAAAAGATGATGTGAATAAGATGATCAAGCTCTTTTTAGGAGGAGCTAAGATTCTGCTGGATATAGACAATCTTGATGAAGAACTGAACCGAAAACTGTCTTTGTTCTTCATGGAAAATAATATTCAAACAGAAAAAGTAAATTTTTTAACCACCGTGACTCATGCTGCATTAGGGGAAGGGAAATTTATTCTTTTTAGTGGGAACGATGTCGCCAAAAATGGCTTAGTGAAGAAAATTTCATTCTGGGAATCTATCATTTCATTTATCAATATTAAGCATCTAAAAATTGAAGATGAAAATGAACTTTACTATTTTTGGAAGTACAGAACACCAAAAATGAGTGAAATGAATTATGAACAAATTAGACGCTTGAGTTTCTATAATCCAAGTTCTCATAAAAAAAGGGCCCGTATTGTCGGAGCCAAAAATTTTGCTTTATTAAAAATCATTGATGAAATTGATTCGAAGGTGAAAACTTCAACCATGGGAATTGATCTTGAGATCGATAGTGGTGGATCTGTTTCTTTAGATTTTGGTTATTTCGAGTAAACATGAAACATAATTTAGCTTTAAATTTAATCTATCATCCTGTGGTCATTAATTTGGGTGAATCAGCACAGCCAGGAAATTACTATAAAGTCCTGTATTTTTTCTCAGAAGCGAGTTTTATTCCAGAGCGCACCCTGGAAGAAGCCGCAAAAAAGCATTTTATGGGAGAGATGGAGCATAAACTTATGTTCTCAAATCTTGATGATTTATCCCGCTTTGCTTTGGCACTTTGTGAAGAATTGAGTGCTCCTGAGGTATTTGTTCTTTCTTCTGAGGATTACAATTCAGGGGTTGAAGGGACTCGTGACATACGTAATTTCAGGGAGATATATCGCCGTTTTGGCCATTCTCTTTTAAATCCCGCCTTCAAAAAAGAGAAGTCTTCCACTCTGTTTGGTAAGTTTTTCAAGACCTAGGAAAAACATTCGCCAAATTCTATCTCCCAGTCTAAAACGTGGGCACTATGCTGACTTCATTTTATGATTTATCCCGTGACGAATTTAAGGCCCGTTTGAAAGAAGACGGTTTGCCACCTTTTGCCGCTGATCAAATTTTTCAGTGGATTTATCGTAAATTTGAAATCAATCCTGATCAATGGACCAATGTTTCCAACAAGGTCAAAGAGTATGTGAAGACAAATTACGATCTTTCACTTCCTAAAATTGTTTGGCAGGCCATTTCCAATGACGGAACAAAAAAATTCTTAGTGCAATTTTCTGATAAACAAACGGTCGAAACAGTGGCGATTCCCGCTCGTGAACGTCTGACCATTTGTATTTCCTCTCAAGTGGGCTGTGCTATTGGTTGTACTTTCTGTCACACCGCCACTCAAGGTTTGAAACGCCATCTTAAAGTCGGTGAAGTGACAGGACAATTTTTGGCCATCAGTCGTTGGCTCATGGAAAATGTCGGTGCTGAAGAAAAACTCACCAATATAGTGTATATGGGACAAGGAGAACCGCTGCATAACTTTGATAATATGCAGAAGGCGACAGAAATTTTTCTGGATGAAAAAGCTTTTGGTTTAGGACAACGACGTATCACTCTTTCGACTTCAGGACTAGTTCCTCAGATTGAAAAATTGATTAATTTTCCTCCAGTAAATATTGCTATTTCTCTGCACTCAGCCCGCAATAATGTGCGTTCAGAATTGATGCCGATAAATAAAGTGTATGATCTTGAACGACTTTTTACTGCGATTCAAACCATTCCTTTAAAAGCATACCGTCGTATTACCTATGAATATCTTTTGATCGATGAACTCAATGATACAGAGGAAGATATTGAAGCATTATGTAAGCTTTTACGAAGAGAAGAATCAAAAATTAATCTGATTCCTTTTAATGATTTCCCAGGTTCTAAGTTTAAACGTCCAAAGAAAGAAAAAGTCTTATGGTTTATGGAAACGATGAATAGTCGAGGATACACTACGACCATTCGAGCTACGAAAGGAGCTGATATCTTAGCCGCTTGTGGTCAGCTGAAATCAGAAGTGGAAAAACTTAATGTTTGGGGTGCTACTCAAAGTTCTAACGAGCTCCACGGAACCGTCTAAACTCACGATCCTGTTCTCTTTTAATCGCCAGATTCTCTCTGATACGCGCTTTTTCATTTTCTACCGCGACAGGATCATTTAAATCAATTTCCTCTGGATCTAAATAAAAATCTTCTGCAGGGGCGCGTGAGGCAACTTTGCCCATCTCTTCACTGAGGGAAAACGTACTTGTTCCTTTAATGGCAAAAGCTTGAGGAATAATGAGGAATGTGAAAAAGATAATGCTTAAAAATTTCATGAGGTACCTCTAGGAAAAAGAAAGGCAGCGTTTTTTAGGCGCTGCCTGCTGCATTTTTTTAGAAGTCACTTGAAGTAGGAACTTTATTTATAAGTTCTTTCCATACGCCATTCTTTAATATGCTCTTTCTTTTGCTCAGACTTGATTGCAAGATTAGTTCTAATTCTTGCTTTCTCTTTTCTAAGAGCAGCTGGGTTACGGTTTAGTTCCTCGTCATCTGGGTCAATGTAAAAGTCATCTGCACTTGCGACTTCACGACCAGCATCTGATTCTTCCAGTGAATTGCGTTTAGTGTCACCAATGTCATCTGCTACGTTGAATTTGTAATCACCTTTTTCAGCGTATAGAGGAACACTTATGGCGAGAACCAAACTTAAAAGGATTAATTTTTTCATTATGGACTCCTTTGAGGATTGCTTCCTACTTATATTCTATCGGAATTTTCCCAGAGCACCTTTAGTAATTATACGGCAATTTCTGCTGTGGGCAAAACCCGAGCTTTATGATAGGGAATGCCGATATTAACTGGTTGGATTTTAAGGAGGAAAAGTTTATCATTGAGAGTGAAAACTGCACACTTTTGTTGACTAAAATAGGAGCTATCCCCATGAATCAAACTAGATCGAAAAGTTTGACTGGTTTATTTGTATTAATTTTCGCCCTTTTCATCGTTTTTTTGGTTTTTGCTTTCTATACCATTCGATCTTTGAAAACGGGCAGTGATGAATTTGAATCTTATATGGAAGATAATAAAAATGCTCCCATCGCAGTGATTGAAGTCACTGGGCCAATTATGGAATCAAAACAAACGATTAAAGATTTATTATCTGCAGAAAAAGATAAATCTATTAAGGCCATCATTGTTCGTGTGGATTCTCCAGGGGGAGCGGTTGGCCCCACTCAAGAAATTTATGAAGAGATCAGACGAATTGACACTGTAAAACCTGTGTTTGCTTCTTTTGGAACAATCGCAGCGTCGGGTGGTTATTATATTGGTTCTGCTTGTAGAAAAATTTATGCTAATTCGGGGACACTAACAGGATCGATTGGTGTAATCATGCAGTTCATGGATCTTTCTAAGCTTTATGAATTTGTGAAAGTGAGTCCAACCACGATTAAAGCTGGACACTTCAAAGACGTGGGAGATCCTTCACGCGCTTTAACCGCAGAAGAGAAAGAGTTATTAAGCGGTATGATTCTAGGAACTCACGAACAATTTCGTCGTGATATTTTAGCGGTAAGAAAAGATCGTATTAAAGGTGATTTTATTGCTCATACTCAAGGGCAAATTTTTTCAGGTGAAGATGCTAAGAAGATCGGGTTAGTGGATGAGCTAGGTGGACTGTGGGCTTCTGGGCGTGCGATCCATAAAGATCTCGATCTTAAAGGAAAATTTGGTTTACGCTTTATCAAGCATAAGAAGAATTTGAGTTTTTCAGACTTTCTGGAAAATGTAGATGAGTCTTTTTCTAACATCAAAGATCGAGTGATTGCGAGCAGAATGCCGACATTCATGTATGCGCCTTAAGTGTAGATAAGGAATTAGGGAATGGAATACCAATCGTTACTCAATTGGACTCAAGAGCATTTGCTTACCGTCGTTGCGATCGCAACCACCTTGGTTCTGATTTATCATTATCTAATTGAGAAAGATAAGGGGATAAAGCTTTCCCAGAAATATCGCAGCTCTATTTTTGAAGCACAATCAAAAATCTTTTTGAATGCGACTCAATATCTTATTTCGGGGAATAAAGACTTGGCCATTAAAGAGTTTTTAAATGCAGTCGATTTAAACCGCGAAACAATTGATACTTATTTTGCACTAGGGGGATTATTCCGTTCCAATGGTGAAATTGAAAAAGCGATCAGCATTCACCGTTCCTTAATTGCTCGTAATAATATTTCTGAATCGACTCGTTTACTGGCCCTAAAAGAATTGGCCGTCGATTTCGATAAGGGCGGCTTTGTCGATAAAGCAATTGAAACCTATAAGGATGTTTTAAAGATCAATCGTGATCAATATGAAGTGATCCAGTCTCTATGCCGTATCTATGAGGATATTGAAGATTGGGACCAAGCTTATAACTATCGTATTATGCTTTCCAAAGTCGGGCATGAAAATCAATCTGAAACGATTTCTCATATTCTGGTACAAAAAGCGAAAATACTTTTTGCCAAGGGGAATTACCGTGAATGTTCAGAAGATTTAGAAGATGCACTTCGTTTTGCTCCTTCTGTATCAGCTAAAATTCTACGATTAAGAATGTTTGTGGCCTTGGGGCAAATGGATGATGCAAAAGCCTTGATCTTAGATTTATTGAAAGAGCATCCGATGTATGCTTCGTTTATCTTTATTTCCATTGAAGAGTTTGACGGAGCTCCAGAAATTAAGACCCAATATTTTGAACGTTTGAAGAATCTGAAAGAATATTTTTTAACTCTTAATGACCAAGACTTGATAATTTCTCCGTCAGTCGTGCTTTCCAAAGTTCGTTTGTTAAAAGATACCAACCGCCAGGCTGAAGCTTTTGATATTTTAAAGAAATGGATGGAGAAAAACACGAACCATAGTGATGTGCTTAAAATGGAATACATTAAGCTGTTAATCGATACAGGTAAAACGGATGTGGCCATGCTGCAAACGAAAGAGCTTTTAAATAATTTACACTCAAGTTTAACTCGTCATTACTGTTCGCAGTGTGGTTATAATTCAGACAATATTTTCTGGCGTTGTCCTCAATGTCATAATTGGGAAACGATTCAGTTCCGTTGGAAGGTATAATTTTGTTAAGACTGTTGCTTTGTTATTTTATTTCATGGTCTGTGATGGCCCAAGATCAAATGGTTGGTGTTTTTTATGCCAAGACATTATTTGCGCATTTGCATGAAAGAACTAATTCCAATTCAGTTAGTTTAACCACCATTGCTTGTGGACACCCTTTAAAAGTTTTAAAGACAGAAAAAATAAAAAATATAACCTGGTTTCAAACGGAAGTAGGGGCACATAAAGGTTATATTCAGGAAGATTTTGTCAGTAGTAGTAAAGCAGACTGTTTCCAGTCTAATTATCCCATCTTCTTTAATGGTCTCAATCTTGATCTGTCGCAAATGTATTATTGGGGACGTTTGAACGATCAATATTTACAAGTGGAGGTTAAAGCTCCATGAAAATTTGTTTGATTCTCTTCTTTATAAGCTTCTCTAGCTTTGCTCAAGAAGTAACAACC
>JBEIOQ010000002.1:0-43281 GCA_040377495.1 Halobacteriovoraceae bacterium
AATCGAGAAGACCTTTAAGACCCTTAATCTTCCAAATTGTTACCTCCGCATTATCATTTCTCGAGGCGTGGGTGAAATTGGGTTGGATACAAAAAAAGTAAATACCAATAATGTGGTTTTGATTTTAAAATCGTTTAAAACCAATCCCATCGAATGGTATGAGCAAGGGGTCCATTACATTGTGGCACAAACCAAGCGAAATCCTAAAGATGCCCTAAACCCAAGGGCGAAGACAGGAAATTATCTCAATTCGATTTTAGCTTTTATTGAAGCCAAAAATGTTGGGGCCTTTGATGCCGTGATGCTGGATCACCAAGGGCTCGTAACTGAAGGCACCACCAACAATCTGTGGATGGTGAAAAATAACCAAATCTATACTCCGAGCTTAGAGCGCAGTCTTTTGAAAGGTATTACTCGCGATATGATCTTCCAAGTTGCGAAACTCCACCAGCTTTCTATTCAAGAAAAAGATTTCGATCTGAAAGAACTTTTAAGTGCAGACGAAGTCTTTATGACTAGCTCATTGAAAGAAGTTGTTCCCATTGTGAAAATCGATGAGCAAATGATTGGTTCTGGTAAACCTGGAACTTTGACAAAAAAATTACATCAGCACTATTTAAATTACGTTAAACAACAAACCCAAAATTAACCAAGGATGTTTATGAAAATGTTAATGCTCGCCCTACTTTTTAGTGTCAACACTTATGCGCAGAAAAATGCAGCAACACCAGCGGCAAAAGTGGAAACAAAATCAGCCAAAACAATGGTTGTGATTCAAACCACAGCCGGTGACATTGAAGTGGAATTAAACGGAGAAAAAGCACCTAATACGGTGGCCAACTTTTTAAAATACGTCGAAAAAAAACACTACGACGGACTAATTTTTCACCGAGTAATCAATGGATTTATGGTTCAAGGTGGTGGTTTTGATAAAAACATGAATGAGAAAAAAGCCGATGCTCCCATTCAAAATGAAGCCAACAACGGACTTCGTAATGACGTTGGGACTATAGCCATGGCGAGAATGAGTGATCCTCACTCAGCTAGTGCTCAGTTTTTCATCAACGTCGAAGACAACACTTTCTTAAATTACGTCAATTCAAACGGCAACGGTTGGGGTTATGCTGTGTTTGGAAAAGTTACAAATGGAATGTCGGTGGTGAACAAAATAAAAATGGCAAAAACCGGAATGGTTAAAGGAATGGGAGATGTTCCTTTAGAAGCGATTGAGATTAAATCGATAAAGAGAAAGTAATACAAATAAAAAAGCCACCTTTCGGTGGCTTTTTTTATTAGATACATTTGGTTTGTTCGATTTTTTCCATCCAACACTCACCTAGAGTGTTACGTCTCATTTTAACTTTATAGTTGCATGAAGTAGCATCCATCGTGATGGCTGGAATTCCCTTCACTTCAAAAGTCATGGTGAGTTTTTCATTGTTTTGGCTGAGTAAATCAATCACCGGTTCATGTGAACGTTTCGTTTCAACACGACCAAAGGAAATATGCGCCTGAGCTTCTGCAATTTCCATCGCTTTATCTGAGCAGGCCATAACGACGATTTTTTCTTTCGCAAAATCCTTTGCCGCCAGGGTAGAAAGGGTAATCAAAAGCACAGCGATAATAGCCAAGATTTTGGACATCTTTGTCATAAATTCCTCTATAAAGTGAACCGTAAACGCCCTCACTGTATTAAACGTCACAAGAGACTGGCAATTGCTCCTTGTAAAATTTACTAAATTGCTTGCTAAATCCGCTATTTAGACCTATTTAAGAACCACTAAAAACATCGATATTTAGGGTAAATTTTATGAAGATTTCATTAGGACTCGTACTCCTGTCATTCTCATTTTCTTCTTTTGCAGATTTTGCAGCCTACTCAAAATTATCTGACTTTAAGGTCATAAATGATGCAGGAAAGGAAGTTTATAAAACAGATATCTCCAACATCAAAAAAGTCGATTTACGAGAGGATGTTGCAGCCATTCAATCGGCCTATAACACGCTTACAGTCGTCGACAAGTTCGGGAAAGTTCTGGTGGATCAGGCCTATGCTTCTGACTACCAAATTACTAGCAAGTACTTCATGGCCTTAGGTGGAAAAATCCTAAAAGTTTATAATCGTCAGGGAACAAGCTTTATAAATGAGTCATGGATTAAAGCAGCGGGAATTTCGAGCACGATGTTTGCTTACCGTGAAGACAGAGCTGGCAGTACTCTGGTGGTGAAAAATGAACAAGGACAAGAGATCTTCTCACAAGCGATGAACATTGAAGCCAAAATTTCAGATAACTTCCTCTTCGCCAAAGACTCCTACGGATACTTAAGTTTAGTTACAGCAAACGGTGATCGTCTTGAATACAATAATATGATCGTAAGTTATGACCTAAGTGACAACTTTGCGACCTTTACAGATACTTTCGGCTTTACCAAAGTGATTAATGCCGCCGGAGACACGATTCTTTCTGGTTTTGGTCTTAAAATTAAAACGCTTTTAAACGATCTATTCAGTTATGAACAAAACGGACAAACATTTGTCGTTAACAAAGATATGAATCAAGTTTTTTGGTCATCAAATGCAATTGGCAACATTCAAATTTTAGATAAAGCGATGGCCTTCAAAGACAACATGAATCTTGTGCGTTTCTATAATCCTGAAGGTGCCTCTATTATGTCAGGACCAGTGCAGTCCTACTTTTTGACCAATAATCTTTTAGGCTACCAAAACTCTGCTCAAAATTTTTGTGTCTTCACTTTTAATAAATTCAAAATTTATGAAGAAAATAATGCTGATCTTGCGTCGGCCGCAGTGAGTAGCCAAATGTTTGCTCTGAAAACAAAGACTGCTAACGGAATCAGAATTTATGATGCTAAAGCAACTAAATTAGTGGATGAAATTCAAGTGCAAAACTACTGGATTTCCACTTCTCAACCTAATTTAAACTGGCAAAAGTTTTAATTAAAATACCGGGCGGGGAGATTTTTTCTTTCCGCCATTTCCTATATTTATTTTAATCCCCACTTGTCCTGAAACATTGTTAAAATTACTCGTCGGTGTTGATGATGAATTCATCAATTGATTATCGTAATAGTTCCTTTTCTTACTGTATTTAATCACGTCTAAATTGTCTGTTGCAAGTCCAGTATTGTAATCAACCCGTGCAAAAAGACTTACTCCTTGAGTAAGCTTAGATTTAATCAAATTTTGTAATCTTAACTCTACCTGGGCCCCAGCATGGAATGTCTGCATTTGCATATTATGGACATTGTGCACTTTCACTTTCGGACTTGCTTGTTTTGTCACTTCTGTCTCTGAATTCGCCAAAACATAATTCGCTTCAACTCTCCACTCAATGATATCGTTTTCACCGTAGAGGGTAGTTCCCACGGGAAGATAAAAACCATTCTTATTCTCTTTTAAATGGGCCATACCAGCATAGGGACGATCATTAACCAGATCTTTATCGGCAATATTAATTCCTGCTCCCAGGTAACCTTCGACGACCAGTTTTCCATCAGGCATAAGAGTGTGTCGGTAATTCACTAACACGGGGGTAATTCCTGTCGTAGTAAATTGGTTTTCTCCCACACCATTAACCTGGTGCTGTACATTTAAATAAGAAAGAGAAAAACCGTATTTTAAAATGCTTTCCGCTAAACTTGCTTCAAGATTTCTTAATTGCACAGGGTTCGGGGTACTACCTACCCATAATTCAACTTTGAAAGGTAAAAGTTTGTGTCCTTCCAATTGAGCTAAGTTGAGATTTGATTCAAGTCCAAGGACACCTGTCGCTATCTGCGTATCACCTTGAGCAGATTGTTCCGTGACGGCATTAACTCCCACTTGTACATCAACATCAATAATTGGGGGATTTTCCTGAGCGAAAACGGAAGCGTTTATAAAAAAAAGACTCATCAAAACCAATGATCTAGCGTTCATGGAAATACCTCTTTTTTGCGATCAACTATTACCATCATTCCCTATTTTGCCTGAGGAACAGACTGATTCGTAGAAAAAATGTTCTTAAATGGTCCTTTTTCCTTCTTAAAGTGTCTAATTTATAGACAGTGAAGAAGGTAAATAAATCCCTCATAAAACCGAAAAGAACTTGTATGTTGAAGGCCATCGACAATTTGGGAAAATACACGGTAGATCAAGCAAGAAGTTTAACTTCTTTTTTTCTCATGATTTATTTGAGTTTTCGCCAGACTATTTTAAGCCGCGGAAAGAATTTAAAGCCTCTCCTCTCTGTCACTATTTCACAAATTTATTTTACGGGTTGTATGGCCATGCCTTTAATTGGTTTTCTTGCTCTTGCCACAGGCTCGATTGTCATTCTTCAATCAACTCACCAGCTTTCCCTTTTTGGTTCTTCTGACATGATGGGAAATCTTCTAACGATCATTATCGTGCGTGAATTGGGTCCTATGATTACCGCCTTGATCGTGATTGCCCGTTCAGGAACAGCAGTGGCCAGTGAGCTAGGTAATATGCAAGTTAATAAAGAAATTGATGCCATGAAAGTCATGAGTATTGACCCTTTAGTTTATTTGGTTTTCCCGCGACTTTTGGGTGGTGTGATCAGTGTGCTTTGTCTGGCTTTTTATTTCAATATCATCGCTCTAGGTGGTGGCTTTGTTGTTGCTAGTTTTTTAAAACCTCTTTCTTTTAGCTTTTATATGGACTCACTGGCACGCGCTCTTACACATACTGATTTTATTTTAAGTGTGGTGAAAAATTGTATCAGCGGTGTTTTGATTTTTGCCATCGCTTCTTATGTTGGCCTAAAAGTTAAACAGAGTCCGCACGAAGTACCTCAAGCTGCGACTAAAGCTGTGGTCTTAAGTATTGGCTTTGTGACTCTTTCTAATGTCAGCCTGACCCTCATCACTTATCTCATGGGGGCGCGCTAATGGATCTCAATAAACTAGAATTCAAAAATTTGTATTTTCGTTATGAGCAAGGTGAAACTTTTTTACTAGAAAAAGCTACTTTAGATTTTCCTATGAATCAAGTGAGTTTTATTCATGGATCTACAGGAGCAGGAAAATCAACATTATTTAAAGTCATGCTCGGAATAGTCACGATTGAGTCTGGTGATTATCTCATTAATGGTCTCAAGGTTCAGAATATGAGTTTTGAAGAGTTCAAATGGTATCGTTTGCAAATGGGTTATGCTTTTGATGTAGGAGGTTTAATTAGTAATTTAAACCTTATCGATAATTTTCAACTTCCATTTGACTATCATGGCATTCTTGATAAAAAAATGATCAAAGAACGAATTGATTTTTATTTCGATCGTTTTAATCTTTCTAGCATTAAGCACCTCCGACCTTCCATGATTTCTTCAGGGGCAAGAAAAGCAGCTATTCTGGCTAAAGCGTTTCTCTTTCATCCCCAAGCTCTTTATCTCAATAACCCTACTCTAGGTTTAAATCAGGAACATATGGGAACCTTAGTCTCTTTAATTGAACAACATCAGAAAGAATTCAATCTTAAGCATATTTTTATCATTAGCGATGATCAAGAACTCATGAAATTTTTCCCTCAACATGCACAGATTAACGTGCATCAGGGACAAATCTCTCTGGTTACAAAACCATCGTTAAAATTAGCGGGTAATTTATGAACTATAAATTTAATGTTTTTGAACGCTCTGTCGGAATTTTTGTTGGTGTCACGATTGTAGGAAGTTTTATTCTCGGTCTCGGTGTCGCCATAAAGAAAAACTGGTTTGAAGACAAAACTACCTTTCACACATACCTAAAAAATGCAGATAACATCCGCACCGGGACTCTAGTGCAAATCTCAGGTCTGCGTGTGGGGGAAGTTGAATCCGTGGAACTCGACAGTGAACAACATGTGAAAGTGACTTTTTCTATCCTGGAAAAATACGCTGGGTCTATGACAGAAGGTAGCAAAGTTGAGTTGTTCCGCCCTTTTTTAATCGGTGAAAAGATCATCAATCTTTCTGTTGGGCCCAAAGAGAATAAAAAACTGATAGCGGGTAGTATGATCCATCACTCAGCCCATTTTGATGCTCTAGATTTTTTAAGTGGTGACCAATTGGTTCCTTATATTGGAAAAATCGATAATATCCTCACTAATCTTAATGACACTCTTATTTCCAGTAAAAGCCTCACGTCTCAGTTGGCCCATAAAGATAATTTACAGAAAACCTTACAGAATCTTACTATCACGACTCATTATCTTAAGCAGACTCTTCCTCATATTGTAGGTAAAGCTCCACAAATGTCTGAGGATG
Organism: Halobacteriovoraceae bacterium; assembly: GCA_040377495.1. Classification (GTDB taxonomy): domain Bacteria; phylum Bdellovibrionota; class Bacteriovoracia; order Bacteriovoracales; family Bacteriovoracaceae; genus JBEIOQ01. The sequence goes on from JBEIOQ010000002.1 coordinate 6,267, forward strand.
TCTCAAAAGTTATGCAGAATTTAGTGACTTTAACTGATGGCCTAAAGGAACTACAGCCAGTCATGAAACAGTTAGCGCAGACTCTTCCACAAGGATCTGAACGTGCTATTCAGGCCTTAAATGAATCAATTACCGTGCTTAAGGCCATGCAGAAATCTTTCTTCTTGAGTGGTGCTGTGAAAGAAGTGAAAGAAGAAGAAAAGAAACGTATGCCAGCTTCTGAGGATAAAGCCGAGCAAACCCCTCAAGAATAAGCCCCGAATAAAAATTTGACAAAGAATCCCTCTCTCGAAAGAATGTTGGAAGACTTACAGACAGGGATTGTTTATGAGTATATCAGGACCACCAACAGGGGCTACTTTTAATCAAAATTATTGGAATTCGGGTAGTGCTGAAATCTTCACCCCGGAACTCTTTTCACTTCTTAAAAAACTCCACCTACAATTTAATTCAGAACGCCTCGAACTTTTACAAAAAAGAAAAGTTAGACAAGCAGATTATGATGCTGGAAAGACGCCAGAATTTTTAGATAAAAATTCCGTTGCAGCCAGCACTGCTTGGAAAGTTTCTCCCCTTCCACCAGACATTCTTTGTCGACGTGTTGAGATTACTGGTCCTGTAAATTCCGCGAAGATGGTCATCAACATGCTTTCTCGTAATGAGAATGGTGCACGGGCCGACATGGCGATGCTCGATTTTGAAGATTCGATGAAGCCTAGCTTTGGGAATATTCTGGATGGTTATCGTAATGTCATCGGTGCAGTCAGTGGAAATCTTTCTTACGTTCAACCAGCAGAAAATAATAAACCAGAAAAAATCTACCGTTTAAATGCCAATGATATGGCCCATGTGATGGTTCGTGTCCGTGGACTTCATTTAAATGAAACAAATATCACGATTGATGGCACTCCTATTTCAGGAGGCTTACTCGATTTAGTGACTTGTTTTTTTCATACTGCCAAAATTTATTTGAAACAAAATAAGACTCCAAAATTTTATGTACCTAAGTGTGAACATTATTTAGAGGCTCGTTGGTGGAACAATCTTTTTACTGCCCTCGAAAAAGAAATGAATCTCCCCGTTCCTACCCTTAGAGCTACTTTCCTGATTGAAACTTTACCTGCCACTTACCAAGTTGAAGAAATTCTCTATGAAATTAGAGAGCACGCTGCTGGCTTAAATGTAGGCCGTTGGGATAAAATTTTCAGTGATATTAAAGTGCTTAAAAAACATGCTGATCGTGTCTTAGCTGATCGTGCTTCCATTACCATGACTCGTCCTTGGATGGAAAACTACGCGAAACGTGTGGTAAAAATTTGTCACTCGCATGGAGCTTTTGCCATGGGGGGAATGTCTGCTTTCACTCCAGGAAAATCAGAAGCAGAAAGAAATTCTCAAGCAGAAAAAGTACGTACAGACAAAAAACGTGAATGGGATTGGGGTCATGATGGGTGTTGGGTTTCACACCCCTACTTTATCGGCATCGCCATGGAAGCTTTCACTAAAACCAATCAACTGGGTAATCTCCAAGAAAATTTTGATAAATACTCTTCTATTCTGCCTGAAGCGATCGGTGACAAAACGATGGATGGACTCCGTACCAATGTGCGCGTAGGAATTGCTTACGCTCAAGGATGGAACGCTGATATTGGTTGTGTCGCTTGGGATAACATGATGGAAGATTTGGCTACATTAGAAATTTCCCGTGCGCAGGTTTGGCAGTGGTTGTACCACGGAGTCACTCTAACCAACGGGCAAAAAGTAACGGAACAATTAATCAAACAAACATTTACTGAGGAATTAGGGAAAATTTTAACAGAAGTTCCTCCTGCAACTCACGCTAGCTTTCAACAAGCAGCGAAAGATGCTGAAAGAGTTTTCTTGCTTAAAGAATTTCCTGATTTCCTTGGAGATGTACTTTAATCGCGAACTTTAACTAGCAAAGGAATGGACGATGCAAAACAACGTAAAAGAATTGGCCGCAAATCTAAAAAAGACATGGGAAACGGATGCACGCTGGAAAGGTGTAAAACGTGATTACTCAGCCGAAGATGTTATCAAACTTCGTGGCTCAGTAAACATTGAATACTCACTGGCACGCCAAGGAGCTGAGCGCCTTTGGAATCTGGTGAACACAACTGATTATGTTAATGCCCTGGGTGCTTTAACTGGTAACCAAGCTGTGCAACAAGTTCGCGCTGGACTACAAGCAATTTACCTTTCTGGATGGCAAGTAGCTGCAGATGCAAACCTTTCAGGAAATATGTATCCAGATCAAAGTTTATACCCAGCGAACTCTGTTCCTGAGGTAGTAAGAAAAATCAATCGCGCGCTTAAACGCTCAGATGAAATTGAATGGTCAGAAGGTAAAGTTAACACTCACTGGATGGCGCCAATCGTAGCCGATGCTGAAGCTGGATTCGGTGGACCTCTTAATGCATATGAGCTTATGAAAGGCATGATTGAGGCAGGAGCTGCTGGCGTTCACTTTGAAGATCAACTTGCTTCAGAGAAAAAATGTGGTCACTTGGGTGGTAAAGTTTTAGTTCCAACTTCAACATTTATCCGTAACCTGGTTGCTGCTCGTTTAGCGGCTGACGTGATGAACGTTCCTACTCTTGTGATCGCACGTACAGATGCTAATGGAGCTCAACTCATTACTTCTGATGTTGATGACCGTGATAAGGCCTTCGTTACTTCAAGTACAAGAACTCCAGAAGGTTTCTATCATATTAAAGCAGGCTTAGACACTGCAATCGCTCGTGGTCTAGCTTACGCTCCATACGCTGATTTAGTTTGGTGTGAAACAAGTAAACCAGATATGGCAGAAGCGAAAAAATTTGCTGAAGCTATGAAGAAACAATTCCCTAACAAAATGTTAGCGTATAACTGTTCTCCTTCATTTAACTGGAAGAAAAATCTAAGCGAAAGCGACATTGCTAAATTCCAAAAAGAACTAGGAGCGATGGGATATAAATTCCAATTCGTAACTCTAGCTGGTTTCCACGCGCTTAACTACTCGATGTATGAACTAGCTCTTGATTATAAAGAGAGAGGCATGACAGCTTACTCTAAATTACAAGAAGCAGAATTCTCAATGGAGAAAAATGGCTATACAGCAACTAAGCACCAACGTGAAGTTGGGACTGGTTACTTCGATGCTGTAAGTACAGTTATCTCTGGTGGTACTTCTTCTACTCTTGCTTATGCAGGATCAACAGAAAAAGAACAATTCAATAATCACTAGATCTATTTTGTGAAAGGCCTCGTAAGGGGCCTTTCTTTTTTTACGCAGCCACTCTCGGGTCATAATTATATTTTTCCGCCAATTGATTGATAGCTTGTAGAAAGTCGGGCGAAGGCGTTTTAGGCATTGTGACTTTTAGTTTAACGAACAAATCACCAAGCTCATTACCTTTTGCAACACCTTTTCCTTTAACTCTTAATTTTGTACCCGTGGTAACTCCAGAAGGAACTTTGACCATTACCTGGCCATCCAGTGTTTGTACTGGAATTTCTGCTCCATTTAAAGCTTCAAAAAAACTCAAAGGAACTTCTGTTATCAAATCTTTTCCATCACGAATAAATTTCGGGTGGGGAGTGACATTGATCTCGATGTAAGCATCCCCAGCCGGTGCATTACCATGACCAGGATGACCCATACCTTTGAAACGTAATTTTTTCCCAGTCTCAATTCCTGCCGGGATTTTCACATTTAATGTTTTTCCTTCTGGTAAAGTTATGACTCTTTCTCCGCCGAGAACGGAAACATCAAAATCAATATCCATTTTATAGATGACATCTTCACCTGCCATATTCATGGAATGAGAACGGGTTCCTCTGCGGCCACCTCCGAAAATTTCCTGGAAAAGATCTTCATCCATCCCCATATCAGAGAAAGAAAAACCTTGGTTTTGATTTTGCGATCTAGCGCCACGTTTTTGATATTGTTCATAATGATGTTGTTGTTGTTCCGCCGTTTCTCCACGATCGAATTTCGCCCGATTTTCAGGCGTTCCAATCAAATCAAAAGCGTGAGAAATTTCTTTGAATTTTTTCTCCGAATCCTTATTTCCCTGATTCATATCAGGATGATAAAGTTTGGCCAGCTTGCGATAGCTTTTTTTGATTTCTTCTTGCGAAGCTTTTTGATCAACCCCAAGCACAGTGTACGGATTCATCATAATTGACTCTCTTTGTTTTAGGGAACTTACCCTACCTCCATCATAAGATGGGGTCAAAAACAGAAGAATCAAGGGTATTAAAAGAATTAAAGAATATAGAGACAAAAGTCGATAATTTCACATGGTTTTACGCCTGATTTTGCTGCTTCAATTTCTTCTTTTCTCAGCCACTCTAGGTGCCCAAGAGTGCGACTCTACTTTTGAAAAAATTAATCCATGGGTGTTTGGTCAGGAAATCCCTAAAATTAAACCTCATCATGTATTGCCTGAAAATTTTGTGAAACTGGTAGAAGAAGCTCAAGGCCCAATTCAAATTCGTAGTGAATATCGATTCGGTAGCGATCTATACTTTGAAGTCGGAACGGCAGAATATAAAACATTCATGAACTGGGCGTTCTTTAAAAATACCGCAGATCCTGAATCCATGATTATTGAGCGCCTTCGCTTAGAAAATCCGCTGGTGAAAAAAGGTACGGGAGATCTCCACAATGCTCAATTGAACAAAGGACTTCCTTCCGAAGTTTTTCGTTATGCTCGTGATCAAATTTTTGAAATCATTAAACTATCAGGAAAGAAAAAATTAGTTTCAAAATCCAGTCAAAACTACACCGTCTACATGCTCTACCAGAAGATGGTCGGTATGAAACCAAAATCAGCGGAAGGCAAGGCCTTCTCTGAACTGATGGATAAGTACTACAGCTTTGGCCGTAAGCATCTTCCAGAAGAGTACAAATTTAAGTCTCTCAATGATTTTACAGATGTGCTGGGTGATTACTATGGTTCTAAAGTTTCAGGCGAAGCTCGTGATATGTGGAAAGTGTACACTGAGACAGGTGTCTTAAATCCAGAGCTTCAATTGATTCAAAATTTAGAAGGAAATATGATTGGATTCCTCTATCCCAATGCACCTCTTAATAAGAGTAAAATTCACTTTGTAACTGATATCAAAGGAAAAAGCTCAATTATTGAATTCAAAGATGCAGTGAGAGTACCAGGACTTATGGAATTAGAGCTCATTCTCCCCTAAAAAAGCTTAATTTTATTTAAATTTTTGAGAGAGAAACCGATAGGTTTTCTATGAAAAACCTCAGGTTCATTTATTTTTTCGTTCTCATCATTTTTTCGCAAGCTTCCTTTGCTCAACAAACTGATGGTGAAGTCTTACGCTCATTTCTGCAACAGATGGTACAAAAATCCGAGTTAGTCGAAGCGACTAATTTAGATTTTCTGCAAAAAGTTCATTTCCGTGAGCTTGCCTACAAATACCCAAAGTTAGATGAATATTTTTTAAAAGAAGGTACCGCCAATGGATTAGTTTCTGCGACTGACGCTGAAGCCTTTCTGAAAAAAATCGATAGTCCGCTATCGATTGATGCTTATCTAGAAAAAGTGGTGAAAAATCGTGTCACAAACTTAAAAATGGTGCTCGTAAAAAACCCACGAATTTTAGACATCATTCTCTCTGAAGAAAAATTGAATAAAGCGATTGAAGAAGCAGCGTTGAAAGAAATGATGGATGGAGGGAAATTTAATATTTCTTTCGATCAGATTTTAGATAAGTCTCAAGAAAACTTAAATAAGGCCATTGCTGAAATGGTACCGAATTTACCTGCCAATTCCACTCCAGAAGTGAAAAAAGTCGTGGAACTATGGCAAGCCAATAAATTCTCTTCAGCTGGTCAATATCTTGCGAACCTTCCTGAATCACAACTAAACAAAATGGTCGATCAGATTCCAGACCATCATTTTCAGCGAGCTTCCAACGATATCGCCAAATCATTAGAGACTTTAGATTATTCTCAATCATCTAAACTACAGGCCATGCTTCAAGATACGAAGCTGGATATCCCGAATAAAGACATGAAGCAGTTAGCAGAAGCTCTTCTTGCAAATTACTTTGATGTCAACATGCCAGTGGAAACCAAAAGAAAAATTCTGTCTTCCGTTCTGGCGCTAAGTCCAGCAGCTCAGGCCACGAAACTGGAACAAACGGTTCTCGCGAATACAGATATTCTGTTTCAAAAGTCGATTCAATTCTTCTCCGGAAAATCAGAAAACCCTCGTCTAAGAGAAGTGGGAAATACGCTAAAATCGGAATTAACCGTTTTTTCTGATACTGAATTAGATATTCTCTTGAAGAAGAATTTTAAACCCGAGCAGTTAGCAAAATTAACGGGAGTTAAACAAGTCGCAGCGGCTTCTACGGCGGTAGGAGTTCTTGCCAAATACGATGGAAAGCCGGTTTTCATTAAAATTCAGAGACCAGGCCTCCATCATAGTTTAAATAAAGATACGATAAGAATTCTTTCATTAGTAGAAGATAGCAAGGGCGCTCAGGCCATTGTTCGCTCTACCAGTTTAGGAGTAGCGGAAGAACTACAATTGAAACGAGAAATGTTGAACTATGAGATTGCAGAGCTGCTATATCATGACCCCACAATGGAATTAACCATCCCAAAAGTGATTAAGGAACTTCCTTCTAGTGATCGTATGTTTGTCATGAGTTTAGCTCAAGGGAAAAACGTTTCAAAAATCAATTTAACTGAATTAAGTGATGATACATTGAAAACAATGCAACAGGCTTATTTTGATTCCTTAAAGCGTTGGTTTGAACGATCGATGTCAATGGATACCAAGCTTGGAAGTGAGAAGGTGATTGAATATAAGCAAAAAATTCGTCAAATCCACACGTCTTATTATCCAAATGAAATTCTGACTGAAGAAAAATTAGATAAGTTAATCTATCAATTCAACGGGGACCTTCATGGCGGTAACGTCTTCCTCGACTTCTCTAAAGATTATAAACACGGTTATCTAATGACCTGGATTGACTGGGGAAATGCTCACGCTCTAACCATTGAGCAAAAACGCGGACAAATTGATCTCATTTTAGGTTCCATTAGTCGCAATCCTAAAAAAATGATGGAGGCGATGAACGCCATTACTCCATTAACAGAAGCACAAAAGACTCAATATATTGCAAAGGCGTCAGAATTTCTAAGATTAGAAGCTGTTCCTAATAATATGGAAATCGATTTAATTGCTAACCGTGCTCTCTCCATCGCTCTTGATTTAGGAGTCGATGTTCCAGAAGCGGCGGTAAACTGGGGACGTGGTAAAGGGATGCTTGAAACATCACTAAAAGAAATCACGACTGAAATGGAAAAACGTGGTTTGGTTCAGGCCAAAGAACTCAAAGCTTATGCTCCAGGCAGAGCCTATATGGATGTTTTAAAGAAATATCTGATGAAAAATATACCGTCTCAACTGATCTCCGCTGAAATTCGCAGCAATTCCATTGTTCCGTTAAAAACTTTGGGAAGTTTTATTGTGAAACAATCCCAATACTTTTTATCTCACTATTGTAATTTAAGGTTTATGTCGCCGTTTTAGCCCTTTAAATTTCTATCACTTAGAATCTCAGAGTTTTTTAGCTCTCTTGCTACGACTATGTTAAAATATCTCTAATGGTGGAGGTATGCGATGGGAGTTCCAGTCGTGTTTGAGAATCAAATGTTTGATCATTGGCTTAGTCAAAAAAGCCAAGAAATTTTAGCTAAGGTTGAAAAGGAAAAAGTGACAACAGAAGATATGTTGATTTTAACCTTAAAAGCCCTTACTAATCACTTTCACCATATGGATGTGGAATTTCGAGAAGAATTCAAAAAGATTGATCAAAAATTTGATCGCCTTTACACAACACTCATGTGGGGATTTGGACTATTATTAACATCTATTTTTGCAGTTTTAATCAAACTCTATCTTAGCTAGCGAAGGCGTACCTAAATGTACGCCGCTAAAAAAACGACAAGCTGACACTGTTACTCGCCCAAGAATCAATTAATGGATTGGTTTCATCTCTTTGCCGTCGTAATGGAAGATCACTTCTTTGTCGTCGTATTTCGTACGAATATTGACTGGTCTTTTCCATAGAGCATAGATATTTCTCATGGTATCACTGGCAAAAGAGACATCTAGGTCCACTCCGTAGTGTACATGAGTAAGCATCAACTCTCCTCTATTAGCGAAGTTTGCATCGGTTACTTCAATCAGCGGTTGTCCAAAATTGGTCAAACTCATGAGAAGTTTTTGCTTGATCGCCTTGAAATCTCTGGTATCGATTTCATTTCTACCGGTACGAGGATTATATTTGTAAGTGAACAACTGTTGGCGTTCACAAAATTCAGGAGTCAAAAATTCATCGACAAAAGTAATATCGTTATGGGACTTTCTCAATTCAAAGATCTTTTCACGACCTTTCATTAATTTGCGGTCCCAGTGCGCTTTCTCTCTCATATCCGAGCAGTCATTGTACTCTTTACCAAACTTACCTGTATCCCAGCGATGTTCAATGTCACGTAACAACTCAATCCCCACTTTGTATGGGTTCAAGTTTTGTTTACTCATATACATTACACCTGCATGGTGATCAGCAAAATCGACTATCTCTGAAGGTTTAAGCGCTTTTTGTGTCATAATAGTAGAGTGCCAGTAACTCGCCCACCCTTCATTAATGATTTTGGTCATACGTTGAGGCAGGAAGTAATAGGCTTCTTCGCGAAGACAGCCCAAAATATCGGCCTGCCATTCTTCAATGGGTGAATGCTCCATTAAAAATTTCATAATATCGCGAACCGGAGCTTCAGGGAATTTACGGTTAATAATTTTCTCTGGCTCTTGGGCTGTTGGAATTTTTTTGTCTTTATCAACATCTTCTCTTAATTTTGAACGCATGAATGATTTAAGAGCATTAGAACGATCATCTTTTACATAACCATCATTCTTCTCTTCTTCTTGGGCCGTTTGATTTAATTCCTGACGTCGACGGGCCACATCTCTCGTTTCAAAAAGTACATTCGTATCCATCAATGTTTCAAGCGATAGTACGCGGTCAATAAAAGCTTCAACTTGATCCTGGCCATAGCGTTCCATATAACGACGGATTTTTGTTCCATGATTGGCCATAACATCCATCATTCTTCTGTCGGTATTCGAAAACCAGGCGTTGTTTTTGAAAAAATCACAGTGGCCATACACATGGGCCATCACAATTTTTTGGTCCACCCAGTGGTTAGCTTTCAACAGGTAGGCATAACAAGGGTCTGTATTGATCACCATCTCATAGATTTTTTGCATCCCGTAGGCATAACCTTTAGACAATTGATCATAATCCATCCCAAAACGCCAGTGAGGATAACGAGTCGGAAAGCCGCCTTGAGCAGCGAGAATATTTACCGTATCATAATCACAAACTTCAAAAATCGTCTCGAAGAAATCTAAACCGTAAGATTTAGCATAACCTTCAATTTCATTTTTTAATTTTAATAAATCGCCTGTGATTGGTTCTGAACGTTTCATGTTCTATTTCCCTTTCCCCAAGAACTCTTTAATGGAATCCAGGATTCCTTCTTTGTTTTTTATTTTGGAAAGCACAACTTTTTCTTCATCGGCTCCGTAATGGCTAATCAAATCTTTATAAAATTGACCTGAACCATAACGAGATTCGACTTGTCCGTAACAAAACATATTGGAAGAAGGTAAAATAAATTTATCTAATATATCTAAGCATAGTTTCGTGTCATCTTGAGACCAGTTATCACCATCAGAAAAGTGAAAGGGATAAATGTTCCATTCATTAGGATTATAATCTTTTTCGATGATTTCTTTGCACAAATTGAAAGCAGAAGAAATAAGCGTTCCCCCCGACTCCCGTGTTCTGAAGAAAGTTTCTTCATCAACTTCTTTCGCCGTGGCATCATGAATGATATAACGGATTTCAATGTCTTTATATTGACTCTTAAGCCATAAATTAATCCAGAAGGATTCAGTTCGAACGATTTCCTTTTGTTCATCTCCCATAGATCCAGAAACGTCCATCATGTAAATCACAACGGCTGAATTATCGAATTCAATTTTGGAATCGCTGGAACGGAAACGAAAATCAGCTCGAATTGGAACCACAGTTGGATTTTTGGGATCGTAAGTTCCTGTGGCAATCTGACGTTTTAGCGCTTCTTTATAAGTTCTCTTGTAATGTTTAAGTGAATCAGGACCTTTGGTTCCAATCGAAGTGTACTTATCGACCACCGATTGCATTTGTTTTTTGCCTTTCGGTTCAATGCGCGGAAGTTCTAATTCTTCTCCTAGAATGGCTGCTAATTCCTCGACTGATAATTCCACATCGAGTTCTTTATTTCCTTCACCTTGTCCAGCTTCCCCTTGGCCAGGTTGTCCGTTTGGGTCAGGCTGTCCATCAACAGGATCACCTTGTCCACCTTGACCTTGCCCCATTCCCCCTTGAGATTTGTCACCAAATTTAAAGCGAGGAGTTTCGATCTGTGGCATAGGCACAGTAAATTTATCAGTTCCCTTCGGAACAGCCATTTGCCCGTGAGAAATATACTTGCGTAAATTCTCACGGATTTTTCCTTTAATGATCTTTCTAAATCGCGCGTGGTCGCGTTTGATTGGATGGTCCAAAGTCCAACTCCTTAAGATTTAATTGAGTCGCCCTTCGCAAAAATACTCGCTACGAAATTAAGTGCATCAGTTGCACAGATTTCACAGTAACCGAAATTTTTAATCAATCTTGTTTTTACTACTTCAATTTTCTCTTGAGTCGCTTTATCCACAACGTTTGAAATAATTGTTGTTAACTTGATCGTATCTTTTTGATCTTCAAAAAGTTTTAACTCAAGTGCGCGGTGTAATCGTTCATTCATCTTATAATCGAAAGTTTTACCTTCAATTGCAAGAGCTCCAATATAGTTCATGATTTCACGGCGAAAATCATCTTTACGCGATTCAGGAATATCAATTTTTTCTTCGATTGAACGCATGAAACGTTCATCACTTTCCTCTAACTTATTCGAGTACTTGTTACGAATCTTTTCTTTTTGTGTGTAAGCTTTCACGTTATCAATATAGTTTGCACACAATGTTTGAATAGCTGAATCGTCAACAGAGATGGCTTTTTGAACATCATTCTTCACGATATCTTCATACTCTTGGCGAGCGACAGCTAACATTTCACGGTAATGGTCTAATTGATCTGGACTGTTAATTAAAGCGTGATGCTTTAAACCAGCTTCCAATTCATTGAACACCATAAATGGATTCAAACAACCAACGTGAGAATTTTTCACTAAAGAGTTCGAAATTTTATCCTGAATGTAACGAGGAGAGATACCTTCAAGACCTTCTCGCACAGCCTCTTTGCGAAGTTCCTTCACGTTATCTTCGTTGTAACCGGGAAGAGTTTTACCGTTATAAAGTTTCAATTTTTGTAGCTTCGTTAAATCCGACTTCTTCGGCTCTTCCATACGAGTTAAGATAGCCCATGTCGATGCCATTTCAATCGTGTGAGGAGCGATGTGTATATGTGGGATTTTTTCTGCGTTGAAATCTTTTTTATAGATTTTTGATTCTTGGTCTAAGCGAGTGATGTAAGGCACATCGATTTTCACAGTACGGTCGCGAAGAGCTTCCATAAATTCATTGGACTGTAATTTTCTAAATTCTGGCTCGTTAGTGTGTCCAAGAATAACTTCATCGATATCTGTTTGTGAGAATTTTTTCGGTTTAATCGATTGCTCTTGAGAAGCACCAAGTAGATCGTACAAAAAGGCGACATCAAGTTTTAACATCTCGATGAATTCTACGATACCACGGTTAGCAACGTTGAATTCTCCGTCAAAGTTAAAAGCTCTTGGGTCAGAATCTGATCCGTATTGAGCAATTTTACGGTAGTTAATATCTCCCGTTAATTCGGTTGAATCCTGATTTTTTTCATCTTTTGGTTGGAAAGTACCGATCCCAACTCTGTCTTTTTCAGAAAGAAGCAGACGTTTTACTTTGACGTGGTTCATTACTTTGGTCCAGTCCCCATTATATTTCAACATATATTGAGTAAAAATATAACGGCAAGCTGGGTTTAACTCACCTTTGATTTTAATTTTATGAGTCCCTTTACCACCACGGTTCATTTCTTCTATGAATTTTGCACGAACTTCTTGAGGAATTAGTTTTAAAGGCTCTTCATGCATTGGGCATTCAAACGATTTCGCTCCTCCTAAAATTTCACTCAATTCAGTGTCATGCCAATAATAAGTATAGAGCGCACCGTCATCGGTACGAGAATAGTGCTCTAAACCTTTTTTGATCATACGAGAGATAGAAGATTTTGCTGATCCCACTGGTCCGTGAAGCAGAAGAACACGTTTTTCCGTTCCATATCCAGCAGCAGCCGACTTAAAGAAATTCACTAATTTCATCAAGTGGACATCAATCCCAAAAATCGCATCTTTCCCATTCTCAATGGGGTCATCAAAAAAGTGATAACGAGTAATTTCTTTTTTGTACTCGGTATATGTCGAGGTCCCGTAAGACATAATCATGTCATGCACTCGTTGGAAGGCATTACGTGTGACCTTCGGATTTTGTGAGACAATGTCGATATAATCTTGGAAACTTCCGGTCCAGTTTAAATGCGAAAAATCCTTCGCGTTAAAATTTGAGGAAATGAATTGATGGATATTAAGTTGAGCCATGTTTTCTCCTTAAAACATTAAGTGGTTCCACTTGCAATTATAGCTTAGAAAGGGTCTTTTCCCTAACCATTTGACTTAGTTTTTTTAGCAGTACCCGACAACTCTAGTTGGCTATTAATTTATAACTGGCCTTGTGTACAATTTCATTAACAAATGGCCCTCTTAAGTCTAAGATATTCTTAATTATTAATTGCCCTTGGCCCCATGGAGAAACCCATGACAATAATTTCTGCTGGTGACACCAACATTGGCTTAAAACGTAAAACCAATCAGGACGCCATTTTTTTAAGTGACGAGCTGGGCTTTTATCTTGTTGCTGATGGCATGGGTGGACACTCAGGTGGTGATATTGCTTCCAGCCTGTCAGTAGAGTTGATGCCAGAATATATTAAAAAAAATAAAGATAAAGATGCCAAAGAACTAGTGAGACAAGCTGCTCTTCATGTGAATCAAGGTATCTACAAAAAATCGATGGAAACCCCACAGCTTAAAGGCATGGGAACGACTTTGGTCTCCAGCTATTTTCGTGATGGTTCTATTTTTGTTTCAAACGTAGGCGATTCACGCGCTTATTTAATTCACAACCAAATGCTTTTTCAACTTTCACGTGATCACTCTTTAGTTCAGGAAAAACTGAACATGGGTTTTTACAACCGTGAACAGGCCAAACAAGATAAACAAAAAAATGTGCTGATCCGTTCAGTCGGTTTTGAAGAAATCGTTGAAATCGATGTCTTTAGTTATAAACATAATCGTAATGATATTTTTCTCCTTTGCTCTGACGGTCTGCATGGACGAGTCAGTGACCATGATCTTCTTCACATCGTGAATAAGCACACAAAGAATCTTGAAAATGTCACCAGTGCTGAGCTTAAAAGTGCTGTCACCGAACTCATCAGCTTAGCCAATCAGAATGGCGGACAGGATAATATTTCTGTCGTCATGGCCATGACAAAGTAAAAGGAGTTCTTTTGGATCGTTATTATACTTTAATGATTATCCCTGAACGTGAGAAGGGCGTAAAATCTATCCGTATTCCAAGATTGTTTTTCAAATCTTTGGCATTCGTGGTGGTGCTACTTTCTCTCCTTCTGGTTATTTTAGGTTATGACTACTGGCAAATTCTCCAGCAAGTTTATGCTAATAAACACTTAACGATTGAGAACCGTCAGTTGAAAGAGCAAATCCAGCTCTTTCAGATGAAAATGAACTCTCTCTCTGACGATATTCAAAGGATTCACACTTTTGAGAAAAAGCTCCGTGTGATTACTGGTATCGACACATCAGCTGATCAGTACTTACCTAGTCTTTTGAAAAAAGATCAGGAAAATTTACCGGTTGAATCAGGAGATGAAACGACTTCGCTGAATATGTCGACGAAACCAGTGCAAACCAGTATGAACGAGAATTTTGATTTGAAACTGAATCTTTCTCCTGAAGAAATTGAAAAGGAAAAAGATTACAACGAACTGAAATCGCTCTATGAAAAGAAAATCGCGGAAGCCTTTGGTCTAGGAACCACCTATTCCTACACCAAAGAATGGACTGAACTGACAAAAATTAGTTTTGGTCTTTCTTCGCAATATGCCCGTTTTGACTATCAGTTCAACAAAATTCGCGGAGTTATTCGCGACCTTGAAACAAATATTCATGAACTAGATCAGTTTCTTCTGGATAAAGAATCTTTCTTGCGTTCGACGCCGACGATTCTTCCTTCCAATGGCTGGATCACTAGTTATTTTGGACCCCGCTTTTCTCCCTTCGCTGGAAGTTTGAAAATGCATGAAGGCTTAGATATTGGAGCGAGAATAGGAACGACAGTCATTGCCCCAGCGGATGGAATCGTCTCCTTTGCAGGTGAAAAATCTGGTTTTGGGAAATTTGTCCAGATCGATCACGGTTACGGATTAGAAACTATCTTTGGACACGCTAGCAGTGTCCTCGTTCATAACGGACAAAGAATTACTCGCGGACAAAATATTGCTCGCGTGGGAAATACCGGTCGATCAACTGGACCTCACCTCCACTATGAAGTGCGTGTGAATGGAACTGCAGTAGACCCTCTTTATTTTATCTTAGATTAACCCCTGTGGAGTGAACATGATTACTGGTGTCTTAAAAAAATTATTTGGAACAAAACAAGATCGAGATATTAAAAGTCTTCGTCCTGTACTAGAACTTGTGAATAGCTTTGAACCTGCTTTAAAGGCCATGACCGATGAGCAATTACAGGCGCAAACACCTAAGCTCAGAAAAATGCTGGTTGATGGGAAAACCCTAGACGATATCCTTCCTGAAGCTTATGCCACAGTTAGAGAAGCTTCACGTCGTGTGATGAACATGCGCCATTTCGATGTGCAAATTCTCGGAGGTGTCATTCTTCACAACGGAAAAATTGCTGAAATGAAAACGGGAGAAGGTAAAACTCTAACTGCCACTCTCCCTCTATACTTGCATGGTCTATCGGGTCTTGGGGCTCACTGTGTAACGGTGAACGACTATCTCGCGAAACGTGACTCTCATGAAATGGGTCAACTTTATCAGTGGTTGGGATTAAGCATTGGTTGCATCGTCAACGAACTGGATGATGAGGAAAGAAAAGTTCAATACAATTGTGATATTACCTACGGTACAAATAACGAATTTGCTTTTGATTATCTACGCGACAATATGAAATTCTCTCTGGATCAATATGTGCAGAGAGAGCACAATTACTGTATCGTAGATGAGGTTGACTCCATCCTAATCGATGAAGCCCGAACTCCTCTTTTGATTTCTGGCCCAAGTGAAGGAAATACTGAGCTTTACGAAATCGTCAATCGACTCATTCCAAAATTATCTAAAGAAACTCACTATACAGTCGACGAAAAATCTCGCTCTGCCGTTCTCACTGATGAAGGTGTGACGAAAGTGCAAGAAATGATGAAGATTCAAAACCTGTTTGATCCCCGCAACATTGAAGTTCTTCACCACGTAAACCAGGCTTTGAAGGCCCATACTCTTTTCCATATTGATGTTGACTACGTTCTCCGTGATGGTGCGGTTATTATCGTGGATGAGTTCACAGGACGTCTAAAAGAAGGATCTCGCTGGTCTGATGGTCTTCACCAAGCTGTAGAAGCCAAAGAGGGCGTCAAGGTTAAATCAGAAAACCAGACTCTCGCTTCGATTACTTTCCAGAATTATTTCCGTTTATATAAAAAACTTTCTGGTATGACGGGAACGGCAGATACAGAGGCAGAAGAATTTAAGAAAATTTATAACCTTGAAGTAACAGTTATTCCAACCAACCTACCAATGGTTCGTGAAGACCATGCCGATTTAGTTTATGCTTCGAAAGATGCAAAATACAATGCTGTGGCTGAATTAATCAAAGAGCTCCATGCAAAAGGACAGCCGGTACTGGTGGGTACTATTTCCATCGAATCTTCTGAGCGTCTGGGGACTCTCCTGAAAAAGCTGGGTGTTCCTCATGAAGTACTCAATGCTAAACAACACGAAAGAGAAGCAACGATTGTAGCCAATGCAGGTACCAAAGGTGCAGTCACCATCGCCACCAACATGGCCGGTCGTGGTACCGATATTAAATTAACTCCAGAAACAAAAGCAGTTGGCGGTCTATACATCATTGGAACAGAAAGACACGAATCTCGTCGTATCGACAACCAATTAAGAGGTCGTTCTGGTCGTCAAGGTGACCCAGGACAATCGAAATTCTTCCTTTCTCTGGAAGATGATCTGATGAGAATTTTTGGTTCCGATAAAATCAAAAATCTGATGATGAAGCTGGGTATGAAAGAAGATGAACCGATCGAACATAACATGATCTCCAATGCCATCGCCAAAGCTCAGAAAAAAGTAGAACAACATAACTTTGATATCAGAAAGCACTTACTCGATTTTGACAATGTTATGCATGAGCAACGTAAAGTTATTTACAAAATTCGTCGCGATATTCTTAACAATGATATGAATGCAGAACTGGTGCAAGAATTCTTAGAAGATGTATGTCATTTCCTGGAAGCTCAATACAAGCCAGATGGAAAAGTTGCACTAGATAACTGGGGGTGGGATGATATCAACACTGGCTTCCACAATATTTTCCATGCCGACAAGAAATTAACGGCTTTAGAGTGTTCCACCAAGTATCAAGCAGATCTTTACAACTACATACATACGGAAGCCAAAGCAATCCTAGAAGATAAATTTAAGCAATATGATCCTCGTCAAGTGACTATGGCAATTACCGAAATCTTGCTTTCGGCCTTCGATTCTTTCTGGAAAGATCACCTACTGAATATGGACCATTTAAAAGAAGGGATCAATCTTCGTTCTTACGGGCAAAAAGATCCTTTGGTAGAATATAAGCGTGAAGCTTTTGCTATGTATGAAGCAATGAAAGGCAATATTAAGCGTTCAGTAATTGAAACTCTGTACGGTGTTGAGCTTTATACGCAAGAACAAATTAATGAAATTAAACGTGCTCAGGCCAAAGCTCTAGAGGAACAAATGGAGCAGCACCGTCGTTTACAGGAAGAGGCTGCTCGCGCGCAAGAAGCTCAAGCGAAGAAGCAACCCTTACAAAGACAAACAGTGAAAGTTGGACGTAATGATGCTTGTCCTTGTGGCTCAGGGAAAAAATTTAAGTCTTGTCACGGAGCTTAGCTAATTAAAAGGAAAGCATGAGTAATAAGAAAAATGATCTTACTAGTCTCACCCAAATTGGTCAGTTCCTCCATGAAGAGGATACTGAGACAGAAGAGTTTTTCTCTAAGCTCAATAAGAAAGAAGAAGTAAAAGAAGAATCCCCTAATGAAGGTGGCGATCCGCCACCTTTTGATTCACCTACTCCTGACCTTCCAGACACTCCTACAGAAACACTAGAAACAGAAGAGGCCCCAAACTTTGGTTCTGATGAGAGTACTCCAAATTTTGAGTCGAGCGAAGCAGTAAACTTTGGTGAAGAATCGCCTCGTTTTGAAAATTCAGATGACTCTCCTTTTGAAGCTTCAAACGACTTTCAAACTGAATCCAATGATAGCAGTGAAGATCCTTTTACCACGACAGAAGAATCCCCAGCTGTAACTCCCGTAGAAGAAGCTCCTGCCGAAGAATTACAAGCGAGCAGCAAACTTTCTATGAATGAAATGCTGGAGGAAACTTACGAAGATGCAAAAAACCAGCAGCAAGAAGAAATGAAAGCTGCTCCTGTTATAGAAGAAGTGATTAAAACCCCTGCGCCTGAAAACTTCTCCGAAGTGAAAGAATTCGCCTCTCATCTTTCTTATGGTGATGTAAGTTTAGGGGGAAATCCTCCTTTCAGTATTGTGCTGAAAAATATTCGTTATGTAGAAGACGCTGACGACATTATGGTGATTCTCCGTGAACACGGAATAGCAAAAGAAAATAACGAGGAATCCTTTCAAAAGAGTCTAGCAAGAGGAACGCTTTTAATTTCTCATATTAGCGAATACTCCGCGATTTATTTATGCCACAAATTCAGACGTTTTAATCTCGAAGTCCTGATGGGACTAGCAGACGATATTCATCCTCCCAAAGTCAGTGAAGAAACACCAAATAAGGGTCTGATTAATAAAAAAGGTATTACTCAAAATAGACAAGATCACTTTAAGCTCGATCATGACAAAATTGATCTAGGAAAAATGATTATTACCACCACTAATCTGATTGAATCTCATGAGATTAAACGTTATCTGGGAGTGGCCAGTGAACATTATGTGCTCGAAGCTAATAGCTTTCAAGTCGACTCCGTTCCTACAGAAGTGAAGTCTCAAAGCGTTCTTTCCTCTACCTTGAACAAAATCCGCAAGGTAAAAGATCTCACGAAAGATTTTAGTCTTGATGTGCAAGAATCTAAGCCAACCGTCAAAGAACTTTATGATCGTCTGACCGACAATATTAAAATTCAGGTGCTCAAAATGGGCGGCAATGCAATGGTGGGTGTGCAGTATCAATTAGTGCATTTAAATGGCCCTGAACACGGGCATTTTGGTCAATATAAGCTTACTTGTACAGGCACAGTGGTATGGGTATCAAGAATATAAAAAGCATTTATAATACTCTGGTTGTAGGCGGTGGTGTCGTGGGAGCAGGCTTGTTCCGCGATCTTGCTCTACACGGGATAGAGACTCTCCTGATTGATCAAGGTGATTTTGTTTCTCAGACTTCACAAGCCTCTTCCAAAATGCTCCATGGTGGAATCCGTTATTTAGAAAATCTTGATTTCCATTTAGTCTATGAAGCTCTTCATGAGAAAAATTTGTGGTTAAAATTAACTCCTCATCTTTGTTATGAAGAACCTTTTCACATGCCAATCTACAAAGAGTCGAAATACCCTTTATGGACATACGGAATTGGTCTTGCCCTTTATGACTTACTTTCTAAATATCAAAACTCTCCACATAAGATTTATAACAAAGAAAAAATCTTAAAAGAGGTTCCTTTTCTTAATCCGGAAGGGCTAAGTGGTGCAGGAGTCTACTACGATGCCATCGTAGATGATACCAAAATGGCGCTTGAATGTATTTATGATGGACTCCTAGAAGATAATGCTGATGCTCAAAATTATATCAAACTGAAAAGTTTTTCTAAACCGAACGCCGATTTTGTATGTGAAATTGAAGATCAGCTCACTGGTGAAACAAAAACCGTTCTTTGTCAGCATCTGATTTTTGCCACTGGTCCGTTTACCGATAAATTAATGAAAGACCTTAACTATCCCTGGAAACCAGTTCTAGCTCCTTCCAAAGGGGCGCATTTATGGCTGAAAAAAGAGGCCATGGATATTCACCATCCTGTACTCTTACAAACCAATGACAATCGTGTCGTGTTTGTCATACCTCGTAACGGCGCCATTTTAGTGGGGACCACGGAAACTAAACCTGATCAGGATTTTTTCAACATTAAAGCGTCCAAGGAAGACATCCTATACCTTATCAGTGTTTTAAAACATTTTTTTCCCAAAATTAAAATTAATGATGACACTATTCTTTCCAGTTACGCAGGAGTGCGACCTCTCGTGCTTGAAAATGCCAATCAAACTTTGAGCAAAGTTTCTCGGGAGCATAAAGTTTTTACGCCTCAAAAAAATCTGTCCCTCATTTTAGGTGGGAAATACACCACCTTCCGTGTGATGGTACAATCAGTAGCGCAAAATATTGTGAGTAGTGAAAGGCAATCGTATAATATCAATAAAACCCTAGCACCCCTTCGCCAAAAATCGATCATACCTTCTTTTGGAGAGAAAAATATTACTCTGGAAAAGGCTCAGCAAATTGTTTGTAATGAGAAAGTTAGAACCATGGATGATCTCATCAAACGCCGTATGGGAATTCCTAATGTTAATCATTGGACAGAAACCATTGACGACTTCCACCACTTTTATAAGCAGGTAGAGGAACTTACCAAACTAAAATGATACGTCAGGCTATCTATCTGGTATCGAATCTTTTCAAGATTAATCAACGAAAATAAAAAGTCTTTTACACTTTTGTGTCATCAATGATAACCATTAATAACATCCCATTTTTTCAAGGTGATTATGCGCTTTCCGGAACTTTTCCAGCATTATTCGCAAACTATTTCTCTAAGCCCAGAGGATTGGGAGCAATTGGAAAATTTGGCCAATCCAACTCAATTAAAAAAAGGCGAGGTCTATCTAGTCCCAAATTCCACGGTGACTGAATTCGCTTTCATTCATAAAGGTCTCTTTAAATTGAGTTATGTAACAAATAATGGACAAGAATCCATTAAATGTTTTCGTCGTGAAAAAGAACTCTTAAGTGCATACGCGGAATATATACAGAATCTTCCTTCTCGAACTCACATTCAAGCACTCGAAGATGCTCAATTAATGACGATCAAATTTTCTGATTTTGAACATTTGATCAAGATCAACCCTGCGTGGATGAAACTGAAATTACGAATTACAGAAGAACATTTCATTATAAAAGATAAGCGAGAATATGACTTTCTAATGCGAACTGCCTTAGAACGTTATGAAATTTTGGCGTCAGAAAATCCTGATTTATTGGAAAGAATTCCCCAATATATGATTGCGAATTATTTAGGAGTTACCCCAGTGGCCTTAAGTCGTCTACTTTCGACTAAAAAAAAATAATTACCAGCGGTACGACAATCCAAAGGTTGTTCTAAAACCACTCTGAGCATAATCGTAAGAAACATCATTCGTGGCCGTAACTCCAGCAAACGTAGTTGAACGCATATAGTAGTCCGCCACTAAACGCATCCCAATTCCATTGTTGAAATAATATTTTGCTCCTGCCCCAAAGAAGAAGCTGGCCAAAGAACCAGTTTGCTCTGCTGAAGTTGAAGTCGTGGAAGGGAACATATTTTCTGATTTTGAACCAATACTACCACGCCCAATACCAGTGGTTAAAAAAGGAATAAAAACCATGGATTCACTCGGCTTAGAGAATGGATGCCAGTTCAGACCACCACCAAATTCAACAGTGGTAATGTTCGAACTCCAGCCAGTCGCTGCCGTCACAGTGTCAGAAGCATAGCTGATATAAGGAAAGAAAGAGAAACGTGAGTACCATCTGTCTTCATGAGTAAAGTAATACTCTCCCCCGACAAAAAGTTGGATGTATTTTGAATCAACGTTCGCTGGATCAATGCCCGAACTTGGCTTGGTCGTTCCGCTAAGAAGATTTAAATTTAACATCCCATAAACTTCAAAATTACGAGTTAAAAGACTGCGAGTATTTAATTCATTATCAGACATCATCACTGATGCCATTTCGTCTTTGTCCGTTTTTGTCATGCCGGCATTCATATCTTTTTCCAGATCATCAGCTCCTTCTGCCATGGGAATATCTGGCTTCCCATTAGTGTCACCACGAGAAACAGCCACAACTTTTGGCTCTTCCACAATCATGCGTGATTCATCATCACTCACTTTTACTGGGCTCGCAATTTTGAGATTCATGACCATATCTTGAGAAATAGCTTCTGGATTAATTAAACGGTAAAGAGACCAAACCGAACGAGTGGGAGAAATTTTAACCAGCACTCCTCTCGCCACAACCCCAGTGGTAATAAAAAATTTAGCGTGATCTCCTTCTGCCAGACCATCTTCTACACCACGATTAATCAGTGCAGTTTTTTTTGTGTCCGAAAGTTTGAGTACTCGCAAAGTTAGTTTTTCATCAATTTCTAAAGCCAGTGCTTGAAAACTGAAAACAAAAACAAAGAGAATCAGGAATTTTTTTTGAAGCATGAGCAAAACCCTAAAAATAGTAACTTACGCCACCAGAAATCTTTAAATTGCTGTAGCTGGTACTCGTCGGTAAACTCGAAGACGATTCCAGAGTTTCTGATGTACTTAAATTAAATGTTTCCATACTTGTTATTAATCGTAAACCGAATTGGTTTTCAAAATGGTAACGAACACCTGCACTGATCACTGGTAGGACCAGTGCCGTATAATTTAAGCTCTGAACCGTGTTATCAGCTGAGACAGAACCACGTCTTGCCCCTAAACCTAAAAAGAAAATATTCGTTTCCAGTGCCGTGGGACGCTTAAAAGGATACCAGTAAGCATTGAGTCCATAGCTGAACTCAGAAAGAGTCGCATTAGTAGAGCCCATAAAGGCTTCATTCTTGCCTTTACGAATGTCTGCCTCTACCGTAAAACGCTCTATCTGCATAAATTTGGAACTTAAAAAATATTCCAAGGCAAAGGCAAATTCATTATTCATGCCCCCTTGCGCTCCTGTCGAATTAGCTTGAGTCGAATCATTTAATTTAAAACCTAAGGAAGTTGTAAATTCCATGGTGTGACGATTATGCATGAAATGTTCGCGGCGTTTTATTTCATAATCGATTCCGGTTTTCTTCATAAAATTTGTAAGCTCGGCATCTGACATATCTTGAGACCAGTCCATCCCTTTAGCGTTTTTATCTGCGAGAGTTTCTTCTGCTCTTCTTTCACGTTCGTAACGATCTTCAAGTCTCTGATTGTAAGTGGACTCTTTGGAGCTCACTGCTTTTGTTTTGTGTAGATTATCTAGGTCGATAGGAGCTTCCGTTTGTTTTTTAGCCACTCCATTCACCAGATCACTATATCGCTTGTCTTTAAATTTTTTATCAAAAGTTTTATTATCGACATTTACGATCGTGTCTTTCGCCACCAACTCAGCCTCACCACGTTCATTATCACGATAAGTCCACTCACCTCGGTCTACTAGAATTCGAGTGTTAGGAGTTCCTTTCGCTGGTTGTTCCACCTTCTGGCTGGGAATGAATTGATTGTCTCTTTTGGTGAGTTTATGTTGTAGCTCGCCAATCAGTTTTTTTCGCTTGATATTCATTTGAGGAGCAAGAGAATCAAAGTTTGTTTGGTCTTCAAAAACCAGTTCTTGATTCACTTTAAGATCGTAATCAATTGGTTCATGCATACTCCAGATAGAGTAATTAGCGAAAACTTTAATCGCTTCTCCACTGCCTAAATTGATGTAATCATCTTTATCTTTGGTGAGAAAATAACCTTTATGTCCTGGCGCCAATTTATCCAAATGACCAAGATTGATCATGATGGTTTTTTTGCTAGTAGTGAATTCGAGGATACGAACCAGGTCGTCCTGAGACGCCTTGGCCCACAATCGGGGTGAAGCTAAAAGCAGACTAAACGCTAAAAGATAGACCTTCAAACTATGACTTCCTTGTCGATAGAATTAGTATGTTTACTATATTACTCCAAAATATCGTTTTTTTAAACATTTATAGTCAATTCACGCTATGCGTCTATCTTGGCATTTGCCAACACTTCGTCTATAAAAAGAGGCACAAACTAATTTGAGGAACAACGAGTGAAAAAGAAAAAAGAAAAGACCTTTTACAAATACCAATGCACGATGACTGCTGAAGAATTTGTAACAACAAAACAAGCACCACGTCCTGACGATTTAATGTCAGTTAAAGCTTATTATGAAATGCATGCTGATGAAGATGATCGTCCGCTCGTCATGAAAATGAGACTTGGCCTTATGCCAGAAGATAAACCAGAAGTGAAAGAAGAAGAGTAAGAATGAAACGCGAACAAGTTGTTATCATCGGAACTGGGCCTGCTGGATTAACAGCAGCTTTGTATACAGCTCGTGCCAACCTTAAACCAGTTGTCCTGGAAGGACATGAGCCAGGCGGACAATTGACCCTTACGACTGAAGTTGAAAATTTCCCAGGCTTCCCTGAAGGAGTTATGGGTCCTGAACTGATGGGTAACATGAAAAAACAAGCAGCCCGTTTTAATGCTGAGTTTGTTTCAACCATGTGTACTTCAGTTGATTTCTCTCAGCGTCCCTTCAAAGTTGTAGCAGAAAACGGTACAACTTATTTAGCTGATACTGTGATTATTTCCACAGGTGCTTCAGCCAAATTTTTAGGTCTTAAAAATGAAAAAGAGCTCACAGGTCGTGGTGTAAGTACTTGTGCCACTTGTGATGGTTTCTTCTACCGTAACAAAATCGTTCACGTGGTGGGCGGTGGTGATACAGCGATGGAAGATGCTACCTTCTTAACTAAATTTGCAGAAAAAGTTTATATCGTTCATCGCCGTGATACTCTTCGCGCTTCCAAGCCAATGCAAGACCGTGCGATGAAAAATCCCAAAATTGAATTCGTGTGGGATTCAGCTCCAACAGAAATTCTTTTTGATGAAAAAGGTGTGAATGGAATTATCGTAGAAAACCTTAAAACTGGTAAAAAAGAAACCAGAAAAACCGACGGTCTTTTCTACGGAATTGGTCACACTCCTAATACTAAATTTTTAAATGGCCAGATCACCCTTGATGATCACGGCTTCATTAAAACTAATAATGGTCCTGATACAAATATCCCGGGCGTTTTCGCTTGTGGTGACGTCCAGGATTCTTACTACCGCCAGGCCATTACTGCGGCTGGGTCGGGCTGTCAGGCTGCGATCAAAGCAGAACGCTTTCTAGAACAACACCACTAAAAAGATCAAGTAACAGGCTCATTTTGCCCCTATGTCCGTCTAATTAAGACGGGCATAGGCCTATAAAATGTAAATTTTTCTTACAGTACTCCCCTGTTCCTCAAATAACTTTGACAGACAATTTAGAGAAATAAAACAATATATATAAGGAAGCTTTCATCCAAGGATGAGATGAAGGCCGGTCACATTTAACCAAGGAAGGTTTTATGAGTCTCTTCAACTACTCTACATTAAACGTTACTCTCGACAAGACTACCCACTCTCTCATTGTCGAATGGGCACGGCCCGAGAAAGAACAAAAACTAAATTTTGAAATGCTGTTTGAACTCGAATCAGTTCTCGCTTGGGCTGCGAATAAGGTCGAAATCTCTTCTATTCTTTTTACTTCTAACTCTAATGTTTTCTGCCAAGGTCTAGATGAAACTAATCTTGGCGATAATCCAGATAAAATCGAAAAAATTCTCGCTCGTGTTCGAAAGATTGCAGAATCATTGGTTCATCTTCCACAAATCACAGTATGTGATTTAAAAGAAGGAGCTGCTGGAGTGGGTTTAGAATTCTCACTTTTCTGTGATATCCGTATCGCTCATTGTAATGCTCAAGCGCAATTTAATCATTTAGCAAACGGAACAACTCCGAGTGTAGGTGGTGTAACACTATTATCAAAATTAGTAGGACACTCTCAAGCACGCCAATGGATCTATACGGGTAAAAAAATTGCAGCAGAAACCTTAGAGTTTTCAGGCCTGGTGGCTGAACTTTATGAATCAGAAAATGCCCATGAAGTGATTGCACGAACTCTCAACCAAATTGATCAAGGCTCAGCGATCGCCCGTATTCAAACTAAAATGGCCTTTGCTCAATTCACCATGGATGCGATTGAATTAGGTTTAAAAATCGAATCAAAAATCTCTAAGGCCAATATGCTTTCTTATGACTGGAAAGAAGCGATTAGTGCTCGTAAAGAAGAACGTAATCCAGAATTTATGGCGGCAAAGAGTTTTACTTACACTTTGAATCGCGCCAAGATGGAATTAACGGAAGAATTAAAACCTTAAAGTTTGAAAAGTACTCTGACTTCGGAATTATCAAAGTAGTTTTTGTATTGTTCGAAGTCAGGTGTATAACCGAGAAGAAATCCACCCCCACCAGCTCCACACAATTTCAAGAAATATTGTTTTGATTTAAGTCCTAGTTCCCACTTCTCCTGGAAAAGGGTCGGGATCATAGGCTTAAAGTGCTCAAATTGTAACCGTGAAAGGACTTCCATTTCTTTCTGAAAACTACTTGCGTTCCCTTCTAAAAAATTGATCAAGCACTGATTGGTCGCAGGAATAATGGCTTCATCACAAATAGCTGCAAACTCTTCTTGTTTTAGTTTTTCCAAAAAAAGGCTGACTAAAGCTTCAGTTCTGCGTGCTCGTTTCGTATTAAGTATGAATAGGGCCCCTTTTGCTGATTTTTTACCCACAGGTAATGTCACTGGCATAATTTCAGTGCTGGAATTAATCAATAAGGGACAATCTAAATAACTAAGCAAGGGATCAAAGCCTGAACTTGCTCCATGGAAATAGGATTCAATTAAAGCTAAATGCTGCTTAAGTTCAAGAATTTTTTCTTTTTTGTTTTCAGCACTAAAATCACTGCGAGAAGATGCATAACGATCATACAAACTGGCAGTAACAGCTCCTGAACTTCCCACCCCATAGCCTAAGGGAATGCTGGAATTAAAGTACAAACCTTGTCCGATATCAAATTCAAAAGAAGTCAGATCGAATTCAAACGGCAATTTTGCCGTTTGTTTTAAATGTTTTAAATACATTAAAACGTTTTTTAATTCAGCGTTGGATTCATGGGCCTTTCCGGCTTGAGTGTCATTACTTTCTAAACTTAAATGCCCAGAAAATAAATTATAAGGCATCGCCAATGCCTTGGAATTTTTGATGATGCTATATTCACCAAAAAGGAGAACTTTGGAGAAAAAGGTTTGGTTTATAGACATGCCGGTCCCTCACCAACTTCATCATGAATATAAAAACCATTTTCAAGGCTTGGCAAACAACGTTCTTGAATAAAAGATTCTACCTGTGCTCTTAAGCCTAAAGGATAAATTAAATGGATATTTGGTCCTGCATCGATGGTGAAATAAAGCGGAAGCTTAGTTTCACGTCGATAGCTTTGGATCAAGTCTATTAATTTTAAAGAATTCGGTTTGAGTAAAATGTGCGGAGGTGATGAAAGCATCATAAGAGCATGCAGACCCAAAGCCTCTTTTTCCATCAAAAGTCCAAGCCTCTCCATATCTCCACTTTTCAGCGCACTCATCATTTCTGTAATAAGTAAATTCGCCTGCAAAAATCTAGTCACAGCATAAGGATTCTCATTCATGAGTTTATGGCCATCAGAACTAGAGAGGCTTTTCGCTTCACTGCACACAATGAGAATCGTGTCCCCTAACTTTTTCAGTTCAGGGTGAATAGAAGCATTAATATCAATGGCATATTTGTTACTCGAATCTTGGACTTGATCGTGCGCTCCCCAAAGAGTGAATCCACCGTATACCGAACGACCGGCTGAACCTGAGCCTAAACGGGCCAAATACGACGCCGAAGCAGTGAAGTTATCTGCCACTAAGGGGGCATTCAGATTTTTCGCTAGCGTAGTTAAACACAAGCTTAAGGCTGCCATACTGGAAGCAGAAGAAGCAATCCCTGTTGAATGAGGGAAAGTATTTTCAGACTCAATTTTGTAACTGTAAGCCTTCAATTGAGGATAAAGTTCAAAAGCGTATTGAAACAGTTTTTCGATTTTAGGATGAAATGATCGCTCACTTTTACCTTCAAAAGAAAAATTGAATTGTGGTTCACCTTTTTCTTTCTCTTGATAATCAAGATAGGTTTTAGTTACGGAGTTTTTAAGGCTGAAACTTAAAGATGCATTTCTCGGCGTTTGGTCTAATCCCTTCCCCCAATATTTTATTAAGGCAATATTTGAAGGAGCTGAAAAACCAATTCGAGTAGCGCTCATAGATTAGTGGAGAATGCTTCCTGCTGGGCGAGTTTGTATGCTCGGCTCTCTTACCATTTGCGCGTATGGAATGACTACATCATGGCCAAGATTGGCGAAGTAGCCTACGGTTTCCATTTTTGTTTTCGAACTAGTGGCAAGAATAAAATCCCCACCCCAAGCGCCAAGAGACTTAATCTCTCCCCAATAGTCAGAGAAGTGCAGTTCTTTCGCCGTTGGTAGTTCTAATGTTTGAGAAATAATTTTCTCATGGCCAGAAATTAAAAACTCGAAGTCTTCTAAGGTTTCAGTATTTAAAATTTCACGAGTGATATTAGAAAGTTTAAGCACAAGTTCATTTTGAACCGCGTTCATTTTTGAACGATAGTGCTGAATACCTTCTTCTGAGTTTTGTTTTTTTCCTAGATAGACGAAATACAAGTTTTCTTTAAATTTCGGGTCGAAACGGATTTCAGACCAAACTGGACTTGAACCTTTTTTCTCATACAGAATTGGCCCTAGCGACTGAGCACAAGCAATATCGTAACCAGAGCCACCAGTGGTTTTGAACAGAAGTTCAAAAGGAGAAACATAGGCCCACTGAGCGATATTATAAATAAGGGTAGAGCTTGAACCTAGACCCCACTCTAAAGGAAATTCTAAACGTGTCTCTACTTCGACATCGACTTAGTCGCGTAAGAAGTGAGGATTTTGTTTTCTTGCTTGGAGGAGAACTTTTTGGAGAAAAAGAGCTTCTGGAGTTACTACTTCATCGATGACTTTGAAGCGCCAAAAATCAAAAGTCGCTTCAAACCAACACTTTCCATTACAGTCATAAGACTTCCATGAAAGCTTGGGGCTAAAAGAACTCTTATATTTTATCGCTAAACTTTGTCCCATGGTGGTTGGCAATGCGAGTGACAAAGCACCATCCAATACAAAATACTCTCCAGTCAAAAGCAGTTTCCCGTGACCGTAAAAGTAATTAGGATTGTTGTACATCAAATTAATTTCAGACATTATAAGTATCCTTTAGTGATGTTCACGCATTGTTTTTAATAGTTCAGACACGGCCTTGTAAGAGACCACTTTATCAGTGAAGTAAGCTTTGGCTTTCATCACTTCAACTTCACTGGCAGCGAAGCTATTTAAAATATTCATTAAGTGCATCTTCATATGACCACGCTGAATACCTGTGGTGGTTAAAGAACGAATAGCTCCGAAGTTTTGTGCCAGTCCAATCGCTGCGACAATTTCCATTAATTTTTTTGCATCTGGATTGCGAAGCATTTTTAGCGTTAATTTCGAAAGTGGGTGCAGACTGGTTAAGCCTCCCACTGTTCCTAGCGCCAACGGAAGTTCTAAAGTAAAAGTAAAACGGTCATTGCCTAATCTTACTGAGCTTAAGCTGCGATATTGACCAGAGCGAGCAGCATAAGCATGCCCACAAGCTTCCACCGCACGGAAATCATTTCCTGTCGCGAGAACAACAGCATCGATGCCGTTGAAAATTCCTTTATTATGAGTCACAGCTCGGTTTACATCACATTGAGCGATTTCCACTGCTGTTCTGAATTTCTCTGCGTATTCACGTCCTGGCATGCCAGAGATGACATCATCCAACTCATCAAATGAGCAACTCACCCAAGCACGCACTAAGCAGTCTGGTGTGTAGTTAGAAAGTATCGACATCACGATTTTTACAGTATTGTTACTCTCGTTAAAACGTGAATCTTCTTTCACCCAAAGAGTCAGCTTGTTGGCCAATTCTTCTAGACAGGAATTAATGAAGTTCGCCCCCATCGCATCACAGGTTTCGAAAGTCGCATATAACTGATAATAATTTTCAATATCATGAGTTTTGTCGATTAGTTCTAGCGAAGTAACTCCGCCTCCACGCTTTTGCATATTGGCAGTCAAGGGAGACAGTGCTTGAAAAAAGCTCTCTTTCTTTTCTTGAATGAAATTTTCCAGGATTTCTTTTTTGCCCTGCCATAAGAAGTGAACTTGTCCCACTTTTGTCATGGAAATCACTTCTGTATGAAAACCACCGCGTGTACTCCAAAATTTGGCTGCATTAGAAGCTGCTGCCACCACTGATGATTCTTCAATCACCATTGGGACATCGTACATTTCCCTATTAATCATCACATTGGGTGCAATTCCAAAAGGGAGATAAAAATTGGTAAGGGTATTTTCACTGAATTCGTCGAAAATCTTTTGATCAGCTGGATTGGCATGCCAAAACTTAGTTAAGCATTCCTCTAAATTTTCATCAGTATATTTTGAACTCAACCATTCAATTTTTTCCACTTTAGAAAGTTTGGAAAAACTTTTGGTTTCTACAACGTTAAATTCCAAGGTCTAGCTCCTTGCACGTAAATACTGTCTCGCCATATTTAAACCGATGATTTGTTCGGTTAAATAGGCGTCTAGTCGGTCGTAAGAAATCTTCGCAACCTCTAGTAATTTATGGGCTTGTCCGTATACGGAGGGGCAAGTTAACTTATTCATGAGAAAGTGGCCATCTAAAAATGACTTAACGCCCCCAGAGAGGATGAACTCTTTACATTTCGCCTGGTTAGCATCGTATCCTAGGATAGTATTTACAAAGTAAACCATCTCCTGGCAGTCATGACCGATGTAACTGAATTCCTGTTTCATCTTAAATTTTTCGGTGTCTTGGCTTTGGCGTAACAATTCTAATTTAGAGAAATTTGTCCCTCCAAAAGAACCAAATTCAATCGCTGCTAACGGCTGTCGCATTAAAAGTGCTAGAGAGCTGGGCCCCATTCCTTGTCCCACTTCTTTCACGATCAAAGGTGCTTGTAGTTCTTTCAATACGGCTTTAATCGTATCAATTGGTGGTGCTTGTAAACGGTCCCCTTCTGGTTGCAACCATTCTTGCAAGGGATTGATATGAATCACCAGACCAGTCGCTTTTAAGCGCTCTAATAGTTCATTCACTTTTCCCAGATTTTTTTCTGCCACCATGGTCTCCATTTGAGAAATACCAAGATTAGCAAATAGTGGAAGATCATCGCCGATAATCGGACGCAAATTGAAATCATCAAAAAATTGGTCAGATGTTAGCAGCGGACGGCAAGAACCTAGTCCCATTCCCAGACGAAATTTTTTGCAAGCTTGGGCCAGATTTTTATTAATCTTTCCGGCATGAGCAGCACCACCAGTCATACTGGAAACCCAAATCGGTGCTCCTAAATCAAAGCCTAAAAATTTGGTCGGACATACCGGATTTTCTTCAGGATGAGTGCCTAACAAAGGCTCATAAAAAAAGCGGATGTCACGTTTATCATTTAACATCTGCGAGAGATTCGCTAGATCAATGTGATCTTGTTTACGTTTATTGATTTCTTCCATGAGGGCTTTTATCGCAATGGAGACAAAATGAGAATAAATTCTCGCTTGGATCCTTGCACTTTTGAGAGGAGATTTTCCACATTTCCACGGATTAGCTCTTCTGTTTTTTGATTTAAATCCAGGCCCAGAAAAACAGTACGCTTTACACCCTCTTGATGCATTGCAGCTTTGAGCTCTTCCAGAAGTTTAGTCAAGCGGTAGGGAGTGTCCATTAAAATGGAAGTTTCTTTTTGTTTCACGATTCTTTTCAGCGCTTTTTCTCGTTCAGTATTTTCTTTGGGTAAAAAACCTTCAAAGATAAAACGTTGATGAGAAAATCCAGATAGTGCCACCGCGAGAGAAATAGAATTCGCAAAAGGTGTCGACGTCACCGTGATATTTTCTTCATGGCATCGGTTCACTAATTCAAGGCCTGGATCACAAAATGCAGGCAAACCACAATCACTCATCAAATAAATATTTTTTCCCGCTTTTAATTCCTTGATCAGGTCTGAAATTTTTTGGGTTTGATTATGCTCATTATATTCAATGAAAGTTTCGATCGCTTCCCGAGGAAGCCCCCATCGGAGCCAACGTCTTCTCACCTCTTTTAATTCCTCTACCACTAAAAGATTTTGAGTTAAATCTAATTTCTCAAGTGTCTCTTTTGCGACAACTTCTAAAGGAGATTCCTCATCAATTGGGGTGGGAACTAAAATAAGTTTACCTATCATGTTAGCTCTTCTGGTAAAAGAGCAAAAAGCTCAGGACGGTGAAAGTCTGGCTTCAGTTCTGGATTAGGATTAAGGGCGAAGTATTCGCGCTTTTCTCCGTGACCCAGACATGCAAAACAATTTCCGAAATAAAATTTATCTCGCCAAGGAAGTACGAGAGAAATATTGGCCTGAAAGCCATAAGTCTCTTCTGTTTCAAAAGTTTTCACTTCGTGAGTGAAATTAAGTTCCAGTGGAGTGTAATAGAGTTTGCGTGGCTCTACGATAATCAGATTAAAACCTTGATTCATGGGTGAGACTTGAATCTCGACATAAGGGGCATGCACTTCTTCTACAGAGTTTCTAGCCTGAATAAACGCCTCTACAACGTCGTATTCCCACAGTCCCCAATTCTTGGCATTCTCCGCTTGAAAGTGAGGAGAAGTGATCCAAAAATTTGGTTTTTTCTTCAGCACAGTGAATTCCAAAGTGAAAATTTCATCGACATGAGTGAGACGGACATCCACTGCGTGATCGTTTAAAAGATAATTTTCCGGGCGTTTGAGTGCAAAGTCTGTGTGTTTTTTTAATCTGGCCATGGAACTATTCTAGAACGGAAGTTTCAATTTGACAGCTACCCCAATTGTTCCAGTGATCTCAAAAGTCTTTCTAGGCACTTTTCCCACCAAAATATACACTTTAAGGAAGAGTTTTTCGTTATATTTCGTGAGGTGCACGATATTAGTGGGCTTAACTTTAAACTCAATACACTTTCTAGTTGCTTGGCAGCGGAAAGATCTGTCTTTAACGTTATATTCTCCAAGTAAACTATCGGTTTGTGTTTCAAGTTCACGGCGATCCATCCCCTTCTCATTGACATTAGGAATGAAAATCTGAATTTTCTCGATAAACTGGAAGGTTTTCTCTGGGTCCAGAGATTCATCTTTCACCATAAAAGTAATATCTGTGATCACGAGTTCACGCACTAAATCGTAATCGATGGAGTCTTGAGGAATTTCGAACTCAATGGCATCGATTTCCACGTCACGTTTCGTTTGCATGTTTAAAATTAAGTTCCCCAACCCATTGGTCAGCTGATTGAATATGCCATTAAAAACTTTTCCAATAGGAAGTTTAATTTGAGTCGGGCTATCCACTGATTCTGCTAACGTGTACTGAGCAGTAAAAGCTGACAAACCATCTTTACGTCCTTGCTGTTCAGAAACAGAAATCGCAGGGAACAAGGGTGTCACCACAGAGCTCTGCCCACATCCTCCAAGGAGAACAAGACTCAATAACATGAGTGTGCAGAAGTGTTTCTGGAATGAGAGTCGATTCTTCATGGGAGAGAGTGTAGCAAAACCAAAAAAATCGTGTCGAAATTTTGGGGGGTCTTGTCTTTTTTACATACCTAGACAGTCTTTTGCCGGAAATTTCGGGGTCCACGCTACAATGGGTCCATTAAAGACGACGAAAAGGTTGGATCGACATGAGAAAAGTGTCATTTTTTCAATTACTTAGCTTAACTGCCCTGCTGGCCCAGCCGGTGGGAGCAATGGCAGCTTATTACGATACGCTACCAGCTGGGGTTCGTTTATTCGCCATGAGACAAGTGCAAACCTCCAACATCAACTCCTCATATGCAAAATCCAACAATGAATCTCCTTATGCTTTAGAGCAAAGTATTACATTCCAGTCCCTAAAGAATATTAATTCATTTACTCAATTCGCTTATGAGCAACTTCACAGTATTTCGCCAGAAGCTGCGGAAAAATTAGAGCTGGGTGAATATAAGGCCGATGCTAACGCCAAAGTAAATGTTTCTGGATTTGGTTTAGCGTGGGGATTAACTAATTACATCACCGCTTACGCTTCAATTCCTTACTATGATGCTTCTACTGATATTCGTTTTAACCGTACTAAAGGGAATAACTATAACGATGTAAAAAAATTGGTATCAGCAGGAAATCAAACGGACTTTCAAAACATTTATAACGGTTTAATTAACCAACTTCCTGATGCTAACGGACCTTTACTCCAATCAGTACTAGTGAACACTTACGGTTACCAACCAATCGGAAACTGGCGCGGAAAAGGTTACGGCGATATGGAATTTGCAGGGATGTTCCGTCTCACAGATTTCAAAGATAAAGGAGCTGCGATTACTTTAGGGGCAGTTGCTCCAACAGGTAAACTAGAGAATCCAGATATTCTCCAGGATATAAGTTTTGGCGATGGCCAGTGGGATATTTTCGCTGAAGTCGGTGGTGGAATTGAAATTAGTCGTCGTTGGCTTATGCTCAACACTTGGGGGCGCTATACTTATCAAATGCCATTTTCACGTGAACTACGTGCACCGGAAGATAAAGATTTTACACTTTCTGATAAAAAACAAGATTTCAATATCAAATTAGGAAATAAAGTCGACTACGTTCTTTCTCCAACATGGACAATGAACGATTGGCTAAGTTTTAAAACAGAGTATATTTATAACTACATTCAAAAGAGTAAATATAGTTCCGATAACCAATTAGCTAATGATATTCTTGCTCTTAATACCGAATCTGAAGCCCACCATGGTCGACTAGCGATGAACATTTCCTCCACGAAATTGTTCTTGATGAAGAAATTCATTCTGCCAGCATCGATTGAAGTGTCAGCGCAAACCATGTTCGCTGGTGAAAATACGCCGAAGTATTCTCGCTATGATATGGAAGTTCGCTTTTACTTCTAATGGGCCCACATCGTTTTTTTCTGGTTACCCCCATTCACTTTGAGCCGCTTGCTCTACGCGAACTATTGGAGAAGGCGCCTGAGGTTCAAAACGCAAAAGAAGTGAAAGGTGGAATCGAATTTGAAGCAGATCTCGCCTACGGTTTAGAGCTTAATTACCACTTAAAAATTCCGACTAAAATTTTACTGAGGATTGGAAGCTTTAAGGCCAAGGACTTTCCGAAACTGTATAACTCCCTTTTAAAACTTCCTTGGAGAAACTTTTTACGAGGAGAAATCCCGCAAATTGTAGCGAGTGCGAGTAAATCAAGACTAATCAACACCACTCGCATTGAAGAAACAGCATTAGATAGCTTTAAGCGTTTTAATATCATGTTTCCGCCTAAAAATAGAAAAGCAGACGACCCTTCAGTCACTCAAATCGTTCATCTGCGTTTTGTCGACGATACTTGTGAGGCGAGCATCGACACCTCAGGAGAACGCCTGCATAAGCGCTCTTATCGCGAATATACCGGGCATGCGCCTCTCAGAGAAAATCTAGCGGCAGGACTGATTACTTATACTTTAAATCAATTAAAAACGATTCCAGACACTTTATACGATCCTCTTTGCGGAACGGGAACTTTCCTTGCGGAAGCGCAAACCTTTTACTCTCCTAACTTTGCCCGCGGGTTTCACTTTGAGGATTTTCCAGCGTATAAAAAGTCCTTAAAGCCCCTTACCTATGAAAATAAAATGCCCTTGAAACATTTTTTGGGCAGTGACATCGACCCCAAAGTGATCGAACAAAACCAAAAGCAGTTAAAAGAATTTCAGATTGAGTTGTTTGCCCACGATGCATTCAAGAAAAGTGTCAAAAGTATCGACAACTCTCTTATCATTACCAATCCTCCTTACGGCAAACGAGTGAAGATTGAAGGATCGCAATCAGATTATTTTCATCAGCTCATTTCCACCCTCTTGCAAAATTATAGACCTAGCGCCCTGGGAATTCTCATTCCTCAAGAAATTCCAGTCAGTGGTTATAAAAATTACTCAGAGAGTACACTGAACTTTAAAAACGGTGGGATTGATATAAAATTCAAACTATATCAACGTCACTCTTAGGAGTATTTATGAAACTTTTTTCAATTCTACTTTTAGTTGCGAGCTTCAACGCCTTGGCATACGAAGATCAACCTTTCGTTGAATGTGTGATCGAAAAAGGTTCCATGAATGCCGGACAATCGTTTAAACTTTATGCTGCTTCTGAATATGAAAGAGATATGGTGTTTGGTGCAAAACTAAGTGTCCCTTATGCAAAAGACGCTGAGTTCATCTCTAAAGGAACATCGAACATCACCGGAATTTGGTCGAGAAATTTCCGCATTGAAGGGAAAGATAGTCTGTTTGCGGCCATGCATTTTAAAAAAGCTCCAGGACATATGAAAGTTAAATTTAAAGCGACGTTTATCGTGGCTGGACTCCCTAACCCGTTCTCATCTGACGACATCATCGTGGCAGAAACAAAATGCGAGAAACTAATGAGTTCGATTCAATAATAAAAAGTTAAGACAGATTAAAATAAAAAAGCCCGCGAAAGCGGGCTTTTTCTTTTATATCAGAACATTTCTTAGAAATAATACATTTCAAGTAACACTAAGATCACAACTAAAGTAATCAATCCCATCACTACAGGTAAACCTGATTTTTGGGGAAGAGTGTTGTTATTCGCTTTTGTTGTTTCATTATTTTTAGACATGATTTACTCCTTATTATGCTCAAAATCTTAGCACACTCGCCCCTTTAATCAACCCTCAAATACACCTGACTTCTTGCGACAACCGTACCGGCAAAGTTAATCACCGCCAATTCTTCGTGCCCTACACTCGCTACATCCTCGCCAGACGAGTTTTTAAGGCTTCTAATGGTGGTCTGGATCTCTTTTCCGTCCGGATTAATAATAGTCAAAGGCATTCCCAGAGTCACCGTTTTAGAGCGAGAACGGTTCATAAAGATGATTTGTTTTTCCTTTATCACCTCATAAACATCGCCCAAATAGTTCTCGTCTTTACGCTGTAACTTCATATTTTTAAGTTTAGTAAAAAGAGAATCCGTTTTATTCACATGAAAAAAACCACGAATCACATCCGCCGGATATTTTTCTTTAAGCTCTAGGGCCTTTTCTTTGGAGAAGTTTGCGACTAGATTGCTCACATCTTGAATTAGGTTCGTTTCTTTCCCAAAACGCAAATCGATTCTGAGATCATCTAATCCCATGGTCTTTAATTCTTCCACATGTTCCATCAACCAATGATCCTTCACATGAAACATAAAGGTTCCATGCTTGGTTTCCACCACCGGAAATCCTTTGTGAGGGCTTTCTTCACTCGAGGCTAAATACTCTGTCACATCCGAACGCATGGTTTGTTTTTTCTCATCGTCATGATCAAAAACAACAGGAGCCAGTAAACTTCTAGGCGTATAAAAAAG
>JBEIOQ010000036.1:0-19560 GCA_040377495.1 Halobacteriovoraceae bacterium
AATCTTTAAACTTTTTTCATGAAACAGTTTCCCTTCAAAAGTTAAAGTGGGACGGTACTGATCTCGTGAAAAAATTTTGATGCTATATTCAGACTCAAGGTTTTTGATTGAGACACTGACACTTGGTTGGGTTTTATTAAGGGCCTCCGCAGCAGCCTTAAAAGAGCCTGTTTTTACAATCATATCCAAGGTAATTAATTGATCAATAGTCATGGTGCACTATCCTTTCGTATAAATATGTATAAAAATAATTTATACATATGATAAAAAGATAATAGTTTGATTTTATACCCTTGTCTACTATACTAGTTTCGGAATTATACTATTAGATCAATTTTCATTTAAAGGAGGAATTTATAATGAAAAAATTATTAGCACTTGTTCTTTTAACATCATTCTCTGCTATCGCTGCCCCCGCTAAAAAAGCTGAACCTGTAACTTTAAGTCTAGACACTGCTTCAAAAGTGGTATGGCTAGGAAAAAAAGTAGGTGGAGAACACACAGGAAACGTTAATGTTAAATCTGGAAACTTAGTTTTTGATAATAAAGCTCTAGCATCAGGAGAAGTAGAAGTAGATATGGCATCAATCACTTGTACTGATTTAACTGATCCTGAATATAATGGAAAATTAATTGGCCATCTAAAAAGTGATGACTTCTTCGCTACAGATAAGAACCCTACTTCAACTCTTAAAATTAAAAGTGTCAAAAAAGTTAAAGGAAATACTTTCAATATCGTAGGAGATTTAACGATTAAAGGCATTACCAATGAAGTGGCTTTTAAAGCTGATGTCGTAGATTCTGCTAAAGACGTTAATGTAAAAGCAAAATTAGTTTTTGATCGTACAAAATGGAAAATTGAATATAAGTCAGGAAAAATTTTCCAAAACTTGGGAGATAAATTAATCCATGATGATGTAGAACTGAATGTTGACCTAACAGCTAAAAAATAATTTTAGCTGATCTAAAATCCGAGGAGTACTTATGATGACATTAAGAAAATCAAATGAAAGAGGATTCGCTGATCATGGTTGGCTAAAATCTCGTCACACATTTTCCTTTGCTTCATACTATGATCCTCGTCATATGGGCTTTCGTACACTTCGAGTTATTAATGACGATATTATTATGGGCGGTGGGGGCTTCGGCACTCACCCTCATAATGACATGGAAATTATCACTTATGTGATTGATGGAAAACTCGCCCATAAAGATACTTTGGGAAATGCGGCTGAAATTAAACCTTTCGAAGTTCAAATCATGACTGCAGGAACTGGGATTGCTCATAGCGAGTTTAACTCAGATGAAGAAAAGCCTGTTCATCTATTACAAATTTGGATCCGCACGGATAAAGTCGGACATAAACCTACTTATGGTCAAAAAAGCTTTGAAAAAGAAATTCTTTCTCAAAAGCTAACTTTAGTTGCTTCAGGAAAAGGTGATGAAGGGGCAGTGCACTTCAATCAAGATGCAAGATTATATGTCGGCCGTCTGCAAGCGAATGATAATCTTGATTTTCCTTTGGATTTTACTCGTCATGCTTGGGTACAGTTGATGGAAGGTAAGCTTGAAATCGGTGGCCAATTGCTTACTGCGGGTGATGCTGTTGCTATTTCTGAACAAAATCTTTTGACGTTAACCGCCAAAGAGAAAGCTCACTTCTTAGTCTTTGATTTAGCATAGATAATTCCTTACAATAAAGGCTCAACTTCTAGTGGAGCCTTTATGCAAGTGACAAAAGCTGCAATCGATAATAGTTATAAAATTCTTAATTCTCTTTTACCTGCAACTCCCTTAGTAAAAAATCCATGGCTCTCATCAAAATACAATGCTGAAATCTATCTGAAATTAGATATTATGCAGCCTATAGGTTCTTTCAAAATAAGGGGAGCAATCAATAAGATCGCAAATATGAGTCCCGCTGCCAGAAAAAAAGGGGTGGTTGCTGCTAGCGCAGGAAATCATGCTCAAGGTGTTGCCTGGGCAGCCAAAGCTTACAAAACCCAGGCCACGATTGTGATGCCAGTCGGTGCACCGATGACCAAAGTGGAAAATACTAAAGCCTTAGGCGCCAATGTCGTTCTTCATGGTGAAAATCTTGATGCCGCTTTTGAACATGCTCTTCATCTTGCAAAAAAATTAGGAGCTCACTTTGTGCATCCATTTGAAGATGAACATGTGATTGCTGGTCAAGCAACATTGGGTGTTGAAATTATTCATGCAATGAAAAATTTTGATATGATCATTGGATCGATTGGTGGTGGAGGACTTGTGACAGGCTTAGGCTTGGCGCTCAAAGCTTACAAGCATAAAGCGAAAATCATCGGGGCCCAAGCCAGCGGTGCACGTTCTATGGTTGAGTCTTTGAAAAAAGGAAAAATTTTTCAAACTGGTGTGGCGGACACATTTGCTGATGGAATTCGAGTGAAGAATCCTTCTCCTGTCATGTTTAATTTACTTAAAGATCTGGTGGATGATGTTTATCATGCAGATGATGAAATGATTGCAGCCGCCATTCTCGAATTAATGGAAAAGGCCCGTATTATTACGGAAGGAGCAGGAGCGCTCCCATTGGCTGTTCTGGATCAAATGTTTCGTAATAATCCAAAACAAATTCAAGGAAAGAAAATCATCCTGGTTATTTGCGGAGGAAATATAGATGTAAATTTATTAGGTCACATTATTGATCGAGGCTTGACTGTCTCTGGACGTCACTTGCGCTTAACTTTATTTGTCCATGATAAACCGGGCACACTTAGCCTTTTGACAGAGACGATTGCCAAAGCAGGGGGAAATATTCTCCAGGTCATTCATGATCGAGATAACCCCAAAGCTAAACTCAATCAAACAGCGATTGATCTTACGCTAGAAACGAAAGGGAAAGATCATTCTGAACTTTTGATAAAGGCGATAAAAAAACATTTTAATCAGCTTGAGATTCTTTAGATGAATGAACCCTCGATCGATGATCTTTTTTTGCCTTTGCTGGACTTTATTGATGCAAAAAAATCTGTCATTTTAACAGCCATTATAAGTGAGATGCAAATTGATTTTCCTGAAGTAGAGAAGTCTGCATTGGAGCATAATATCTTCTTTTGTCTAAGTAAAATGCTCGAAGCTGAAGTGATTTCACTTAAAGATGATAACTATATACTCACGAAGAAAGGTACCAAAGCATTACGTGAGAGACCTCATCAAATTACTTTAAAAGAAATTGAGTTCTATATTGAGCATCACGAAAGTTATATTGGAAAACCACATATCCAAGATCATCCCAAGTCATTAATTAAGACAACCATTAAAGCGACTAAAGAAAGTGAGTTGTTTAAAATGATTGTTACCATTGTCGGATTATTATTACTTTTTTATATTGGCATTTTACGACTCGGTTTGAATAGTATTGATAGAGGATCAAACATACTAACTAAGCCATTTGAAGAAGGAATGGAAGAAACGAATAAAGCGATTAAAAAACTGGAAGAGACGCCTTAATAAGCTTTATCACTTTCTTTATTTTCTACTATTTCTACTCCAGAACTAGTGCCTAAGCGAGTGGCACCTGCATCAATCATCGCTAGAGCTTGAGCTCTGGTCTTAATTCCCCCCGAGGCCTTTACTTCTAAGGGATAAGCATATTTTTTCATCAGCATGACGTCTTCTACTGTGGCCCCTCCGCCAGAAAATCCAGTTGAGGTTTTGACGAATTGAGCGCGAGCTTTTTTCGCTATTTTACAGGCGAGAATTTTTTCTTCTTCAGTTAATAAAGAAGTTTCAATAATTACCTTCAATATAGCAGCGTGAGTTTGTACGATATCAGCGACTGATTTAATATCATGGAAAACTAAAGCTTCATTTCTATCTTTAAGAGCGCCAATATTAATCACCATGTCTATTTCTTTGGCCCCTCTTTCTAAAGCAAACCTAGCTTCTGTGGTCTTTACCTGTGTTAGATTCGCCCCTAGTGGAAAACCGACGACGGTACAAATTTTGACATTAGTTCCGGCCAAGATAGATTGGCATAAATCAATATGAGTGGAGTGCACACAAACTGAGGCGAAATTATATTTTTTTGCTTCTTCGCAAAGCTTGATAAGGTCTGATTTTTGGGCTGTAGGCTTAAGTAAAGTATGATCTATAAGGGCTTCTAGTTTATTATTCATTTGTAATCCTGTTTCTTGAGCTTTTTGATTAAGTATACCTAAGTATACAGAAAATTAGGAGTTTAAAGTTTTCTTTATTTGGAAAACAAAACTTTCTTAGGTAACATTCTAAAATGAATGAGGAGCATTGGATAGTATGAATATTTTAATTATTGAAGATGAGAGTAAATTGAAGTCCTTTTTAGACGATGCTTTTAAAAAAGAGGGACACGCCACCAATGGTTGTGAAAATGTTCAAGATATTGAACAGATTTTGGTAAGTGGAAGTTTTTTGCCAGAAGTCATTATTATGGATCGATTACTAGGTAATTTTGATTCAAGTTCTATGATTCAAAAACTAAAGAATAAATTTAACGATTGTAAAATTCTCGTACTTTCTGCAATTAATACATCAGATGAAAAAGCACGAATACTGGATTTAGGTGCTGATGATTATATGTCTAAACCTTTTTCTCTTCCTGAGCTAATGGCCAGAATGAGAGTATTGGGGCGAAGAACGTCTTCTCCTTATAGTTCAATGTACGCCAAGGCCGGAGATATTCTTATCGATGTAAAATCCAGAGTAGTAACGGTGAATGGTAAACGTTTAGACGTCACTCATAAGGAATATTTAGTTCTTTATACATTCCTACAAGAACCAGGAAAAGTTTATAATAAGATCGAGCTCATGAATATTATTTGGGACGTGAATACTTCGGTTGAATCTAATGTCGTCGAAGTTACTATCATGAACTTACGTAAGAAACTTGAAGCTGCTGAATCTTCAGTGAAGATCTCAAGTAAACGTAATATTGGTTATTGGGTTGAGGCTTAAATTTTTCCTCACTATCTTTCTAATTTTGAATATCTCCGTTTTTACGGTGATGTATACCAATTTCAATTTTTTTTCCCGTCAACGTGTCAACTTCATTCGCAACAATATTAAAAGTTTTAATCAGTTTCTAATTCAATTTAACATAGATGAAAATTTTGTGCTTAAGGTCCCCGAAGAATTAAAGGGGGGAGGGATATTGGCCAATAAACGCCTGATGATCGGAATTTATGATGTTTCAGGAAAAGAGATTTTTCAGAATGATCTAATAAAGTTTTATTTTAATAGAGGACTTAAAAAAGATTTTCAAAAGGAATGGCAAACTATTGATGAAGATCAAAGAATTGTTCAGATTTATACTCATCACTATTCAGATGTAAACCGGGTTGTTATGACTGGCCTGGTAACAGACAAGGGGATAATCCATTTAAATGATATTAAAGAGCAGGTTTGGCTCTATATCTTGGGGATTATTCTTGTTTTAACCCTCATCTCAGCTTTAGCGACAAAGTTGTTAATGAGCCCACTACAGCGAGTTGCCAATTATCTAGCTGAAATTTCTGAAGATGGAGACCAACTAAAACAAGTTGAATTTAATCTATCTCCAGAAACAGAAGTTGAAAGTGAGGGAAAGAAATCCATATTTCCAGACGAGTTTAAAAGTTTAGTCGTCAATTTAAATCGTTTTACTGACTCAGTGAGAACTAATTTTCGCTTAAGTAAACGCTCCACTTTACTTCTGGCCCATGAACTTAAGACCCCGATGACTATTTTACGTAATACTTTAGAGCAAATGAAGGGCTTAGAGGATATGTCTTCAGTGCAAGTGAATGTTCAAGAGGCAGTAGCTGAAGTAGAGCGCTTAGACCGTATTGTGGCCGAATTTATGGATTGGACCATTTTAGATAATAATTTTTCTGACCGTAAAAACATTCATGCGATTAAATTGAAAAAAGCGACTCAGGATATTTTAGATCGTCATAATTCTCACGGCGATGCTATTATTGTGGCGAACTTGGAAGATGACATGACGGTTTTTGCCAACCCACTCCATTTTGATCTTCTAGTGGACAACTTAATTAATAATGCTTTGAAATACTCCGATAGAAAACCAGTGGCCATAAAGCTTTCAAATGGAATGCTACAAATTGAGGATCAAGGGCAAGGTATTCCAGAGGAAGTGATGAAAAACCTAGGGAAGCCGTTTAATACTTTAAGACGCAAAGGTCAGCCTCGGGGCACAGGGTTAGGCTTAGCTTGGATTATGACCATTTGTAAGCGCTATAACTGGAAAATCCGCTTTGTCGCTGGCCCTACCGGAACGACGGTGGTTGTCGATTTCAATGATTTAGAAAATTCTCCTTAAAAAAACCTCCCTTAATATTGACATCAAAACTTTTCAAACCATCTTAGAGGTGGGCGAGCTTACTGCCTAAAATTTTGTAAAATTATGACTACTTTAATAGGAGGATCTATGCTTTTTCCTAATTATTATCTCGTGCGTAAAAACCAAGTAAATGACTTTAACACTCTTTGGGAGCATTTAGGCTTTCAGACGCAAACTACTCCTGAAGAAACTTTCAATGTGCGCGCAGATCTGATTGAAGAGAAGGAACGTTTTGTCCTTAGTATGGAAATTCCTGGTATCAAGGAAGAAGACATCAATCTTGAATATAAAGATGGTGTTTTAACTATCTCAGGTGAAAGAAAGCTTATGAAAAAAGCTGACGAAGGTGAACAAGATGTTCGTACTCATTTTCAAGAATTGAATTACGGTAAATTTAAGCGAAGTTTCCGTCTAGGTGACAGCATTAGTGATGAGAATATTACCGCTACTTTAGAGCAGGGACTGCTTGCCATTAACATACCTAAGAGAGCAGAAAAGAAATCCAAAATCATCACTATTAGTAAAGACAAGGTTGGGGCGCACTAAGCCCCAACTCTCTTTGGCAAACGATGTAACTTCGATTATGATGGGTTATGAGCAAATCCATGTGGGGCGAAGTTGAAACGAAGCACTTTTACGATTTAGATCCTACCGTTATTTTAAAAGCGGTGGATGATCTGGGCTTTCGTTCGACTGGTCGTTGTCTTGCCCTTAACAGTTTAGAGAATCGCGTTTATGAAGTTGAAATAGAAGTTGATGAAGAGAATGTACAAAGCGCTTCTGACCGCTTTGTGGTCATTAAATTTTATCGTCCAGGTCGCTGGACCGAAGAGCAGATACGAGAAGAACACCAATTTTTATGGGAATTGAAAGATGCTGAAATTCCTGTGGTGGCTCCGCTCAAAATCCAAAATGAAACTTTATTTAAATTAGATGATGGTATTCTTTATACCGTCTTCCCGAAGCAGGGTGGACGAATTCCTGATGAATTTCAAGATGAAGAACTGATGCAATTGGGGAGACTACTAGCACGCCTACATCAAGTTGGCCGTGGCAAGCAAGCTCTTCATCGTTTACATATTACACCACAAATGTACGGACGAAAAAATCTTGAGTATTTATTGTCATCCAAACTGATCCCCGCTCATCTTGAAAAAAACTATGCATCGATCGTGGAAACAATTTGTTTGGAAAGTGAAAAACTTTT
The DNA here is from genome assembly GCA_040377495.1 of Halobacteriovoraceae bacterium. Classification (GTDB taxonomy): domain Bacteria; phylum Bdellovibrionota; class Bacteriovoracia; order Bacteriovoracales; family Bacteriovoracaceae; genus JBEIOQ01. Next base: position 7,566 of record JBEIOQ010000036.1, read on the forward strand.
CATGAATAAGTTTATTCAACGTCTGCATGGCGATTGTCATAAAGGAAATATCTTATGGGGAAGGGACGGTCTTTCGTTAGTGGATTTTGATGATATGGTAGTTGGTCCATGTGTGCAGGATCTTTGGCTGGTTTTACCTGGAAGAGATCAGGAAAGTATTATTCAAAGAGATATTCTTCTTGAAGGTTATACTTCTATGTTGGATTTTGATTATAGCTCCTTAAAATTGATTGAACCTTTACGCGCTCTTCGTTTTATCCATTTTTCAAGTTGGATTGGAAAACGTTATCAAGATGAATCTTTTAAACGAGCTTTTCCTTTTTATGGGACAGATAAATACTGGGAAGAACAAATTCATGATCTTAGAGATCAGTTGAATTTCTTTTAAGTGGAGTGGATATGTTCAGCGCTTTGTTGATTAGTTTTACTGCTATTTTTGTGGCCATGGATATTATTGGGACTGTTCCCATGTATTTGTCCATGACTCAAGAAATGGACATGCAAGAACGTAATCGTGTTGTGAATAAATCCATGTTAGTCGCTTTGATTGTGGCCATTCTATTTATGCTTTTTGGGCAAACTGTTTTTGGTCATTTAGGGATTACTATTTCTGATTTTAAAATCGCGGGGGGATTAATTCTTTTATTGGTTTCTCTCGCTGATCTTTTAGGTGGGCCAGAAGCGGTGAAAAAATCATCAGGCTCAACTGGGATAGTGCCTCTGGCTGTTCCTTTAATTACGGGTCCAGGTGTTTTGACTACCATTATTTTACAGACAGGAACGAACGGATTACTCATTACTATAATGGCAGTTGCTGTGAACTATCTTGTTGCATGGGTAATCCTTAGAAAATGTGAAACAGTAACCAATCTGATCGGTAAAGATGGAACGGTCGTTATTTCGAAAATTGCCGCTCTTTTGTTAGCAGCGATTTCTGTCGCCATGATTAGAAGTGGAATTTTTGAAGCGATTGGAACTTGGAAAAATCTTTAGCACATAAATAGAAAAGCCCAGGTTTCCCCGGGCTTTTCTATTTAACATAGTTTTTTATTTGATAATCCCTACATCTTGAAGAGCATCTTGTACCACAGCACAGGCTCCTGGAATGTTTTTACATTCTGCTTGAAGTGCTTTCGCGTAGTCAGCAAAGTTTGATCTTTCAGATAATTTCTCAGTCATAACTTTGTAGAACATTTTTCCAGCATCGTCCCAACGCATTTTAGTAAGGATTAAAGCTGCTGCACGGTTCGGGATCCCACTTAGTGTGTGAACTCCACAATGGTCGTTATCGCCACTTGGTAAACAACACTCAACTAGTTTTGGATCTTCACCTTCTTTACATAAATCGTATCCTAGTACTTTGAACTTCTCATTCGTCTTTAATTCGCTCATATGTTCTGGTTGAACTGAAAGACCGTTATGAGGGTGGAGCATATCTCTTAAACCATCTGCTCTTCTTTTATATTTACCTTTTAATACAGTTCCACCAACAAGGTATGGATTTTCAGGTTTGTTATAATGTTGATTGATAAGAACTCCAAATACGTCTGCAAAGTGTTCGTTCAGAGCTCCTGATTGACCTTCGTATTCCAGATTTGATGTTTCTTGAATAACAGCGTGAGTAAACTCGTGTCCAACAACGTCTAGTGCTTGTGCAAAGTTATCTAAAGAGCCCTTGAAACTTATCCCTTTTCCTGCACCAAAAGAGAAACGTGTCGACATCCAAGCTGCGTTTTGTCTCTGACCTAGAATATCTGGCCATGCAAAGCGGTTTACGTTAACTGACGCCTTGATATCAGCGCCTTTATTATCATAACTGTTACGGTTATATCTTTCTTTATAGAACTCGCGAACTTTAACTAAGTTTTTATGAAGAGCGATTGCATCTTTAGGAACTTTTCTTTTTGTTGTCATTAGAGGCTCACCTTCTTCAAGCACTTGGATCCCTGTATAGAAAAGTGAGATTATTCCTGGAACATATTTCGCATCATAAATTTTGATGAGACCTTTACCTGATCCTTCATCGTTCGCTAATTGAGCAAAAGATGTTGTACTGCTTAATAATGCTAGTCCCAGAACCAGTCCTAAATTTTTCATAATTACTCCTACCTATATAAAGGTCCATACACAAAATTTCTTAAGTGGTGGAAGAATAGCACGTGGGTAAAATGTTTCCTTAAATACCCTCACGCTAGGGAAAAAGGTTAAGGGTGTCTAATTTTTAGACAGTGACAAAGGTGGGAAAACGCTTTAACTTTCAGTAGGTTAGAGAGCGCACGTGGCATCAGTTCACTTGCCATAGAATACTCAAATTGATAGGATCACTCATGGCCAAGAAGTTTCTCTATCTCATTATGGTTCTCTGCTTTAGTCTAGCGAGCGTTGCTGAGACTGAAATTGATTTGGATTGTTCACAAGAAAGCACTTCTCAGTGCCAAGACTGTAAAACAGAAAATAGTAAAAACACTCATCAGCAACATGAAAGCAAGTGTTCAGACTGTCATCACAACCATGTGTGCAGTATTTTGTTATGGCACCAGCCAACCACTGAAACCAAGCTTGTTTTTCGTCAGTTAGAAACAGAATTCTTTTATCACTCTTTGGATGAAACGAATTTTTCGACCTCACCTTATCGTCCTCCCATCGCTTAATCTCCTTACATTTATCTTTTAGTACGCTTAATTTATTTTTTTTATAAGGAATTTTTATGTCTAAGAATTCAATCTCTTTGATCTTATTGTCGATGTTAAGTCTTGCTGCTTGTACTGATACGCAAGAAAAAGTCACTGAGACCGCCAAGGCCCAAAGTGAAATTTCTGCCATTAAACAAGTCGAAGCAGAGAATAATAATCTTCGCGAGCGAGCTCAGGAAATGGAACAGGATCTCAATTCACGTCATCGTTTTTTTCAGGCGCTTAAAGGTCGTTTTGAAGGAAGCTTTACTACGACCATGGGGACCTTAAATCTACGTGTTACTTTGATACCAAGTCTTTCTCCTTACCATAATGCGAATCAGCGCCCTGTCAGAAGGCTGGAAGAAATTGCCTACGATCTTAACAGTCTGACTTTTACCGCTCAGATTGTGCAATGGAACCCGCATAACTCACTTTCGATGGTTAGTTGTCGTGTGGAGGGAATTAAGCCCGATTTGCGCCAAGGTGAAATTATTGTTTCAGGTGTCGGATGTGATAAGAATGTTTTTTTCTTTAAAGTAGCCAGTGATGAATTAGACAGCTATCACGATTCTAATACCAGTGAGATATTAACTCGCAGATTACTGGACGGTGCTGAAGATAAAGTTTCCATCCTGGTAGGAGAGTTACAAACAGGAACACCGGATATCTATACTTTTAAAGTGAAGAGGTAGATATGAAGTTTATTTTATTATGTTTGGTTTTTTGCCAGCAGCTTTATGCTGCTCAAATTAAAGTCGAAGATGTTTCAAAAATTGTGAGTGAAAAGAACTACGTTGTTCTACAAAACGCCCAAATCACTTACCAGTCAAAGGAAACAGTTAGTTTCGCTCGTCATAATTTATTGCCTCAACTTAATGTTTGGGATGTAGCGGGAATCTTCTTTTCTTGGACTAATGCTTTAGGAGTAGTTCAAGATATTGCCCCATTTTTAGTGCCTGCCAATTGGTTTCGAGTGAAAGAGCAAAAAATTCTCTTTGAAGCTCAAAAATATGGTTACCATGCTGTTTGGGCCAACCAGATTTTTATTGGTAAGACGCAGTTTTACCGTCTGTCTTTTGATGAAAAACTTTTACAAACGATTCGGGATCAGATTCTTGATTTAAACTCACTCTACCTTATTCTAAAAACGAGAGAGATGCTGGGACAATCTCCCTTAGGTCAAAGTGCCATTTTAAGCTCCAAAATTTCTTCTCTGAAGGATGATGAAAAACGTTTAGAATATTTAGTTGCTACGACGAAAGCTGAGCTTAAATACATTCTTGCTATTCCTGCTCAAGAAGAAATAACGATTTTATCTCCCGCGCTTTCCATCGAACAGCAATTTCCTTATGACTTCCATGCTATCTACGGAACCGCATTAGAGCATTCTCCTGAAATTAAACAGTTTAAAGAATTTATCAAAGTCATCCCTCAAATTAAAAAAGAAGTACGCTTTTCATTCTTAGGAACAAGTTCTATTTCTCGTGGTGTTGGGGGTGGGATTTTTGATGATATCCCGGTACAAAAAGGACTTGGTTTTGGAGCAGGTAATACCATGGCGATTCTTCGCTCAAAAGAAGCAGTCATGAAGATGCAGCTGACGGGAGTGGAAGAGACAATTAAAAATCAGTTACGAGTTTTAGTAGAAATCTATAACTCAGATCTTATTTATTATCCTCAAGTCAAAAGTAATCTAGAGCAAGCGGAAAAGATTTATAAGTCCTACCTGGAGCGTCTGCAAATGGGCCAGTCTCTCGATATTTGGGAATTGGTCGATGCTAGGGATCAGGTGATTCAAACACAAATGACTCTCAATTCCCTCGCTGCTCGCCACTTTGATACTAAGGAGAAAATTGAACGTAATTTAATGGCGAAAGATTACTCTGTTCTTCCTAATTTTGAAGAACAGCTAAAAGAGGTCAGCGATGCTCAACTCAATTATTAAGTTTTCCCTCAAACACCGTTTGACGGTAATTGTGTTTTCGGTGTTCCTGTTAATTTACGGAACATATGTAACATTTAAGCTTCCCATTGATGTTTTTCCTGATCTTAACCGTCCTGTGGTGACGATTATTACAGAAGCTGGAGGTCTCGCTCCCGAAGAAGTAGAAACACTTATTACCTTACCCATTGAAACAACCTTGAATGGAACACCAAATATTGTTCGTGTCCGTTCTTCCAGTGCCATTGGTATTTCGATTGTTTATGCTGAGTTCGAGTGGGGAACGGATCTATTTAAAAATCGGCAACTGGTGGCCGAAAGGTTGCAGCTGATTCGTGATCGCTTACCCCCCAATATTATTCCCACTATGACTCCCACCTCTTCCATTATGGGGGAGATTATGTTTGTTGGGATTACTTCGCCTGAAGGAAAAGCCACTCCCATGGAGCTGCGGACTCTCGCTGATTGGACTATTCGTCCCAGACTGATGACTATTTCTGGTATTAGTCAGGTCATCGTAATGGGAGGAGATCTTAAGCAATATCAAATTTTGGTTTCCAGTGAAAAATTACAACGAAAAGGAATGTCTCTCGAAGATTTAAAACATTCCTTAAGTGAAATTAGCGAAAACTCCACCGGCGGATTCCTTAATATTGGAGAAAAAGAATTTTTAATCAGACCAATGGGACGAGTTCAGTCCCTCGAGGACATTGAGAATTCTTATGTGGGTCTGCATTTAGGTCAGCCGGTAGCACTTAAAGAAGTGGCTGAGGTAAAAATAGGCGCCCATACCAAACGTGGAAATGGCAGTGTGAATGGAAAACATTCAGTGATTCTGACCGTTCAAAAACAACCTTCTGCCAATACCATCGATCTCACTCATAAAATTGAAGCTGAGCTGAAAGAACTGCAAAAGATTCTCCCTGAAGAAGTGAAGATTGAAGACGATTTATTCAAGCAATCTCGTTTTATTGAAAACTCCATTTCCAATGTTGAAGAAGCTCTTCGTGATGGAGCAATCATGGTCGTCATCATTCTTTTTCTCTTCTTGCTCAATGTTCGCACTACCATAATTACTTTAACTGCCATTCCTTTGTCCTTTGTGATGACAGCGATTGTCTTTAAGTTTTTTGGTTTAAGTGTGAACACCATGACTCTAGGGGGACTTGCTGTTGCCATCGGAGAGCTAGTGGATGATGCGATTGTCGATGTGGAAAACGTCTTTCGTCGTTTACGAGAGAACCGTCATTTAGATACACCTCGCAATTCCTTACTGGTGATCTATGAAGCTTCTTCAGAAGTTCGTAACTCAATTGTTTTCTCTACCATCATTGTCGTTCTTGTTTTTATACCTCTATTTGCGTTAGAAGGAATTGAAGGAAGATTATTTGCTCCTTTGGGTATTGCTTACATTATTTCCTTATTAGCTTCCTTGTTAGTGTCTCTAACCGTAACACCTGCTCTTTGTAGTTATTTATTACCTAACTCAAAGGCCATGGAACATCCTAAAGATGGAGCGATTGTTCGTTTTCTGAAAAAACATGTAGAACATATCATTCGCTCTAATCTCAAGCGACCAAAACTCATTTTAATCTTTTGTTCTTTTTTAGTTTTAGGCTCAGCTTTGTTGATTCCTCTTATGGGAAGAAACTTTTTACCTGAATTTAACGAAGGAACCGCCACCATTGGAATTGCTGCCAAACCAGGAATTTCTTTGGAAGAGTCTGATCGTCTGGGCCTACAAATCGAAAACTTGATGTTAAAAATTCCTGAAATAAAAAGCACCGTGAGAAGAGTAGGACGAGCAGAAATGGACGAGCATGCTGAAGGAGTTCATTGGAACGAAATCGATGTGGATTTCAAGCCTGAAGGAAGACCAAAGGAAGAAGTGCTCAAAGACATTCGTAAAGTGATTAATGATGTGAATCCGGAGCTGTACGCTAACGTCGGTCAACCTATCAGCCACCGTTTAGACCATCTTTTATCGGGAGTTCGCGCTCAATTAGCAATTAAGATTTTTGGACCAGATCTTTCTGAGCTTCGCCGTTTAGGAGGAGAAGTGGAAGAATCAATTCACGAAACGAAAGGTTTAGTGGATTTAGCGATTGAGCCTTTAGTTCTTATTCCCCAATTGAAAATGAATTTAGATCGGGAAGCCAGTCGTGAAAACCGCTTAGGTGTTGGGACGGTTGCTCAGGATTTAGAAGACATGTTGAATGGGAACGTCGTTGGACAATTTTTAGAAAATCAAAAGATCTATAATATCTTTTTACGCTTAGATAAAGATTCTCGTGATACTCCCGAAAAAATTCGTCAAATTCCTTTAAAAGTTCTTCCATCTGGAAAAATGGTGAAGGTAAGTGATGTCGCCGATGTTTACGAAGGAACTGGTCCCAATGCTGTGAACCGCGAAGATATGTTAAGACGTCTTATTGTTTCGGCCAATTCAGAAGGACGGGACTTAGATTCTTTGGTGAAAGAAGTTCAGACCAAGATTGATAAAATTATTTTACCTAAAGGATACTTTATTAAGATTGGAGGGCAGTTTGAAAGCCAGCAACGGGCGACTAAACTTATTACTATTCTTGGTTCATTATCTTTGTTAGGGATTTTCTTCGTTCTTTTCATTCACTTTCGTTCAGTCATTTTATGTCTCCAGATTATGCTGAATGTTCCTTTGGCCTTAATTGGAAGTGTCCTCGCCATTTGGTTAACGGAACGAAATCTATCAGTGGCGACACTCATTGCTTTTGTCACTCTTTGCGGGATTGCTAGTCGTAACGGGATTATGATGATTACTCACTATCTTCATCTCATGAAAGAAGAAGGAGAGAAGTTTACCGAAGAAATGATTGTTCGTGGATCTCTGGAACGTTTGGTTCCGGTTTTGATGACCGCCTTATCAGCAGCTTTGGCCCTTGTTCCTCTGCTGCTTTCAAGAGGAGAAGCAGGAAAAGAGATTCTTTATCCGGTCGCTGTCGTTATCGTCGGGGGTTTAATTTCGTCCACATTGCTAGATATCGTGGTTACTCCAGTCGTCTTTTTCCGTTTTGGGAAGAAGGGAGCGGATAAGTGGATCGAACATCATACGAAAGTAGAAGAAAATATTTTTAATTAAGGAGTTCAAATGAAAGTTTTATTAGTGTTAACGGTTTTACTCGGTTTGCCCGTTTTTGCCCATGATGATCATGGACCGAAAGTTAATGACGGAGGAAAATATGGTGGAGTAGTAGCCGCTGCTGTGATTGAAGGAGCAGCGAAAAAAGAAGTCATTTACAAGGCTGAACTAGTGCGCAGTGAAGATAGAACAGTTCGTCTTTATCTGTTTGATAAACACATGAAATTAGTTGATTACAGTAAGTTTGGAAAAAGTATTTCTGCTAATGTCGAAGTGATGAAAGGAGGGAAGGCGATCAATAGTCCCTTCACTCTAACTCTGGAAGGAAATCACTTTAAAGGAATTGCCCCAAAACCTTCCAAGCATCCTTTTAATATCGATGTCATGTTATCCGATGGAACAAACAAGCTTCTGATCGGCTTTACTAACTTGGATTAGGAGAAAAAATGTTGAAACTAATTTATTTAAGTCTATTTTTTTCTTTTAGTGTCGCCGCTTCAGTGGAACTGCAATTTGATGACTTACGTAGCTATCTCGAGACACGAAATGGGGAAGTGGAAGCTTCTCGCTTAAGTGTCCAGGCAGCGGAAAATCGTCAAGGCTATCTTCGCCGAAAATTTACTCCGACGTTGAATCTGGAAGGTGGAGTAGAGAATTTTTCGACTGGTCCTTACAATGATTTAACTCAACCTTATGGTGCAGCCGTAGTGAATATGAATTTATTCAATGGTTATAAGGATTCCTTTAACCAGCGGATGATTCAAACAGAAATGGCGCAGAAGAAAACCGAGTACGATCAAAAGCTAATGGATGAATTGTTTAAGTTACGAAAACTTTATTGGGAATATCTTTATGAAAAAGAAGTCATAGAAATTCTGACTATGGCGAGTGAAATGAACCAGAAAAATTTAGGCTCTGCAAAGGTTCGTATTAATAATGGTATTGCAACAATGACTGACCAAATTGAGTTTGAACAAAATGGCCTGCAAGTGTCGCAAGATCTGAATCGTTCTAAAATTGAATTGATCAATCGTGAGAGAGAAATTAAGGCAGTAATAGGTTTAGCCGGGGAAGAAGGAATTGCTTCTTCTGAAACAATTCCTCACGAGCACCAAGACAATCTCATGGCAGAAGAGTTCAGGGTGGATGAGCATCGTAATAATTTATGGTTAAATTATGAGCGTGTTTTAATGGATAACCAGCGTAAAATCAGCCGTAATTGGTGGACCCCGAGTTTAGATATTTATGCTGGAGCTTCTCACTTCACCCAGAAGGACCGCGACTATTTTTCTTACAGTGAAAGAAACGATCTCACTTTAGGTGTCAAAGTGTCTATGAATTTATTTGATGGAGGAGAGTCTTATAATCAGTCTAAGACCCTCTATCTTAGAACTTCTGCAGTGGAAAAAGAAGCTCAGCAAGTGAGGAGAGAGCTGGGAGCCGATTATTTAAACGCAAAATCATTACTAGAGCTAACTCATAGTCAAATCCACAACGCTGAAGATAATGTGAAGAAGTCGGAACAGTATTATAAGAATACTTTAAATGAATATGGACGGGGGATTAAAAACTCGCCCGATGTTTTACAGGCCTCACAACGCCTAGTTAATGCAAGACTACGTTTAATCGAACTGAAAAAGGATTACCAGGTTTCTCGTTCTTCTTTATTGTTTAGCTTAGGTCGGTAATCAAAAGATTATTAGTTTCCATAGAGGAACGGTGAAGAAAGAAAGCAGAATGCTTAAGCTCAACATGAGATTGGCTATTTCTTCATCTAAATGAAACTCACTCGCCACTACCGCGGAAGTGATCATTGTGGCCATGCTGGCTTCCAGCATGGTGACTTTGGCGGCAAAGTCATTTTGACCTAAAATAAATTTATAAAGAAGAATAAAGAAAAGCGGGGCTAAGATGAGCTTAAAGCTTAGGCCAAAACCTAGTCCCATTTTTCTTTTCATAATCTGAGCAAAATTAAAATGGCTTTGGAAGCCAACAGAAAAGAGAGCGAGAGGAACTAAAGTCAGGGCAATTTTATCAAAAGCAGGAAGCAAAATCTCTTTGCCTGGTTCACCCAATATAAACCACCCGATACTAGAAAGAAGCGCTATGAAGGGAGGGAAGCTCACCACTCTTTTAATAATATCGTTGATATTGATCTTTTCACCAGAAAAACTAGCAGCAGTAATAATCCCTAGAGTTGAGAGTACGAGAAAACTTCCGGGTTGATCCACTAAAATCCCGATAGGGATGGATTCTGGGCCAATCAAAACTTCCATTAGTGGAAAGCCAATAAAAGAAGTATTTCCTAAACCAGCAGTTAGTATGAGGGCCCCTGTTTTCTTTTTACTCCAATCATATTTTTTTCCTAACCAAGAAAAAATGAAGAAAGAAAGTCCAAAGTTTATCCAGGCCATAGACACTGGCAACCACCAAAGACCGGTGAAAGACATTCCCGCGATGAGTTTAGGCATTTGCACGAAAATAAGGGCGGGAAGAGAGAGATAAATAATAAAAAGATTTAACGATCGTGAAGTATGCGCTGGAAAACGAGGGTTAAAGCGACAAAAATAACCAAGAACGAGACAGGTAAAAATGGTGAGCAGGTTGATCATGGTTATGCGAAAAAATAGCTTTCGATCAACTCTTTGGAGAGGTCTTGATCACGGAAATGTTCTTTCAAATAAAGTTCTTTAATCACAATATGATTTTTTGCGAAGAGACCGATCACTTTTTCTTTGAGTATGATGAACTTTACATTATCTACAGTATAATTTTTTAAATCGTCCAAGTTTTTTTGAAAACTAGAGAGGATTACATTAGCTTCCGCTGTTGAATCTTCTGAAAAATCCCGAAACTGAATGCCTAATTTTTTCACTGTTGTACCATAAGGGCAGTGCAGGCAATTGGACTTGCAACAATGACGACGGGACTTTAAATAATGACTGGTGAAAACAGCATTTCCTGCTTCATCCATATAAGAGTGTTGGCTCATGCTAAGATTATACACTTAACACCCTGAATTTAAAAGGGTAATCCTACGTCACTAGGCTTGCTCCTTTATCTCAATTTTGTTAGATTTTAGTTTCAACAAAGAGAAAGGAAATATCATGACAACAGCAGAAATGGGTTCGGTCGTTCTAACCCTTTGTATTCTTCTCGCTGCTCTCCATATTTTTGGATATTTATTTGAAAAAATGCGCCAACCAAAACTGATTGGTGAAATCGTGGCCGGAATTGTGTTGGGCCCTTTTATCTTAGGCAAGTTTGCTCCTGAGTTTTCGGCTAAACTTTTCGGTGTCACTGTAAACGGATCCAATAAAATGGAAGTCGTTTTAAACTTCATGTATTGGATTGGTTTAATTCTGCTGATGTTCGCATCAGGTAGTGAAGCTAGAAAACTAGTGGCCAAGGAAAATAGAAAAGAAACAGCTTGGATTTTAGGAATAGGAACTCCACTGCCATTTTTACTAGTGCTGTTTTTAGGCATGTCGACTACTTTACTTCCACTTGATGCGATAACTGGAGCAGCAGGCAAAACGACATCAGCTCTTTTAGTTTTGGCCATTGCCGTTTCGGTAACCTCTATCCCCGTTATCTCTCGCATTTTTTATGATCTAGGGATTATACATACTCGTTTTGCTAGTTTGATTTTAGGCTCAGCTGTGCTGGAAGATATTATTCTTTGGGGAGTTCTTGCTGTGGCGAGTGGACTTACTTCAACTGTGCATCTTACTCAAGATGCGATGGTGAGTGATATCACTTCTCATGTATTTGCCAACTTTTTTTACATGGCCGTGGGATTAACGATTGCGCCGAAAATTTTAAAATACATCCATGATTTACCTTTTAATTTTTTAATCCGCACTTCTCCTGTTGCTTATGTATTACTCATCCTTTTCACTTATACATCGGTTGCTGCCGCCTTTGAAATTAATCTGATTTTTGCTTCCTTTATCGCAGGCTTTGGGGTGATTGGTGGTGTTGGTGGTTCAGAAAGAGAGCGTTTCTCAGCTCCATTAGAGTCTATTACCGAAGTTGCTTTTGCTTTATTTGTTCCCATCTATTTTGCCATCGTTGGTTACAAACTGAATCTTGGTCGTGATTTTTCTTTTACCATGCTTATGATCTTTTTTGTCGGATCATCTTTTTTATCGATTCTCTCTGTTGGTTTAGCAGCCAAATTGGCAGGCTTTAAAGGTTTAGATATCGTGAACTTTGCTATTACCACTAATGCACGTGGAGGCCCCGGAATTGTGCTTG
>JBEIOQ010000073.1:0-12964 GCA_040377495.1 Halobacteriovoraceae bacterium
AATTATGAAATGAAACATTCAAAGCGTGAATGGTATAAAACGACGAGATTTTTATGGGAAAATGCTGTTAATGCAGAAACTGGAATAGAATTTCACATGAGTCTATTGGCAGGCTTACTAACCGGTGTTTCCGAGTCTATTTATTATGGATTACGTGCCCCTGTCGCTCTAATAAAAAACCAGGCCCAACTTAATCGTCTTAAAAAAGGTGAAAATGTTGTGAAAGTTAGCAATGAGCACTTCCAACGATTATATAAACTTGTAGAAAAATTTAAGGATCTTTAAATAAACAGTTAAACAACTAAAAAGGACATCATTATGAAAAAGTTTTTATTCATTCAATTATTACTACTAACACTATCAAATACTTCCTTTGCCCAGGTATCATTTAGCTTTCCAGCACCACATACAGCATCTGGGATGGTGGTGAAAGTTGTTGGTTCAATTTATGCTGAAACTATTATTGATAATGGTGATTCGAAAACTTTTAAGGAAGTTTGTTTGGTACAAAATGGAAAATGCTCTTTTGGTTATCTAAAATCAGATGCAAAAAACTTATGCTCAAAATTGACAGGTGGACATAAACTGAGAGGCAGTGTCTTGATTGATGAAAGAAAGCTAGATGCATCTAAGGATATGCTTTATATGCCTTCCCCTAACAAAGTTATTGTTGAAATTACATGCTCAAAATTTTAAAAATCGATCTTGAATAAAAGTTGAAATTCTTTGGGATCAACAAGGTAGTTGATCCCAAAACTTGGATCTTTTAATCTCCACCATTGATCGAGATAAGTAAGACTCATTCCTGTGCCTAAGAAAGTTTCTCCCATAAGACTACTTCCCTTCTGATTGGTTTTGTTCAAACTGACTGTGGTTAATACTTTTTGAAAGTCTTTCCCCATGACATCAATCGCCCATTCATCTTCAGCTTTGTAGGTATAAATGATGTATTTCCTCGAATATGCGGAAGCACGGTTATAAGTTAAACCGAGTTTAAAATATTCTGACAATTTTAAAAAGTTAGTTGAGAGCGAGATATAGTTAAAACGAAAATCATACTTGCCGGGAAATTCAAACTGGATACAAGTGTAACCTAAACTTAAATTGAATGCATCACCGCGGATGATTTGGTATTTAAAGTTGTAATTATATTTCTGATCTTTGATGGTATAAAAAAGTGGAACTGTTCCAACTTGAAAACGGCTGAACACTCCTACCCCTAAAGAAGAAACAAACCATTTTGAACTGAGCGATGCCCCTGGCGCGTTTTCTAAGGCCAGATGGCCTGGTTTTAACACTTGAGGATTAGAAACCAAATGCGGGTAGAAATCTTTGGCTTTCGCAGAAAGTGAAAGAAACAAAAATAAAAGCGAAGATAAAATCATGAATCCAGTATCCCTTCTCTACACAAACTCTTCAAACCATTTTAGTTACAATGAAGGAGGGACTAAGCTGTAGGGAGTGTACAAATAGTACATGACCAAAGCTTGATCCTTTAGCCTACAAGATCTATGACCTAAACCAAGAGTTAGACTAACCAACTGATATTGCTATAATATTATATACATTGCTTGGTATTTGTTACAATACTACCACATTCCATACATTTGTGTTAGTATTGTAACATGAAAAAAAGTGATCAAAAAAAGATATTAGCTAAAATAAAAAAAGAAAAAGTTCTTGCTATTGCTGAACTGACTAAGCTTTTTGGCAACCGCATGGAAGTCACTCGCAAGGCCCGTGATGGAATCATTCAATCTCTGGGCAGTGGATACTACGCAAGCCCTGAAGTAGATCCCTTTCTGGCTACTCTCGGAGTCGTTGCTAAATATTATCCTAAAGTTGTTATTTCAGGTCGCACTGCTCTCCATATCCATGGCCTTTCTGAAGACTACATTGAACATATTGATGTTGATATTAAAAGAGAGACATCGCTTCGAAATAAACTTCTCAAAGTTCACCGTGTACCTTCTAATAGGCTTACTGGTATTACCCAAATCAGTTACCAAGGAATCAAAATAAAAGTCTATGATATTGAACGGAGTCTATCTGAAGCTTACCGTTTGGACCCTGTTGGGCCTGATTTTTATAAAGCACTAAAAAGATATATTCAGCAAGGTAGTATTAAGTCAGAGCAGATTGCCCATTATGATAAAATTTTAAAAACGAAGGTCCTGACCCATCTTCAACAGGAATTGGCCAATGACTAAAAAAGTCAATACGCTTTCACTGGCAAAGAAGTGGGCAATCAAGAATAAGTTAGTGGGTCCACAAGCATTTTTGCGGTATGTGATGTTTCATTTCGTTGAGAAACTGAGCGAAACTTCAGAGGACTTCGTATTTAAAGGCGGGAACCTATTATGGGTTTACATCGCCACTCCGAGAGCCACCATAGATTTAGATTTTGCTACACTTAAAAGTAAATCGGATGAAACGGTAAGATCAAGACTCGAAAAAGCTTGTGCTCTTTCCGATGAAATAAAGTTTAAACTGATTCGATACCAATCGATTATTCATCAAGATATGACTGGAGCAAATGCCATCATTGAGTATCACACTGAAGAGGGCGCAAAAAATCAATTTGAATTGGATATTGTTTTTGCAACTGAAACGGATACTGCAGAAATTTTATCCCCAGTTCATGAAGATAAAACAATCCTATCCGCTTCGGTTGAAAATATCATTGCAGATAAATTGTCTGCCTGTCATCGATTTGCTGCAGGTAATACAAGGATGAAAGATTATGATGATCTTTGGAGACTTAGTCAAAGCAGCGTCATAATTGATGATAAAAAGCTTAAATTAATAACTAAAAGAAGAGAAATAGGGTTAAATCTAAATTCAGGATGGATAGGTCCAGATCTGGAGAGGATGTGGAAGAATCATCAAAAACGTTATAAAGACCTGCCCGAGACACTTAAAGTCTTATTTAAAGTAGTCAACTCTTGGTTAGAAAGTAAGAAGTAAACGATGAAAGATTTTTTTGAAAAATTATTGAAGCCAATTCTAGTTCAATCGGTAAAGGTTGTAATAAAAAAAACTATAGATAAAATAAAAAAACAACCTCTAAAACCAGTCGATACCGTTAATAAAACTAAGTGTCATCTCTGGAGACAGTGCCCTATTGGCGAACACTGGGTAACAACTCATCAAATGAAAGTTCCTATGAGTGATAAAAATCCAAATGGGGAGACAACACGTGAGGGGCATTGTGCCTTAAATCCAAAAAGAAATAGAAAGACGATTGCTGATTATATTGCAGTGGATGAAATCGATTACATTGCCGAAAAATATTTCGGGTCTTTAAGTGGACCGCCTACAGCAAATGATCTTGGCTTTGAAAATGGAAATAGTTACGATCACTTTATTCGAGGGTGGACAAAGTACTGGAACGAAGTATTTAATCCCGTTGTTCCTTTAGATCCAAACCTAGTAAAAGCACTTATTGGTTCAGAGTCTAGTTTTAATTCTAATCCGAAACCACAAAATGCCGGAGTCGCAGGAAAAGCGCGGGGATTGATTCAATTGACCGATCAGGCAGTTAAAACTCTTGGCGTCGCAAATAATGAAATTAAAGATCATTACGTAAAAATAACAAAAGAAGACACAACTAATCCTAATAAGAGCATTGCTGCTGGCATCAGATGGTTGTTTCATAAAAAGAAATTGGCCACTGGTAAAATTGGAAGAGAAGCTACCTGGGAAGAGGCAATTGCTGAATACAAGGCTTATTCTAAAGAAATGATTGCTGGCAAGCACATGAATGAAGAAGGAATGAAAGTTATCTATACTTTGTATAATAGGCTTCAGAAATGAAGCAAGCTCTATTACTTCTAGTAATCTTTTGTCTCAGTGTTTTTCTGTGCTCCATTTCACAAGCTAAAGAAAATGCCACTTGGATCAAAAGCACATTTTTTAGAGGGAGCGACCCTGTAACCAAAAGGCGCCTGACTCCTAAAGATGTTGAAGATCTAGCGTCGAAATTAAAAGTTAATAACATCCGTTATGCTTATATATTTGCTGGCCCTTATGAAAACGATGGCCACCTACCTGCTTATGCTTTTTCTCAAAGGGCAAAAGAAAGTATTACTATTTTAAAAAGAGTATATCCGGAATTAAAAATTCTTCCTTGGATTGGAGGGATTCAGAATAAAACTGTTTATTTAGAACGACCTGATTGGGTGAAAAATGCAATTGTCGATACAGTTAAACTTATTAATGAAATGCCTTTGGATGGCATTCATCTCGACCTTGAATACGTTCTTTATCCTGATAGCAAGTTTAATCATAAAAAGTTAGACATTAAATCATATGGCATTCATTGGGTTGATTTTCATAAAAAGTTGAGAATTGCTTTGCCAAAAGTATTTTTATCTGGAGTTGTTGTTTCAACCGCTACAGGCACTAAGCCTTGGAAGCATAAGCATTCTCTTAGTGAGATAAAAGAGATTGCGACGGTCGTCAATCAATTATCATTTATGTTTTACGAAACGAGTTTGATGGAAATGAAGATTTATAAAGCAAACTTAAAAGAGCAGCTCCTACAGATCAAAGATCTAAAAATTGTAAACCCTCATAAATCACAATTTCTAATTGGGATAGGAACTTTTACGTTAGAAAAAAATCTACAGCATTATCGTGACATAGGTGATGAGAATCTCCCCTACACCTTAAAGCTTCTAAAAGAATTAGAACATGAGATCAATCAAAAACACCCCACTATCGATGGGCTTGCCATTTATTGTGAGTGGATGACCAAAGAGAATGAATGGGTTCAGCTTAGAAATTATTTAAACTGAACATTGTTTTTTCAATTTTTATCAGATCTCAAATTTTTCAAATCAATTTAGAAACTAGGAAAACTTGAAAACGACCAGGGAGTGTACGAACAGTACATGACCAAAGCTTGGTTTCTTCTGACGCTGTAAATGAATTGATTTCAAGAATTTGGAGCGGGTTATCAGACTCGAACTGACGACCTTCTGCATGGCAAGCAGACGCTCTACCAACTGAGCTAAACCCGCATAAAGATAGGATGGTCGGGAGAGTTTAAGGATTAAGGTCTGCCTTGTCAAAGCTTTTTTGGTTAAATTCGCAAAAAAATCCCCCCAAAAGAGCTTCTAACCCTCGACAATCCTTCATAAATTCCCCACAATTGAGCCATTCAAAAAAGTCCCAGAAACATACGGAGTTCCTATGAAGAAAATTGACGTTAAAAACCCTATCGTCGAGCTAGATGGCGATGAAATGACCCGAATTATTTGGGCCTATATTAAGCAACATCTCATTTCTCCTTACCTCAATTTGGATATTAAATACTTCGATCTGGGAATGGAAAATCGCGATAAAACTGGCGATCAAGTGACGGTTGATGCTGCTGAAGCCATCAAGAAGTACAATGTTGGGATTAAATGTGCCACCATTACTCCCGATGAAGCCCGTGTAAAAGAATTTAATCTCAAACAAATGTGGAAGTCTCCCAATGGGACGATCCGTAATATTTTAGATGGAACTGTTTTCCGTGAACCAATCATCATGAAAAATGTTCCTCGTCTGGTTTCAAACTGGACCCACCCTATTGTTATCGGTCGTCATGCTTTTGGTGACCAATACCGCGCGACTGATACTGTGATCAAAGGGAAAGGAAAACTTAAAATGAGTTTTACCCCTGATGATGGCGGACCTGCTCAAGAGTGGGAAGTGTATAACTTCAAAGGCGATGGTGTAGCGATGTCAATGTACAACACGGACGAGTCTATCCGTGGTTTCGCTAACAGTTGCTTTAACTACGCGCTGATGAAAGGTTGGCCTCTTTTCCTTTCCACTAAAAACACTATTTTGAAAAAGTACGATGGTCGCTTCAAAGATATCTTTCAAGAAGTTTATGAAGCTGATTATAAGAAGAAATTTGAAAGCAAAAATATCTACTATGAGCACCGTCTGATCGATGACATGGTGGCAAATGCCCTTAAAGTTCACGGAGAAATCGTTTGGGCCTGTAAGAACTATGATGGTGACGTTCAGTCGGACACTGTCGCTCAAGGTTTCGGTTCCTTAGGTTTAATGACTTCGGTCCTAATCACGCCAGATGGGAAAACCATGGAAGCGGAAGCTGCTCACGGAACAGTTACTCGTCACTACCGTGAACACCAAAAAGGGAAAAAGACCTCAACAAACCCTATTGCTTCGATCTTTGCCTGGACCCGCGGACTTGCTTTTCGTGGCCAATTAGATGGAAACACTGACCTGGTTAAGTTCTGTCAGACACTCGAAGACGTCTGTATCAAGACGGTTGAATCAGGCAAGATGACCAAAGACCTTGCGGTCTGTATCCACGGGAAAGCGACTAACGAAAATCACTACCTAAATACAGAAGATTTTTTAAAGACACTTGCTTCAAACCTCGAAGAAAGATTAAAATGATAAAAGGCTAAAATAAGGGGGGCGTCAGCCCCCTTTTCTTTTTGGAGTCACCTTTTGAGTATATACGCCGCCCTTGATATTGGATCTAATGCTGTTCGCGCTGTCATCGCTGATGTAAAAAGCGAACACGATTACACTATCATCAAAAAAATTCGTGAACCACTTCGTTTAGGCGAAGATGTTTTCTCCCTGGGAACCATTGGTCCAAACAAAATGAAAAAGGCCGAAGAGTTGTTTCTTAAAATTCATGAGCAATTTGAAAAATATAAAGTGGACACGGTGAAGGCCTTTGCTACATCGGCGATGAGAGATGCCAAAAATGGAAACGAACTAAAAAATCTAGTGCAAAAAACAACAGGAATTGCCATCACCACCATTGATGGAGATACAGAAGCAAAGCTTATTCACGAAGCTGTTGGCCAAAATTTAAATTTAAAAGATAAACTAGCAGTTCTGGTTGATATCGGTGGAGGGTCGACAGAACTCTCCATTTCTAAAAATGGTAAATTAGTCCATTGCCGCAGTTTTAATATTGGAGCAGTCAGGCTATTAGAACATAAAGATCTCTTTTCTTTATCTAATGCCATCACGCTGCAAATGATCGAAATGAAATCTTATTTGGATGAGCACATTAAAAATAACAAAGTCGATATCCTCGTGGGAACTGGAGGTAACTTTCGTAGGCTCGGAAAAGTGAAAAAGAAAATCACCGATAAAGGTTCTGAAGAGTATGTTACGCTGACAGATGTTCAGAGAGTCTTTAATGAACTAAACGGTATTTCAATTAAAGATCGAGTGAAGCGTTTTGAAATGAGTGAGGACCGCGCAGATGTGATTGTTCCTGCAACTTTTATGATAGGCCATATTCTCTACATGCTTAAAGTTGATGGAATACATTTGCCCGATGTGGGCCTAAAAGACGGAATCCTTATGTCGATGTTACACCCGACATAGTGCTCACACTACGAAGAGCTTCCTGCATCAGTAATTCATGGGTCGACGTTTCTTTATCATCTTTAGGTTTTCTTTGCTTATAACTTCCATCCGCTTGCATATCCCAAGCTAAACGATGATCCGCCAGGATGGTCTCTACAAAATGCCAACATTTGTTTTTCAGCTCTTGTGATAGAACAGGCGTGATGACTTCCACTCTATTGTTTAAGTTTCGATACATCCAATCGGCTGACCCCAAATAAAATTCACCTTCATTCTTCTTCTCATGTCCATTTTTAAAATAGAACAGACGTGAGTGCTCTAAAAATCGTCCTACGACAGAGATCACTTGAATATTATCCGAGAGACCAGGCACAAGAGGCTTCAAGCAACAAAAGCCACGGATAATCAAAATGATTTTCACTCCCGCCTTAGAAGCCTCATAAAGTTTCTCAGAAATATCCACTTCTTCCATACTGTTCATCTTCGCAATAATCAGTCCCTCTTTTCCGAAGGCCATTTCTCGTTCGATCATTCCGATAAAACGCGCCTTCATATTAAAAGGAGCGACCAACAGATGGTCATATTTACTGTTCATCACTCTTCCCGTAAGGAAATGGAATAACTGAATCAATTCACTGCAAATCTCTTTGTGGCAGGTAAAGATCCCCAGATCAGTATAAAGATTCGAGGTCTGAGAGTGATAATTACCAGTTCCAATATGCGCATAAGTACAAAGAGTCTGATCAGATTCTTTTCTCACCACCAGAGCAGTTTTAGTATGAGTTTTAAAACCGGCAACACCATAAACCACATGCACTCCAGCTTTCTCTAACTCTTGTGCCCAGAATATATTTCTCTCTTCATCAAAACGTGCTTGCAATTCTACTAAGCAGACCACTTGTTTCCCCGTTTCAGCCGCCTTAATCAGAGACTTCACGAACAAGCTATTATCACCAGTACGATAAAGCGTCATTTTAATCGCCAGCACTTGTGGATCGAGTGAGGCCATACGAATAAATTTTTCGACAGTCGCTGTAAAAGACTCGTAAGGATGATGCACTAAAATATCGTGACGTTTAATTTCATTAAAGAAATGTGTCGGGTCATCACTCAAGAACAAAGGCGCCACCGGCGACCAAGGTTTAAATTTAAGAGAGGGTAAATCCAAGTCCAACAGAATTTTAAGATCGGTATAATCTAAAAGTTCTGATGCCTCATAAATATCTTCATCTTTAAGTTCGAGCACTTCTTTTAAAAGACTCATCATCCATTCATTGCGAGGTCCTTGGTACTCCAGACGAATACACTCCGCAAATTTACGATCTTTTAAAGCTTCCATGATCATTTTGACCACGTCATCATTTTGATCTTCTGGATCCCAATCTGCATTACGGGTGATCCTAAATGGCATCACCGCTAAAATTTCCATTCCTGGAAAAAGCAGGTCGAGGTGATTCATCACTATATCCATGACGGAAACAAAACGATAATTTTTAAACTCTTTATTGTCGTAAAGCAAAACCCATTGAGGAATCATTTTAGGGATCTTCACCCTGGCAAACAATTCTTCTTCTTGACCTGGATGACGAAGCATAATTCCAAGGGAAGTCGATAGGTTTGAAATAAAAGGAAAAGGATGAGAAGGATCTACAGCTAAAGGAGTTAAAATTGGAAATAAGTTATCTTTAAAAAATTGGCCAGTATGCTTTAATTCTTCCTTGGTGAGGTCTTTCCATTCAAGTAAACTGATATTGTTTTTCACCAGGTCAGCTTTTATGGTTGTCTTGAAACCATCACCCATTTTTTTATTAAGCTCATTAATCTTATTTCTGATTTGCTCAAACTCTTGCAGTAAAGTTAGACCATTCAAGGATTGCAGCGCCGGATTGACTTCAATTTTTCGTTTTATCTCCCCCACTCGTTTCATATAAAATTCATCGAGATTGGAATTATAAATGCCTAAAAAACGGATTCTTTCTAATAAGGGATTGCGCTCATCTAAGGCCTGGGCCAAAACACGGTCGTTAAACTCTAGCCACGCAATTTCACGATCTACAAAGTGACCAGTATCAATGGTGCCTACATTGAGTTGGTTTTTAATGATCTTTTTCTTACGTGTACGTGTGCTGGTACTTTTTTTCGCTATCGTCTTGGCCATACCCCTAAATGTTAGTCAATTTACGAGCTTCAGTCGACATCTTTAGTGTTAAGACTGTGTCAAAACTCGTACTGTCGAAATTTTAGACAGGTGATGCAATTATTACACAATTCAGACTTTTTCCCTCGGTAACCCCCTTAATTCTCACCCCCATTCTTTGGCATCAGGCTTGTATAAGTAAAGCCAAACCTTAAAGAGAGAGTATGTTATGAAGACATCATCGAAACTTACATTATCCCTTACCCTAACCGCCCTAGTGATGAGTTTTACTCATCAGATGAATCAGGCACCAAAGTCTGGTCGTTTTATAGCTTCTGAAAATGATAAAATCGAAAAAGAAGAAGTGAAGCCGCTTACACATAAAGAAGAAAAAGAGAAAATTGAAAAAGAATTAAAAGAAATTGCTTCTCAACAGTTAATTTGCTCGGATGAAACTCCAGCGAATGATGAAGATAAAGCTCAAAATGAAAAAACCAAAGCTGACTTAGAAGAAAAGAGATTAGCTTTAGTTAAAAGATTATCTGAATTAGATAAACTTATCGCTGAAGATAAAGACAAAGAACTAGAAGACCTTAAAAAAGAAATTGCTCTTTTAAAAGAAGAGAAGAAAGAGGAAACAGAAGAAGATTCAGTTACTTGTTTAGCTGATAACCAGCCTGCCACCATTACATCTTTATTCTCACAATTAGTGCAACAACAGCAGTTAATTACCACCATGTTTATGCAAGTACAAAACATGATGTTTACACAAATGTTACAAAATCAGTATCTGCAATTGGCGACACCTAAATACACTAACGTTGGGCAGAATGGTTACAGCCTCGATTTAGTATTGGGAGTTACTCAAAATATTCTAGCACCAGCACAAACCCAACCGGTACAAGCAGCGAACAATCCAGTGCAAGCGGTGGATGATCTAGTTCCGTCTCAAATCATTCCTCAAGTGGATATTGGACGCAACTTTCAAGGCACAAATTTAGACCTTTTCGTGCCTTCTCAGACCGTAGTTGATGTAAGCCGTAACCCAATGTATGTACCTCAATTTGGTTCATTTACAGATGGAAACGGAGCCAATCAATTTCAGGCCGTCCCTTATAAATTCTAAGTTATAAATTTTCCATAGAAAATCTGGGAGAGCTATAGGCTCTCCCTTTTTTTGTCTGACCATTTTACTTTTTACTTAATTTTAGAACTATATTAGTCGATAGGAGCCTTAGGAGATCCTGCAATCCTATGAAGACGAAAAATACAAAATCGCTACCCCAAAAAAAGGTGGCCCCTAAACGTAAGCTCCTCATCAAAAAGTGCCACGCTTGCGGCCATATTAATGAATCATCCAAAGAATTGGAAAATTGCCAGCAATGCCGTAAAGGTTTTCTTCCTCTCAACTATTTCAGCAAAATTCACACTCAGGGACAAACTTCCTATCAGGAACTCTTCAGCGAGGTGGAAGATCTCTCAGAAGAGGATCTAATTAAGGGCATTACTGTCATTTGGTAAAAAAAATTCGTTTAATTTTGCCCCTTTTTGGCCTTCTAGGCACAACTATTTTTACCTTCTAGATCTCCCATGCTAACGTCAAAGAATGACCACAACACAAAAAGTAGCGCCCGAAACCACCAGTTCCATTCACCCCGTTATCCGACGCATTTTTGAAAAACGAAAACTAAGTCCAGAAAATATCCATCAATTCTTTTCTAATAATCTGCATGAACTTCCAGATCTGATGAGCTTGAAGGATTTAGATATCGCTTCGAAACGAATTATCCTGGCGATTCAAAATCAAGAAACCATCGGTGTGTGGGGTGATTACGATGTAGACGGAACAACTTCTTGTGCCCTTCTCTTTCATTTTTTTGAAATGGTGAAGGCGAAAACGGCGTTGTTTCAACCCAGTCGTTTTGTGGAAGGGTACGGAGTTCATCCAAGTTCCATCGACCAAGCCTTAGAAAAAGGAATCAAACTTTTAATCACAGTTGATTGTGGAATTAGTAACGTGGAAACCGCTGCCTACGCCAAAGAAAAAGGGATCGATTTAATTATAACGGATCACCATAAAGATGCGCGTGAAACCATGCCAGATGCCCTAGCAGTAGTGAATCCGAATCGTCGTGATGAAACTTGCCATCCAGACTTACGACGCCTAGCTGGTGTCGGCGTGGGTTTTGCTTTGGCCTTAAAAATTAAAAATGATCTAGCGAAGATTGGAATCGAAACACCTTCGATTTATCCTCTACTCCAATTTGTAGCGATCGGAACTATTTGTGATATGGCGGAACTCAATCCCATGAACCTTAAACTGGTTCGTCATGGATTAAAACAAATGACCAAGAGTCAGTATCCAGGGATTCTGCAGTTTTTAACCGAAGATGATAAAGCACTCGCGACCATTCCTAGTGAAAAGCTTTCTTTTACGATTGGGCCCATGATCAACTCCAAAGGTCGCCTAGATCATCCGGAAAAAGCACTTCTCTTAATGACAGCACCTAACTCTGCTGTCGCCTTTGAGAATTTTGCTCATCTTGAAATCTCTAACCGTGAACGCCGTTTTATCCAAAACGAAGTCTTTAAAGGCGCCAAAGATTTTGCCTTGAAAGAATTAGATCAAGGTGAAATGGTAGTAAATATTGTCTATGACCCTAACTGGCATGAAGGTGTGATTGGTATCGTGGCTTCGAAATTAGTCGAAAACTTCGGTGTCCCTGCCATTGTCTTCACTAACAGTGAAGAGGAAGGAATTATTAAAGCTTCTGCTCGTAGTGCTGGAGAACTCAATATCTTTGACCTCTTAAAACAGTGTGAAGATCTTTACACTCGTTTTGGTGGGCACAAAGCAGCTGCTGGACTATCCATGCCAGTAGGTAATCTTCCTGCATTCAAAGAAAGAATGACTAAATTAATAAAGGCCATTCCAGAAATTGGTCGTACAAAGCTTGATCATTTCGACGTTTATCTTGAAGGACATGAAATCACACCTGATTTAGTTCGTCAGTTAGATGCGCTCGAGCCATTCGGAATGGGCAATAATCGCCCAATCTTTCGTCTGACTGATGTAAAAGTAGAAACCTATAAAATTTTAAAAGAAGCTCATGTGAAGTGGAATTTTGTAAGCTTGAAGAATCCTCAACATCGTTTTGGAGGAATCAGTTTCAACTTCCTAGATAAGTGGAATGAACTAGACCCTAGCGAGATTTACTCCCGCCAGGATCAAGAAAAAATGACTTTGCAATTTACTTTAGGATTGAACCGTTACAACGGAAATGAATTCATTCAATTGAACGTTGAAAAGGTCTTCTTCAATTAACGCTTAATTGTCACCTTATTAATCTTAACATCCTCAACTGGTCTATCCATTGGACCCGTTCTAGTTTTACCAATCGCTTTCACAACATCTAGTCCATTCGTCACTTGACCGAAAACGGTATGTCTTCCATCAAGATGTGGTGT
>JBEIOQ010000094.1:0-9742 GCA_040377495.1 Halobacteriovoraceae bacterium
ATCGTAAACTGCATTTTTTAAAAAATAATAGGATTCAGTTTTATTTAATTCTAATTCTTGGTCGTCCAAAAGCATTTCGAGCGCAATTAGTTCATCATTACGAGCTTCAGTATTTTTTTTGGCATAACGTTTATAGGCTTCGAAACAAGGAGATGCTTGCAGATAGGTAGAAATAAAAAATGAAAATAGACAGAAGAGTCTAAATGTTTTCATAAGGATCTTTTCGGAATATGAGCAAAAAACAGAAGAGTTAAGTAAAATTAATTTTACAATCTAAGAGTGAAAATTGACTGATCATTTTGATTTATTGATTGAGTAAACTGATAGTTAGAGAGTCCGAGCGGCGTACTCGGACTCTCTCGAGTGTCGTGTAAAATTATTTTATAGAGGTAACTGAGTAACCAGCATCTGCCACGGTAGACTTAATAAGATCACTGGTTAGAGTTTTATTCTTCTTGGTTACTAAGGTCATGGATTCAGTTGTAAGATCGATCTTTACCGTTTCAACTTCTGGAAGAGTTTGAAATTTTTTGGTGATTTTTTCGACACAAGATTCACAGTGCATGCCCTTAATTCCGACCACGTAATCTTTCGCAAAAAGACTAAAACTCAATAAAGCAAAAGCGACGACTATTAATGTTTTCATGGGAAAACTCCTTTGTTACTGATTTGACACTCTCTTTCAATGTGGACTCCATCCTACAATAAGTTGCATAAACCGTCTTAAAAAAATGAAGGATGAATCAATGCATTACAAGCGCATGCCTATCGAAATCGAATCTCCAGAACAACTTCCAGGTGGTTACAGTGCCATCAAATATAATTTAAGTGAGAGTTCGTACACCGACACAATTTTTAAACAACTGGATCTTAATTTAAATGACCTGGTGATCTGTTACGGTGATCATGTTGGCCATCCTGGATTACGTGAAGAAATCGTGAAAGGTGAAGGCAATGTTAATAAGGACGACGTGATTGTGACTGCAGGAGCGGCTTCAGCGCTTTTTATGATCTCAACCTCATTTTTAGAAAAAGGTGACGAGTTAGTGGTTGCTAATCCGAACTATGCCACCAATATTGAAACACCAAGAGCGATCGGTGCAGACATTAAATTCTTACCCATGACTTTTGAAAATAAATATCAAGTGGATCTAGAGAAACTTTCAAGCATGATCACGAAGAAAACAAAACTCGTTAGCTTAACTTGTCCGCACAATCCAACTGGAACCATGATCAGTGAAGGTGATTTAAAAGAAGTCATCAAGATGGTCGAGAAGAATAACACTTATCTGCTATTTGATGAAACCTACCGAGACATGTCTTTTCAAGGGAAACTGCCGCTGGCAGCGACTTTTTCTGACCGAGCAATCTCTATCTCTTCTTTATCAAAATCTTACGGTTTACCCGGAATCCGTATTGGATGGGCCATTACCAAAGATAAAAAGCTACAAGAAACTCTGCTCGCAGCGAAAGAGCAAATTTTTATTTGCGGTTCAGTGGTCGATGAAGAGATTGCTTACCGTTATATGAAAAAAAGAAATGATTATTTCCCGGCGATCAAAAAAGATATGTTAGAAAAATTTGCCATTACAAAATCCTGGATGGCGACTCAGAAATATATGGAATGGATTGAGCCAAAAGGTGGCGTCGTGTGTTTCCCTCGAGTGAAGCAGGAATTCAAAGTGGATATGAATAAGTTCTACGACATTCTTCTTACCGAACACAAAACTTACGTTGGTGCTGGCCACTGGTTTGAGATGGACAAACGCTCTATGCGAATAGGTTTTGGCTGGCCAACTCAAGACCAATTGAAAAAAGGTTTAGAGTGCGTTGAGAAAGCTATCGGTCAGTGTCTTATTTAATAAGATTCTTTTTGACTGCTTCAATAATCGTCTTACTGCCTAAGGTTTGAGCATTATCTGCTCTGAAAACGAGTGCATGAGTATCATGAAATACGGGAGCATTGCTTAGAGCGTGTTTTAATTTAAGTGTGTTCGACATTTCTGCCACTCGCTTAGGAAGAATTCCCACACCCACACCAGCTTCGGTCAAACTACGCACGACTTCTAGACTTGAAGTTGGTATGATCCGTTTGTAACGACGAAATTCTTTGGAGAGTTTTTGTGTTTGAATTAAGTCGGGATCACAAATGAGAACGTCCTTATTTTTATTTTGAGGAGCTTCGAAAAAGGTTACTTCGTCTTTACCCAAATTCACAATGACTAGATCTGGATGTTTTACCGGATTCACTACAATCCCAAAATCAATTTCAAAAGAAATCACTTGCTCGACAATTTTCCGCGAAAGATCGTGTTTTAAAATAATATCCAGCCCTTGATGCTTCGACATCAGTTCAGGCAGAAAGTGGGGAAGAGAATGGCTGGCCACAGTAGAATGGCAGCCTATAACATAGCGCCCGGTTACTTCATTTTTCTCCCGATTAACTTCTTTCATAAGATTGTCCCAGTTTTGCAATAGTTCTCTCGCCCCTTGGACAAAACGCAATCCCGCTTTGGTATGAGTTACACCGGACTTACTACGGATAAAAAGAGCTAGGCCCAGTTCCTGTTCCAGATTTTTCATCGAAAGGGAAAGGGTCGGTTGAGTTATTCCCAATCTTTCCGCTGCCCGGGAGAAATTAAGAGTAGAAGAGAGTTCTAGAAAGTACTTAAGTTCTTGTGGGGAAGCAGCCATAAAAAAATCCTATAGTTGTTATAATATGTATTAATTATAATAATACATTAATTTCTTCTACAATGACATTATCAAGGAGGCAAGATGAAATATTTCAACCGAGGACTGATGGTTTTATTAGGCGTGGTGCTGGTGATGAATGCACCGATTGGTTTTTTTACAAAATTAGAGGATTTAGGCTTACCTCAGGACTGCTATGTTTTAATTAAGGCCTTGTGGGATACAAATTATCTCATGCACATAGTGAAGGCGATAGAACTTGTTGCGGGTCTTCTGTTGATTTTTAATGTGTATGTCCCTTTAGCTTTGTCATTATTAATGCCAGTGATGGTGAACATTGTAGGTATTAATATTGTCTATCTGGGTGGAGGATTGACTATGGCCCTTCCTATGATGGCGGTGACCCTTTATTTGATTTATTTGAAACGAGAAGCGTTTAAACCACTTTTAAAACTTAAGAGCTAGTATGCGTTACCATTGTCACATTTATTTTAATGAAGAATCTCAAGAGAGTATGGACACTCTCTTTCTCTCCCTAAGTGCATTGAAGAGGAGGACCTTAAAGCTTATGCCGCGAAAAGCTTATGCTACGGGTCCTCATCCTCTCCCCATGGTAGAGGCCCGTTTTGAGGAGGAAGATTTTCTCTTTTTAAAGTCTTGGTTAGAAAAAAATCGAGGGGCACATCCTGTACTTCTCCACGAAGATACTGGACATGACTATGTCGATCACACTAGGGGGGCGCTTTGGCTTGGAGAAATACAAGAAATTAATTTTGACTATTTTGTGACTTAAAGTTCCGTGGAAATTTTGGCCAGGAGTTTTTCCAGGTCTTCCATCGTTCTTTCTTTTGCCTCTGGTTTGAATGCTTGTCCCAAATCACTTTGCTCGTTAATTCTGCGAATGAAAGAGTTGCGGTCAATTTTTTCATATTGATCTGGTTGTAAGAAAAAGCGTTTTAAATCATTGGTGGTTGAAAGCTTATGCGCCATCATGCTTTCATGAGTGGCATAGAAGTAATAGCCTTCCGCGAGCACTCTTTCAAAACTAGAATATTTTTCTTTGTCACTTACGATTTTAGAGAATTTTCCGTAAGTTTCATTGGTTTGTTTAATGTGATTCACGACATTTTTATAAAATGCGGGAGTAATATCGGATCTGTATTTATTCCAGTTATAAGATTTTTCTCCTGTCCATTTATAGACATCTTTAATCATGGCCTCGTTGAGTGAAGAAATATGGCTTTGATCGTGAAAGTAAAAATATCCAGGATCCATAATTTGTCCGTCTACTTTCATCGCTTCATCAATTAATCCTGCATAATAAACAGGCACTCCGCTCATTTTGTTCATCGCTTTAAAACCTAAACCTTCAAAGGTAGGCAGGATAACGTAAAAGGGAAAACCGTTGGTGACAATTTTATTATTAGGAGCATTTCTTTCGGTATAATAAATCAAGAATTCTTCTTTAACGAAACTTTTACCTTCGATTTCCATCCGTTTAATATAGTTACCAAGTTCCATATTAAAATTTCCGACGTATTGGTAAGGATCAATGTAGTTTGAATAAAGACGAGCATAATGATTTAAATCGTAGTAAGACACGTTCTCTTTTTCGACTATTTTTTTTATATCATCATAAAATTGAGTCGATACTTTTTTAAACCACTCAGGATAAAGAGACAAGGTAAGCTCTTTGGTTTGATTAAAATTCATTTCCTCTAATCTGGCCGTTAATCCATCCAAAGGATGATTGACCATGTTTTTTGTTTGCCATTTCTCTAACATCAATCGGATGGTGGGCATTTGATCTGGCATCATTACTGTCTTAGAAAAAGTCTCTGGATCGATGGAGGGATTTTGATAATACTCATCTAAAGTCTTCAACCAATTGGTGACCATGGCATTGGTATTTTCTTTTTCCAGCATTGGGTACTTGCTTATATCGATGTGACCGTCACAAGGAATAAGGGCTTTAAATTCTCCTGCAACAACGTTAAGCGTGAAAAGAAGCAGTGTGAAAAAAAATAAGATGCGATTCATCATAATGTTCTTTTCGGTGTTTTCCCTCTGTGATCAAGGTGATTTTAATAAATTTGGGTTTAGATAAATACTTGAGAAGAATGCTTTCGGTAGTTCTGAGGAATAGATCCTATTCCAAGTTTTCTTTTAACAAATACAAGCTTTTACGTTACAATGAACTCATCTTTTTACCACTTACATTACGTCTTCGGAGGCCACATTGGAAACGTCAAAAAATCTTAACAGCTATGGAGCTAAGAGCGAACTAAAAGTAGGGAATAAATCATATACATATTTTTCATTAAAAGCGCCAGGCCTCGGAGATACAACCCGTTTGCCATACTCACTGAAAGTTTTACTAGAAAATTTACTTCGCCATGAAAATGGCACCACCGTTTCTAAATCAGATATTCAATTTATTGCTGATCTTGGCTCGAAAAAGATGAGCGAAGAAAAAGAAATTGCTTATCACCCTGCGCGTGTTTTAATGCAAGACTTTACAGGAGTTCCTGCAGTCGTGGATTTAGCGGCGATGAGAGGAGCGATGAAAGCGATGGGTGGTGACCCACAAAAAATTAATCCACTCGTTCCAGTAGATCTAGTCATTGACCACTCAGTAATGGTGGATAAATACGGTGAACAATCATCTTTTAAAGAGAACGTAGATCTCGAATACGATCGTAACTTTGAACGATATGCTTTCCTTCGTTGGGGACAAAAAGCTTTCAACAATTTCCGCGTAGTTCCTCCAGGAACTGGAATTTGTCACCAAGTGAACGTGGAATATTTAGCGCAAACTGTATGGGTTAACAATGGTGTGGCCTATCCAGATACATGTGTAGGTACAGATTCACATACAACGATGGTGAACGGCTTGGCAGTACTTGGTTGGGGTGTGGGTGGTATTGAAGCAGAAGCTGCCATGTTAAGTCAGCCGGTATCCATGCTGGTACCTGAAGTGGTTGGTTTCAAACTTATAGGAAAAATGAAAGAAGGAACGACGGCCACAGATATCGTGTTAACTGTCACTCAAATGTTACGTAAAAAAGGTGTGGTCGGAAAATTCGTAGAATTCTTCGGTCCAGGTTTAGATAATTTAACTCTTGCTGATCGTTCAACGATTGCGAACATGGCTCCTGAGTACGGTGCTACTTGTGGTTTCTTTCCGATTGATCAAGAAACGGTAAACTATCTTGCTTTCACAGGAAGAGATCCTGATCGCGTAGCTCTAGTTGAGGCCTATGCTAAAGCTCAAGGGATGTGGAGAGAGAAGAATGCTCCGGATCCAATTTTCGCTGACACGCTTGAATTAGATATTTCTACGGTTGGTTCGACTATGGCCGGTCCAAAACGTCCACAAGATAAAGTGGTGCTTGCCGATGCGAAAGAGAACTACAATAAATTTTTAAATGAAATGGTGAAAGAAGGTGTAGATAAAAAAGTTCCAGTATCTGGAGCTGATTTTCATATGCAACACGGACACGTGGTTCTAGCGGCGATTACTTCTTGTACGAATACTTCCAACCCTTCTGTACTTGTAGGAGCAGGACTCCTTGCACGTAAAGCGGTAGCTAAAGGTTTAACCAGTAAACCATGGGTGAAAACATCTCTTGCTCCTGGATCTCAAGTGGTGACTGAATATTTAGCGAAAGCTGGATTAGATAAAGATCTAGATAAAATCGGATTCAATCTGGTTGGTTACGGTTGTACTACTTGTATCGGTAACTCTGGACCACTAAAAGACAACATCACTAAAGCTTGTGAAGATGGAAAACTGAATGTGGCCGCAGTAATTTCTGGGAACAGAAACTTTGAAGGACGCGTTCACCCTCTAGTGCAAGCGAACTATCTTGCAAGCCCAATGTTAGTTGTGGCCTACGCGCTAGCAGGTAGCATGCATGTGGATATCACGAAAGATGCGATTGGATTTGATCAAGCTGGAAAACCAGTTTATTTAAAAGACATCTGGCCTACGAATGAAGAAATTGCGACCACCATCAATCAATGTTTAACTAGCGAAATGTTTAAATCTCGTTATGCTCAAGTGTTCCTAGGGGATAAAGCATGGCAAGCGATTCCAGTGAAGGAAGGAGCGACTTACGAGTGGAATGATAAGTCTACTTATGTAAAAAATCCTCCATACTTCGTGAATATGCAGAAAACTCCAGCGGCGATTAAAGATATTAAGAACGCAAAAGTACTTGGTCTTTTCGGTGACTCAATTACCACCGACCATATTTCTCCAGCGGGTAACATTAAAAAAGATTCTCCGGCAGGAAAATATTTAATGGCCAATGGTGTACAGGCTGCGGACTTCAACTCTTACGGAGCTCGTCGTGGTAACCACGAAGCGATGATGAGAGGAACGTTCGCCAACATCCGTTTAAAAAATGAAATGATGGGTGGAGTAGAAGGTGGTATTACGAAATATCTTCCAACTGGTGAAACCATGAGCATTTATGATGCTTCCATGAAGTACATCGCAGATGGAACAGATCTTGTGGTGATTGGTGGAAAAGAGTACGGAACAGGATCGTCACGTGACTGGGCCGGAAAGGGGACAATGCTCCTTGGTATCAAGGCCGTGATCACGGAATCTTTTGAACGTATTCACCGTTCTAACCTTATTGGTATGGGGGTGGTGCCAATGCAATTTATGAACGGCATGACTCGCCAGACGTTGAAACTTACTGGTGAAGAAACTTTCTCTATCACTGGCATCGCTCAAGGATTAAAACCAAAAGGTGAGTTATCAGTTGAGATGACGAGAAAGGATGGTTCAAAAGAGCAATTCAAAGTTCTTTGCCGAATCGATACTCTGGATGAGTTAAACTACTATAAAGATGGTGGGATTCTTCACTACGTACTAAGAAATTTAACAAAGTAAAATAAAAAGCCCCTTGAAAGAGGGGCTTTTTTTTTAACTAACTTTTGATTTTGCAATATAGTGTTGATCAAGGGCCTGGCGAAGATAAGTCTTTATCACTGCCTGACGGCTGATATTTAGTTCATTGGCAATTGTGTCTAACTCATCAAGCATGCTTTCAGTAAAATCTACATTTACTCTTTGAATAGGTCCTTTCATTTGGCCAGAGTTTGAAAAAAACTTAGAGATGCTTTGACCTTTATCGGCCATCTTTGCTATTTTCTCGGCGGATAACTTTTTTGTCATTTTCTTAGACGTTTTTTTCATAAAGTTTAATCTCCTCTTTGGTTGATTTCCAGAGGGTTATAAGATGATAAAACTCACCCTCTGAGTCTTCACGTACTTCAAAGATAACGGAATAGAGTTTACCTTTAACCCAACCAATGGCCCGGAACTGGTCTGGATCATCACTACGAATATCTTCGTAGTAAGGATGTGACCATATTTCCTGAACCTCATGAAAATCAATTTCCCTTTTTGGATTGTTTTTCATGAGCTTGCTTTTGTTTTGATCAAACTTAAACCTCATGCGTAGTATAACAGTTATATCATTTTGTTTCAAGGAGTTTCCCCTGATAGGATTTTAATGGTTTGGGTTTTGTTTTTCTTGGTTAATAATTTCAACGATGACTTGAACTAAAGCTTCCGCTTGGCTTCTTGTAAAACCACTTTTCACTAGCAGTTCGATGTACTTAATTAGATTAACAATCATGGTTGACTCCTTTGAGGTTTTCCTCAAAGGATGCAAAGAAGAGGAAAAAGAAGAGAATTATAACTATCAGTAAATACAAATATAAAATGATGTGTAGAGGCAAAACGTCTTTATAAGAAAGGTCGTTAAGCTATGCTTACAATTTTTAATCCTAATGCTTTCAAATAATTACTATAAATGTTCTATGTTATTACAAATAGTGACCAACGTATGGTCAAAATGGGAGGTTCTATGAAGACATTGTTACTTGTAATGGTATCTTTTTTATCAATTACATCTTTTGCTAAGGATTATGATTGTATCATCGAAAGAAAAGATGAAGCCCAAGTGAAACTTGGAGACTCAACTGGATTAAGTAATCTAGGGAGTGAATATTATTCTTTCCCTAAAGAACATTTAAAGGAATCTTATATTGGCTCTTTAACCGCCCGTCTAAAGAAAAAATTTGATCGTGTTGATTTTGGAGTAAAGGTTAAAGCTGTTGCCGCTGGCACTGGACATTTTGGTGGTGATCAAGAAGGGGCATGGCAAATCGATTTACATAAGAACGGTGAAGTTATTGCTTCAACGAAAAAATATAGAGATTGGAAACCTTATCGTGCTATGAGTGAAATGGAGAAAATTTTATCTGAGCATGGTTGTCATTGATAAGATGTATGAAACTTTAGTTACTCCTGATATAAAAAGCCCCTCTTTGGAGGGGCTTTTTTTATCTATTAATCATAAATTGCAGCATACCAAACATGATGGTGAGACCTGCCATCATCATACCACCCATACGGATAGTCAGCTTGTCACCGAGTTTGTCCATGTCAGAGCGGACTAAAGCGATCTCAGAACGGAGTTCGTTACGTAGTGATCCGATTTCGGAATGCATCTCATTACGGAGCACTTCGACTTCAGAATGCACCTGCTGACTGAGCATTCTCATGTCTTCTTTGGTAGCAAATTCTTGGTTCATAACTTCCACTAAAACTTGGAGTGAGGCTTCTGCCTGACTCTTGGTAAATCCACTTTTTTCTAGTTTTTCAGCGTATCCAAACACGTTCACAATCATTATCGGCTCCTTTGAGGTTTTCCTCAAGGGATGCAAAGGAGAGCAAAATGAAGGCAGATATAACTATCGGAAAATACAAAAGAAAAATTACCAGTGAGGACAAAACGTCTATATAAGAAAGGTGATTTGGTCATGCTTACTTTTTTTATTCCTGTCTTCCCTAGGTAAGCTTCATAATTCAATAAAGAAATAGGCCTATCGCCTGCATGGAGTTGATTATGAAGAAATTACTACTGATTTTAAGTTGCTTGTCTATATTTTCAGGAAATACATTGGCGGGTGATATTGATTGTCTTAATTCATTACAAGATAGCGACAAACATACTTATACGCC
>JBEIOQ010000061.1:0-14430 GCA_040377495.1 Halobacteriovoraceae bacterium
AGACCTTAAAACTTAAAATCACTAACTCATGGTGTTTGTGATCGTTATTCATTTATTTTACTTCGTTCATCATATTATTTTTAAGAAAGAATTCTTTTAATTGATGAACGGCCATAATCCCAACTCTTTCTTGAGCTTCTGCCGTAGAAGCACCTAAGTGGGGAGTAAGGACAATATTAGACAAGCTTGGTAATTTCGAGTTTTTTAATGGCTCTTCTGCGAATACATCAAAGCCAGCGCCTAAAATTTTCTTCGCCGCTAGAGTTTCATAGAGAGCTTCTTCATCCACAATTTTTCCGCGAGCGGCATTGATCAAAATAGCATTGGGCTTCATCAGTGAAAGCATTTCTTTGTTCACTAAGTTTTTTGTTTGGTCAATTAAGGGAACATGAATTGTGATGATATCGCAAGTTTTAAAAATGTCTTGAACTGATGCTACTTTTTTAGCATTGGGAATATCAGACTTTTCAATTATCGGATCAAAGAAAAGAATATCTAAATCAAAACCTGAAAGTCTTTTCGCGACTATTTGGCCGATACGACCAAAGCCTACGATACCTAATTTTTTGTTAGAGAGTTCGTTTCCAGTAAATGAGTTTTTGTCCCATTCACCCTTTTTCATAGAAGCATCTGCTTGCGCTGTTTTACGAAGAACTGAGAACATCAGAGCAATGGCGTGTTCAGCTGCTGAATTGTTATTCGCCCCTGGAGTATTGGCAGCTTTGACTCCCTTCGAGTTGGCATATTTTTTATCAATATTGTCAGTTCCTTCGCCCGCGCGAATAACTAATTTAAGGTTTGGCATCAGGTCGATGAGTTCTTTATCCACCGTCGTCGCGGAACGAATAATCATTCCATTCACCTTTGGCGCCATCGCAATCAATTGATCACGGGAAACTTTTGATTCTGGGAAAACTTCAAAATGGCTGTCAGCTTTAAGTCCAGCAAACAGTTCTTTATCTAATCCATCTGGTACAACAATGAATGGTTTCGTCATAAACTTTTCCTTCGTTTGAAAATTTGGATTAGTTTAGCATTTAAATGGAGCTTGAGAAGGGGATTTTTTGAGGGTTTTGAAGTAGGAACCCCTTGCGGGGTTCCCGGTCATGTTTTATTCGCTCAGCACCGCTTGTTTTTTTAATTAAGCGATGGAACGTAACTCTAGATTCATTTGGAGGGATTCTAGAGTGTTTTGAAATTCTGCTAGCGTCGGTAAATTTCCAAAATGAGTATTCTCATAGATGTTTTTGGAAATAAAATCGTAAATTTCAATCACTGAAGACTGCTCCGCTCCCTTTTTAAAAGCTCGCCAATTAGACTTTCCAGTTTTTGCATAATTCTGGAAGAGATCACTAATTAACTCATCTTTGGTTTTTACACCTACTCCTACCACGCGATGAAGTTCGTCAATCTCTAAGAACCATACTCTGTAGTCATGTTGTGACTTAGGGTTTTTGATGGTCTCACAAGCAATTGCCATTTTCATACGTCTCTCCTTGTGTGTGTGGATAAAAAGCCCTTTGTCATTTCCCGTCCTCTATCCATCCTAGAAGAAGGACTGGTCGTTTTCGGGGCTTTTAAGCGTCCTGCTCTTTATCAGTTTATAAATTTGGAAATTCTATTACACGAATTTTTCTCTAACATCGACTTGCCTGATTTAGAGGTGATGTAAGAAAGGTTAGGGTCATAATGTCACTCGAAACCGCGACTGGATGGGCCTTCCGGGCGCATTAAGTGAAGTGTTCTACTGACTTAAAGATAAGTGTCATGCAACTTAGTGCACTTCAAAGTCATTATGCAAAAAATTCATTAACAGAGTGCTTCCTGTGCACTAAAATAGGGTAATAAATAAAAAGTGAGAACGAGTTTCATGGCCCAAACTGCAAAAAAAGCTGTCTTATTGTCCAGTATTAAAATGGCCGTGGCGACGTTCTTAAGCCGTATTTTTGGATTAGTAAGAGAGCAAGTCCTGGCTGCTTACTTTGGCGCTTCAGGATTAACTGATGCTTTTCAAGTAGCGTTTCGTATTCCTAATCTTCTTCGTGATCTCTTCGCCGAAGGTGCTTTTTCTTCCGCTTTCGTTCCCACTTTTACTGAAGCAAAAAATAATAATCAACAAGAAGCCAAAGAATTATTGTGGTCTTTATTTTTTCTTCTAGCTCTAATTACCGGTGCCATCGGGCTCCTGACCTTTATCTTCGCGCCTACCATCGTTTCTTACTTTGCGCCTAACTATGTGAATGATCCCGTCAAGTTTCAGGTTACAGTGGTACTGACAAAAATCATGTCACCTTTTTTGTTGTGTGTTTCCTTAGCTGCTCTTTTTATGGGCGCGCTGAATTCACTGAAAGTATTTTTTATTCCTTCACTCGCTCCCGTCTTTTTTAATGTTGCTTCTATTCTTTCCATGATTGGTTTCCCTGCCTATCTGGGTAGCCTTGGTTACGAACCTGTCTACGCCCTAGGAATTGGCGTTATGATCGGTGGTGTGGCCCAAGCTTTGGTGATGGTCCCCTTACTCTTCAAACATCATTTCGGCTTTGTTATGCCGACAAAAATCTGGTCGCTGAAAGTAAAAAAAGTGGTCAATGCTTTAGGCCCAGGTTTGATTGGTTTTGCTGCTTCTCAAGTTAATTTGTTAGTCAGTACCATTTTGGCCACAAGTAGTGTCGAAGGAGCCGTTTCGTGGCTGACATTTGCTTTTCGTCTGTTTCAGTTCCCTGTTGGAATTTTGTCGGTGTCAATTGGTAACTCCAACTTGGTGCATTTTTCAGATGAGTGGAAGAAGGGAAATAGGGAAGCTGCCATTAACTTTTTAAAAACTAGTTACGATATGTCTTACTTCGTGATCGTGCCTTGTATGGTTTTGCTCTACGGTTTTAGTCACGAATATGTAAATTTAATTTTTGAACGAGGACGTTTTGATAGCAGTGATACCGCCATGACCGCCATGGCCTTAAAATATTATGCTCTCGGATTACCATTTTACGGTATCTATAAAATTTTTGTTCCAACTTTCTATGCTCTCGATCGTCAAAAAGTTCCGGTTTACACATCTTTGGTTTCTATTGGAATTAATATTGGCTTTTGTTTATTACTAGTTCCCCGTTATGGTTTTAAGATCCTGGCGATTGGAACTACGCTTTCTATGTTATTGAATACGACCTTCCAATCTTTCTTCTTAAACAAAACGCTGGACTTAAACCTGAGCTTTTTTGTCGGAAAACGTATGGTGAAAATTTTGGTCTCAGGTTTATTAGCTTACCTGGTCCTATATTATGTTGCTCATCGTTATCCGGTCATCGAATTATCTTTGATACCAAAGCTGATACTGCTTTCACTTGAGAGTGGAGTGGTCCTTCTCGTCTATCTTTTCTCTCTCACACTTCTCGGTGAAGCCGGCTTCATGCGACCTCTTTTGAACCGTTTTAAGAAAAAATCTTAAAAATTTCGCATAGTTTTGTTGTGCGCTTTCAATCTTTTAGCTACAATCAATTGGTAATCGAATTTTTGTCCAAAGAGGATAATGTTTCATGAGAACAGATTTTGAAACACTGAAGGCCCTTGCCAGTTATACAATTAATCACCTGAAAGATAATCAGATGATTGATTTTGCTATTGATAAGCGCATTGATTTAATCGAAGCGATGGCCACTGAGTACAATGTTAGTTTCTCAACTGACGAAGACATTAAATCTCAGGCAATTGAAGAAGTTGAAGACAAATTAGGTGAAGACCTTCCTGACGACGTGACTGAGACAGAAATGTTTAATCACGCTCGTAAAGAAATTATTAAGTCATTCAATGGCGAAACGATTTCTGGACTATATTTAGTTGAATCTCTGAACAGCGTTGCACACCGAGTTACTGAATTTTTACTTAATTCAGATCTAATCGATGATGTTTACGGAACTGATGAAGAGTTAGTGGCTTTTTTAGTCGATAAAATTAGAAATTTTTCAGCTAAGAAAAATTAATTAAATCAATTCAAACTTTCTAGATGTTTTAACGTTTCCTCGAAGTAGGGACCTTCTACTAATCCGTTCAAGACTGAAGATTTATTTTCCGCAAAGAAAAATTCTGGATACCGACGATCTTTAATCAAACACAAATCATAATAGATGCGCTCAGATTCTTTCTCTGTTGCGGTTCCCTCAATACGATAAACCGCATCAATATGAGGCTTGATTTCTTCAGGGAAAAGTAAGTGCTCTTTATTGGTAGTGAGCTTGCGGTCTTCATCAATTTGGATCTCTTCTTTTAAAAGCCAGGCGTTCGCAATGCTTTCCAAAGTCTCTGACTCTTTACCTTTTTTCCAGGTGAAGAAAGCGTACCAATCGTATCGGGTATCAGTCCTCTCAAACCTAATATAAGGTTCATCGTCGCTCATTTTAGTGGCCGTCCACCAAAGCGGCACAAATAGCCTATAGTGGGGCAAAGAAAAAGCTTTGCTATGATATTTAAAATGGGTCTTTTCTCTATTGATGACTCGAAGGGTGTAAAGCCCCCAAAAAATCATCAATATAACAAAGGTCCAAGAGAAAATTTGTAGAGTGGTATGCCCCATGGAAAAGGCCCTTAACTTATTATGATTATTAAAAATGAGCTTCCATTCACTATTTCTCTCAAGAATATATCAAATTTCACCGATAAAATAGAAGAGATGTGTAAAAGTCTGTCTATAATCCACGACGGAGAGGATTTATGAAAATGTTTAAACTTCCACTTAAAACTTTGGCGCTAGGAGTTTTTTTACTTCTGGTAGCTTCGCCACAAACCTTTGCTGGTGTTGGTGATGCCTGTCCAAATGGAGCTAAGGTGGTTAAAGTTGTTGATTCACCAACACGTGGTCGATACGTTCTTTGTAGCGACGGAAACATCTATCTCCTTACTGGTGGTGGAATTAATGGAAATGATGGTGAAGCTCACTTTGAAGTCGCAGGAAATGGTGATGCTGATTGGACTGTCATTCTTAACTCAGGAACAGATGTAACAAATAATTCAGGTTCTGGTTCAGGAACGGGCGTGGGAGGATTCTTTAACTCTCAATTCCCAAGTGGTGGTGGAACAGGTGGAACAACTCCCGGTGGTACAACAACTACTGGTGGCGGATCTGGCTCAGGAAACGGAAATGCTTGTGTTCAATCTTGTTATTCTCGTTGGGACAAATCGACCAGTCGACATATTAAAAAACGCGCTCAATGTTTACAGTCATGCGGTGTCTCTACAGGAGGCGGCGGTGGCGGTGATATCGTTATCGATGGCGGAAATGGCGGAAATGGCGGCGGTGGAAATGTTGTTATCCATGGTGGTAATGGCGGAAACGGTGGCGGTCAATGCGATTACACTTATTCTTTAGAGCAATGTTTAGGAACTGAAGGTGTTTATACGATCAATAACCAAAACGGTTCAGGTGTAGACTGTCCAGAATGTAACCAACAAAAACAACACTGGTTATCTGGTTTAGGTGAAGCTCTAGGTGCAGTAGCTCCTTCGCTGGCTTATTTCGGTGCGAATGCCATGTGGTCAAATGCCTATCTTGGTTCAAACCAAGCTTGGTCTGAGGCGCAGATGTATGGATACGAACAATGTCGTCTTCAACATCAATCTTATATGGATTATTTAACGACAAACTCTCTTCCAGGATTAACTCCAAATAATTATCAAAATCTTTCTTGTAATGGTTACGGCATGAATCAGTACTCTGGTTTCGGTGGTGGTATGCAAGGAAATGGTTTTGGTGGCGGTGCTAACCCATGGGGTGCAGCTGGATATTCTCCAGGCTTTATGGGTGGAATGATGGGACCTTACGGTTCAGGTATCGGTTCTCCTTACGGTGTCGGTGGCGGTCTTTATGGCGGCTTCGGAATGCCTGGTATGGGTGGAATGGGCGGCATGGGAGGCATGGGTGGTTATCCAGGTTTCGGTGGCGGAATGTACGGTCCAGGAATGGGAGCAGGAGTTGGTATCGGTATTAACGGTGGTATGGGTGGAAGTCCCTACGGCATGTACCCAGGAATGGGCGGCATGGGTGGAATCGGCGTCGGTATTAATGGCGGCATGGGTGGAATGGGTGGAATGTACCCAGGCATGAACGGTGGATTTGGAATGAATGGTGGCATGGGTGGAAACCCTTGGGGTGGAAACTATTATAACAATCCAAATGGTTTTGGAGCAGGTGCTGGTGTAATGCCATGGGGCTCTGGAAACGGTGCTGGATCTTACTGGGGTAATACTGGTGGATGGGGCAACGGACAGTACGGTGTGAATGGACAATATGGTGTAAACGGACAATTTAATAATGGTTATGGTGACCCTAATCAAGCTTACTATAATCGTATGCAGTCAAATCAATATGGATATCAAATGCAGCAACAGAACCTAATGCAAAACTACTATGGAGCTCAACAAGATCTTTATGGAAGTATGTATGGTGGAATGGGCTATGGTAATGCTGGTTATAGCCCAATGAATATGGGTTACGGTCTAAACGCTGGATTCAACTTCGGCGGTGGCTGGGGTGGCGGATTCTATTAATTTTTAAAAACTAGTTAGATAAAAAAAAGGCTCCTTTCGGAGCCTTTTTTTGTCTTTCGACTATTTAATGTCGTGAACAAGAGTTTTAATTTCGTGACGGAAAACCACTTCAATTTTAGTGTTATCCACGATTGTTTGCACAATTCCTGGACCGAATTTAGTGTGATCA
The DNA here is from genome assembly GCA_040377495.1 of Halobacteriovoraceae bacterium. Lineage (GTDB taxonomy): Bacteria > Bdellovibrionota > Bacteriovoracia > Bacteriovoracales > Bacteriovoracaceae > JBEIOQ01. The sequence goes on from JBEIOQ010000061.1 coordinate 6,707, forward strand.
ATGATGTCCCCAATAGTGAACTTTGTCTTAGGGCTATAAGGCTGAGATTTTTTCTTGGTATTGTTGAGAGCTTCCATCCAGATTTCTGAGATGGGTTGAGTCTTAGATGCTTGTATGGTTCTACTCGTCGTTTTCTTCGTTGTCGAAGCTGATTTGGCCTTCGTAATGGCGGTAGAGGGGTCTTTGTACATGTGAACAGAGCCACAAGTGTTACACTTCACCTTCGCAATTGTACGGTTATCTTTCATGGACACGATAATATGTGATAAAGTGAGTTTGCACTTAGAGCAATGCGATAATACGTCTTTACCAACAGCAACTGACATGGAGAATCCTTTTTCTGATAGGAATGAAGATAGCGATTCAGTATAAATGAAATAGTGTGAATAGTCAAAGAGTGTAAGACGTCAGTTGAAAGAACTTTCATGAATGAGAAAATGACCGCGAAAAATCTCGAAAAAGCCAATACCCTTCCTAATACTTCAGGATGTTACCTGATGAAAAATAAGGAAGATAAAGTCATTTATGTTGGTAAGGCCAAGAACCTCAAGTCCCGAGTGACATCTTATTTTAATCAGTCCGTCAAAACCCCGAAGACGGAGATTCTCGTCTCACACATTGTGGATTTTGATTTTATTATCACGGGAAATGACACTGAAGCTTTTGTCCTGGAAAATAATCTCATCAAAAAATATGCGCCTAAATACAATATTCGTCTACGAGACGATAAAACTTATCCTTACGTAGTGGTGAATTTTGCAGAGCCATTTCCCCGTTTAGAATTTGTGCGCCGACCAGAGCGAACTAAAAATAAAGTTATTTTTGGCCCCTTTGTGACGGGGAGTAACATTTGGGAAGTGATGAAGCTTTTGACCAAATCTTTTGGCTTAAGAGATTGTACACTACGAGATTTTTTATCCCGCAAAGAACCTTGTTTATTATATCAAATGCGACAGTGTACTGCTCCTTGTGTGAAATTAATTACGTCAGAGGAATATGATAAAAACCTCAACTTTGCGCTGAACTTTTTTAAATCGAGAGAAAAAAGTTTAGAGTCTCTAAAAATTTTAGAAGATCGCATGCATGGAGCAGCTACTAATGAAGATTTTGAGCATGCAGCTATTTTACGTGATCAGATAAAACTACTAACCGATTTTATGGCCTCTGCTCAACAAAAAAATACTGAACTTCACGGTGAAGCGGTCAATGTAGATGTGATGGCCTATCACGTGGGCGATATTGAAGTCGACATCAGTTTGTATATGATCAGAAATGGTATTCTTCTCGGTCATAAAACCTTTCATTTTGCCGTCGCAGATATGATGGAAGATGTGCATGAAGAAGTGATGGTTTACATGCTTCAGTATTACACTAATACTTTTGAATCGATGCCGGATCTGATTGTCATTTCCGATGAAGATGAAAGATTGAAGTCTTGGGAGCAAGCTTTGAATGAAAGCTTGAAACTCGATAATAAAATTAAAGTGGAGAGTCCAAAAAGAAAATATAAATCACTTTATGATTTGACCAAAAAACATTCGGAAGAATCCCAGCGTATTCGTCTATCCAACCAAGAAAGTATCTATGTCGGACTAAATAAATTAAAAGATCTGCTGGATTTGAAAGAACGTCCTATCACGCTGGAGTGTTACGATGTGGCCATTTGGCAAGGGAAGAGCCCGACCGCTTCTTTAATCTATTTCCATGATGGAAAACCGGACAAAAAGCGTTACCGCCACTACCACCTAGAAGAGCGTCCTGAAGGGAATAATGACTTTGCGATGATGCAGGAATTGTTCACTCGTCGTCTTGAGCACGGAGATTTCCCTGATGTATTTGTGATCGATGGGGGAATTGGCCAGGTCAATTCAGTATTGGCGGTTTTGAAAGAAAAAAATGTGAATGTTCCAGTGGTCGGCATTGCTAAGAGTAAAACCATAGAGTCAGCTGAAGGTTTTAAGGATGCTGATATTAATAAATCAGATGAGCGTCTGATTATTCCGAACCGGGTCAATCCCTTTATTCTGCATAAGTCACCGGCTTTATTTCGTATTATTGTCCAAATGCGCGATGAAGCTCACCGCTTTTCGCGAAAGCTCCATCATAAAACTGAAGAAAAAAGATTATTTGGCGATAAGATCAAAAAAATTAAGCAGAAAAAATAAACTATAAACTCAATACTTTAAATTCATACATTCGCGTGCAATCTTCTTTATGAAGCTTAGTATTCAGTACAGTATCTGAATTCCATGGTGCTTTCAGTGGGAAATCTGGATTGCGCATAAAAGATCTAATGACAATCTTGGTTTCTGGTTTCAAATTTGGAGCAAGTAAATCAAAGAAATTTTGCACTTGCCCGTCACTCATATAAGAAAATGTATCGGAGAGTGAATAAAATTCATGATCGCGCTGTCCAATAACAGAAAGAAGGTTATCTTGATGGAGAAAAATTTTGCTTTCGGACTTTTTCACCTTATCAAAGATTTCTTCCTGTGCTTCGGGAGGAAAAGCTTCTCGGTAGGCCACTTCATTTAAAAAAATCAGTTGAACAAAATAGTTGGCCCGAACCCAAGTGTTTTGAAATAAATCATTAAATTCCTGATAAACCAATTCAGCCGCAGAAATCTTCATGGTGTTTTTGTTCTTACCACCAGCAAAGTGTCCTTTATATAGAAGTTTGTTGGCGACATAAGGATTCATTACAAGATGAGTGTAGATTTTGAAGGCCAGTGGTTTCCAGTATTGAGAAAGTATTTCTTTTTGTTCAGCTAGTGATTTAGCTTCAAAAATAGGTCGTAGATTTTTAGAGATTGTTTTTTGATAAAAACGCCCAAGCATCATGAAATGTTTTTCCCATTTTCCTAGGTAGAGAACTCCGTTATCTTTCCAGAGATCCATTTTACTTTTCCAGTACTCTTTTTCTTTTTCATCTAAATCTAGTTTCATAAAAAGATCAGCGCGGCTTTGATGACGAACAGAAGCTTTGTTGTAACCGAGGAAATATAAAAATTCGTCGTAAGCAAGAGCTTTGTTAGCAGCGTAACGTAGTTTAAACAGCATGAGTTGATCAATTGAAAGATCCACTACGTGCAGTTCTTTGGGATTTTTGGATAATAGCGGGACCGAACGTGAGCCAGAACCACATACTACAAACATAGAGTCTGGATTCTCTTTGGCAAGTTTAAGTTCAATATTAGTATCTTCATTCGCCAGACTGTAATTAAAGCCAACAAAATACTCACTCATGGTAAATCCTTTTTCAAAAGAACATATTCATGTTTCCAGCGAAAGCCTGTGCCTTTTTGGCGGCTTTGTTCAATTTTTTCACTCATAATTCCGGAACGAACGAGGGCAGAGATCGCCATTTTTGTTTTTCGCGGAAATGACTCTTTCACCGAATGATAAATAAGACCGGTGGCAAGTTTTTTACCGTGGTGAATATTTCTAATCGCCATGGATTTAATGACTAAAAAGTCTCCATCATAAAAAGAAAAAATAAAACCAGCTGGCTGCTTGTTTTCATCCAGTAACATACAAGATGGGGAGAAGTCATAGGACTGGAGAGCACTAGCATAGATCATTTTAAATACATTATAATCAATAGGTTCAAACATGAGAGAGTCTTTGAAAGTTTCATTACAGATCTCGTAAATAACAGGTAACTCAACTTCTAAGAATTTTTCCAGATTAAAAGGACGGAGAGTGAAACCTTGCTTAATTAGATTTTTGTAGGATTTTTGTATCGGTCTAAAACCTAAGTACCAGAATAAAATCTTAATATAAGGATAGGTACTAGAGTGATAGTGTGCAAAGTTGCTATAACCTAAACGTTTAAAGTGGGCTTCATACTCAGGCGGAGTGGTAGGCTCCCATTTAAAACGTGGGCCACCACCGCCCATAGAAAAACGATATTGAAACCAAGTATTAATATCCACAGGAGCCGCGATGCTTTTCACCCCTTGGGATTTTAACCATGTTTCAGCAGTATTAATGGCGAGAGTAATGGCCTCTTCAATCTGAGGATGCGTTAAATCGGCTTCAAAAAAACCAATGGTCCCTGTGTCTTTAAGATTTTTAGAAGCGTGGGCCCCTAAACGAACAATAGACTTCTGGTTTTGATCTTTCACTAGCCAAAAGTCTGTATTAAGGGTTAGTCCCCAAGTCACAATTTTTGTTGTCTGCTCAGGATTCGTGACACCAATTTTATAATCGAATGCTCTTACCTTTAGACCTAACTCCGCAAATTCTTGCAGCCATTCTGCTGTGTTATGATCTCTCAGATTGGTAATCGTAAACGTAGTCATACTTTATCCTAAAATTCTAATTTCACCCTTAGCTGCATCCATTCTTACCTTCATTCCTGTTTTCAATTTTTTCATCAGTCCACCGTGGACACCTACAATGGTAGGAATTCCTAACTCACGTGCCACCACCGCAGAGTGGGAAAGAAGACTTCCTCTTTCAATCAATAGACCTGAGGTCGATGGAAAAAGGGGCACCCAACCTGGATCAGTTCTTTCACAAACCATAATTTCACCATTAAGTCCGACAGCGTCTTCAAAGTTTTTCACCACACGGATAGTCCCTTCGACCACACCTGGCGAACAAGATGTTCCGAGAAGCACGTTCGGATCATCAGAAACTGGAATATCTTTGGCCAATAAATCGCTATCAGCGAGGACTTGATTAAAGTTGAAGGTATAGCTTGCCATACCCTGACTTACAAAACGATCAGGAGGAGCAGGAGTGTTGCGATACTCATCAAACTCTGCTTTTCTCACTTTGATCAATTGTTTGATATTTACCGTAGGGATTCGACCTTCGGCATAGGCCACAATTTCTTCAATCGTGAGATAAAAAATATCTTCACGATCTTCGATGACTTGTAATTGATAAAGATTATTTCCCATCGCTCTGAAAATTCTTCTCACAATCCCGAAAATATTGGTACGAAGAAAACGAAGGATTTCACGGTCACGAACAGCTAAGCGTGAGTGGTGTAACATAAAACGATAGAAAGTAAGTTTAAAACCACTCAAGTGCTGTTTAATCTGTTCTTCTGCACGATTACGTGCAACTTTTTCTTTTTTCTCTAACGCTTCCACATCCACATTATTCATACGAACGAAGCTAATGATCGCTTCAATTGCAAACCTAGGGTCGTCATGAAGATCTCGTTCTTCAAATTTTAATTCATTAATACAACGAAACCCGTACTCATCTAAATATTGCATTAACGCTTGGTATGCTTCTGGTGCTTTGCCTTTTTTCATTCCTTCCCAAATATCCTGAGAAGTATTGGATAAAAACCAAGCTTTGATGATAGGGTCTCCTTTAACAATGATGCCACCAATTTTCATCAAACGTTTTGTCGGTTCTGTGCTGGGAATATCTTCTTGACCACTGAGAAGATCGTTATAAATGGACCCTGCTTCTTTTTGATTGATCCATTTGGTGGTAAGACTTTTTAAGACACCAAAGAAAATCATACAGCGAGTGTCGCTAATGATGGGAGCTTTCCATTTATAGAGGAGTGCTCCATCTAGATAATCGAGATACTGAATCAATTCCCCCATAGAGAATTGATCAAAGTTTTCTTTTTTCGCTTTATTATAAATTTTATAAAAATCCACTTGAAACTCGGCCACAATCTTTTTAATGATGAACATGCGATAAAATGTTCGGATTAAATGGACTACGATTTTTGGCACACTATACTTGACTGGATTATTGAATTCAAAAAGTTTGGCAATCTCAGGCTTTAATCCTTGTTTTACTCCCATCATCGTTTCCATAAAACCTTTCGATGTAGCAGCAAAGGGGAAGAGATAGAGCATTTGATACCAATTCCCAAGATTGTAATAAACTCTTCCACGAATGTGGCCTAACATATTTCGAAAGGTGGGTTCATGTTTTTTGACTACTTCAGGTGGAACAGAAAGTAATAAGCAAAACTGAACATAGACTTGGCGGTATGACCGACTGACGTAACTAAAAGTTAACGGACTCGTGACACCACTATAGGATTCAGTGATATTTGAATTATCCCAAAGTATATACTGGTTTCCTTTGAGTTTATCATTGAAGAATACATCAGGAGGGAGGGTCGTGATAGGACGAGTTTGCACACAATAAAATTGTCCGTTTTCAAAGGCCCATTCAATATCTTGAGGAAGCCCTAGAGCAGATTCTAGTTTTATACAGGTCTGGGCAATTGTTTTTAATTCGGAATGTGACAAAGAAGAAGTTTTTTTCTTTTCCGGAGCAAGCGCTAGTTTTTGAATCCCACCTTCGTTATTTTTGGCAAAGTAAAAATCTTTTTCCACTATGTGTGATTCAATTTTACTGTGATCAAGTCGGTCGACATAATAATGATCTGCATCCAGTTCACCGCTTACGAGACCTTCTCCGATTCCGAAGACAGAACTGACCATGAGTTGTTCACGGTTCATGGGATGAATAGGATCGCGGCTGAAGGCGACACCGGCGACATCAGCGAGAATCATTTTTTGAATGACGACTCCCATCTTGAAATGCCCCATACTTATTTTTCTTTCTTGACGATAATGCCTAGATCTTTCAGTGAAAGCTGAAGCCCAACATAATTTAAGACTGCTGAAAATTTGATCTTCTGTTTTTTGGTGCAAATAACTGGAAAATTGTCCTGCAAAGGAATGTTCGGCTGAATCTTCTCCGACACCACTGGAACGGACTGCAAAAGAAGTTCCTTGTGGTAAAGATAATTTTTGTAAAGAATCCTTGATCGCTTGTTCAATGGTCGTTGGAATAGAAAGAGCAGAGAAAATCTTTTCAATATCAGCGTGGCTTTTCGTTAGAAAAGCAGAATCGTGAATATTAATTTTATGGGTTTCCAGAAAAAGCTGAAAAGCATGATGACTAACACAAAACCATGGTGGCACTGCAACTTGAGCCTGCTCAAGTCTTGCCATATTTGTGGCCTTACCACCGCCTAGTTCTTGTAATAAAACAAGTGAACTTAGACCGTTGAGGATAAAATGTGTCATTTAGTTTCTCCACTCTTTGATCATCCACGCGATGGATGGTGACCAAGTAATCATGATGGATGAAAGGACAGAGAGTCCTTCGCAAAGTTTATATTTTGCGGGATTTTTTAAGTAATAAAGTAAGCTTAGAAATAAAATGAGTATCATAGGCATTGTAATATTTAATAAGCCCATCATATGAGAGCCATAAAGCGAAGCCATCAGAAATATTGCAATAAATAAAACGGTAATCGTTCTTCCGTAGTGGTGAGCGTAGGTGCCTGCTAGTTCATGAGCATTAGGATCTAGTTTTCGACAAATTTCAAAAGTAAAAGACGCACCAAAGTTGGCCAAGAGCCAGCCTTGAAAAATAGTATTGTCTCTTAGGCCTACATCGAAAAACAGTGCCGGCCAGGCATAAAGTGGGAAGACAATGATTTGGTGAGTGAGAGCATAAGTCATTGGTTCTTTGGCCAGACTGCCGCCAATAAAAAACTCTTTATACATGAGCCAAGCAAAAACTGTGGTCAACGCTAACAATAGGCCTGACAATGTTGCTCCAGAAGCATAGAGCGCAAGTCCCGCTACTAGGTTTAAACCAAAAACCACATAGAGAGCATAAGTTACTTGAGGAATGCTGAGGAGTCCTCGTGGCAGAGGACGCTCAGGATGGATAATTTTATCTTTTTCAAAATCTTTAATCTCATCGCCTAAACGCAT
>JBEIOQ010000137.1:0-3876 GCA_040377495.1 Halobacteriovoraceae bacterium
AGAAGGCGGAGCTGCAGGATCAAAATTTGGTGCGGATACTGCAACTAAAATGAAAAAAGCAGATGAATTAAAATGGGAAAGAGAGCAGGGAATTAAAATGAAAGCCTCTGCGATTGAAAGAAATCAACAGTTGAAAAAAGAAAAAGCGAAAACGCGAAGAGAAACTCAAATGAACGATGTTTTTCCTGGGCATGATCGTTAAACACCACTCTTTCCATAATTCGGTAAAACACGCGCACTTGGGTCACTGACGTTACAGTTGGCCCAAGTTTTATTTGGTAACCAAAAATCAGCAATCATTTTTCCCTGACCAGCATAAGATTTCTCAAATAGATCACGGTACCATAAAGATTCTTTGGTATAAGGTGTTCCATGCGGATATTTAGTAGCAGCTTTCGCTACGTCTTTATCATTATAAAGAGCTTCTGCATGCTCTTTCAGGTAATCAACCATAGAATGACCTACGGCATCTGAAAAAGCGGCTTTTTCTCGCCACAAGATGTCTTCTGGAATGATTGCATCGTGTTTAAAAGCTTCCCTCAGCATGAATTTACCAATCCCGGTCGTATTCAGTTTCTTCTCACCGGGAATCCCCATTACATATTGGACAAAATCCAGATCTCCAAATGGAACACGTGCCTCTAAAGCATGGGCAGCTATACAACGGTCTGCTCTTAAAACATCGTACATATACAACTCTTGAATTCTCTTAATAGCTTCATTTTGAAATTCTTCGCCATTAGGAGCGAAATCAGTGTATTTGTAACCAAACAACTCGTCACTTATTTCACCAGTAAGGAGAACTTTCACTTTGGTTTTTTCATGAATATATTTGCAAACTAAATACATTCCAATCGAAGCACGAATAGTGGTGATATCCCAGGTTTCTAACTGATGGATTAAGGCCGGGACAATTTCCAGTGTATCTTTTTTATTGAAATAAACTTCATGATGATCAGATTTTATATAATCGGCGACAATTTTAGCGTAACGAATATCTATTGGGTTGTGATCCAAACCAACTGAAAAAGTAATGATTTTTTTGTTGAGGATTTTGGTGGCGATACCACAGACTAAACTGGAATCGAGTCCACCACTTAACAAAAAACCAATTGGAACATCGGCTGCCAAGCGTTTACGAATTCCTTCAATTAACTTTTCACGAATATTTTTTAGAATGATTTCATGGGAATCACGATGAGGTGGAATTTGTTTAAAGTGGCGATAACAAACGAAGTTTTGTCCATCATAATAATGTCCTGGAGGAAAAGGTTTCACCTCATCGCAGAAAGGGACTAAGCCTTTTGCTTCTGAACAAAACATAATTTTTCCATCACGTTTCGCATAACCATAAAAGAGTGGGCGAATCCCAATAGGGTCCCTCCCTGCCAACATTTTTTTCGCTTTATTATCCCAAATCACAAAAGCATACTCACCATCAAGGTGGTGATTCATTTTGGTGATGCCAAATTCTTTATAGAGAGGAAGAATTACTTCGCAGTCAGAATGAGACGTAAAGCTGTATGTTTTTTCATATTGAGCACGGAGTTTGGGAAAATTATAAATTTCGCCGTTACAAACCACATGAACATCCGCAGCCTCATCCACCAAGGGTTGATCACCTTGATGACTGGTATCCATAATCGCTAGACGATGAAAGGCGAGGGTGGCAACTGAGCCAAAGTGAACAACTTTTGTGTTGTCTGGCCCGCGATGTATAATTTCTTTGAAAACAAGATCGAAATCTGGAAGGTCTGTGGCATCAGACTGGTAACTCCATAGGCCGCACATTGCACTAACTCCATCGAAAAACGTCGTGTTTTTCTCATTTTCACGCCTCTCAGTTTACCACGTTTTTAGACTTAACTTAGAACTATTTATGGTGGGCGTTGGTCCCAATTTGCCGCCAGCAGTATCCTTTGATTCCCCTCGGCCCCAGAGACAAAATGCTACCAGAACTCTTTTATTCAAGTACTTAGGATTGGCTTGTCGCTTGCTTATAAGCCACCGTTCAACAAATTTTCAGAATGAAAATGGGAGAGAGAGAAATGAAACATTTATTCATGTTGGCGTGCTTTTTATTGACTTCAAATTTAGTCCACGGGGAAGTTCCGACGGTCACACTTAATGACAAAAAAGTCCGTATCAATACTGATCAGGTGAAGATCATCCGCACAAGTGAAACTCCGGATAAAGTAAGAATTCTTCTGAATGTACCGGCGAAGTCGAATGCTTGTGTTGCCTATGGAACAAGAGTTGTTTATGGTCAGAATTACCAATGTGGAACTGAGACTTTTTATACTCAAAGCTGTTCTAGGCAATGTCGTCCAGCTCGCCCACCACGTCCAGGCGAAAATGTACCAGTTCCTACCATTTGTGAGAACGTATGTACTCCTGTCGCTCACACTCGTTACAGATTTTGCCACTATAATGAATCTTATTGTGCGAGTTATGGAACGGTAGTGAACATGATTGAAGATCAAGTAACGATTAAATTTAAAACACCAAGCCCCGCTGCGAATGAAACAGAAGAGTATTTGCTTTCTGGCTCACAAAATCATTATGGTCTTTATAATATTGGCTTCCGCTTAGAAGCAGTGCAAACAATTCAAAATGTAGATATCAATGTCGTTGATATCTTAGGTATCGGCGATATTATTACCGTTCGGTAAACCAATTTTTTATTCCAACGAAAGGGCAGGACAACCTGCCCTTTTTCTTTTGTGGATGCGTGAAAATCATCTTATTCTTATAGGATGAATAAATTAAGCTTATTTTTATTGTTATTCGTAACAACGGTTCATGCTGATGAATTAAATATCGCAGTTGCTTCCAACTTTAAAGAGGCAATGGAACAAATCAAGCTCGCGTTTGAGAAAGAATCCAAACACAAAATCGTTCTTAGTGCTGGCTCTTCCGGAAAACTTTATGCCCAAATAAAAGAAAAAGCTCCATTCGACTTATTTTTTTCAGCCGACAATATTTACAGCAATAAATTAAGATTTGATGACCAGCTGGTGATGAAAGGGGATACTTTTATTTATGCGCAGGGGAAATTGGTTCTTTTTTCGAAGAATCAAAAATTTCCTAAAAATTTTGACCTCAAAAATCTGAGAAAAATGAAAGTTAAGTTTTTATCTATGGCCAATTCTCAATTGGCTCCTTATGGACAAGCAGCGGAAGAAGTCCTGAAGCGTTTAAATTTACAAGATCACTTTAAGGGAAAAATTGTTTTAGGTGAAAATATTGCAGAAGCTTATCATTTTGTGGGAACGAAAAATGCAGATGTGGGTTTTGTCGCTTTATCACAAGTTCTGAAAGAGAATAAAGAAAATTATTTTATTATTCCACAAAGGTACTATGATCCATTACTACAAGAGGCAGTGATTCTTTCCACTACCAAGAAAATGTTGGCGGCTCAAGAGTTTTTTCGTTTTGTGAAATCTCAAAAAATTCAAGATTTGATTAAGACTTTAGGCTATGAGTAAAGCGATCTTTTTAACCATTCAACTCGCTTCGATAACGACAGTTTTATTGCTGTTGGTTTCTTTGCCTTTAGCCTGGTGGTTATCTCAGACAAAAACTCACTTGAAACCATGGATTGAGGCAGTTTTCTCTCTTCCGATGGTTTTACCACCAACAGTACTGGGCTTTTATCTTTTAATTGGAATGGGGCCAGATAGTTTTATCGGTAAAATTTCAGAAGCCATTGGTCTTGGCCAACTTACGTTTAGCTTTACTGGACTGGTGATCGGTTCTGTTTTCTATTCACTCCCATTTGTTCTCCAACCCATTCAAAATGCCTTCGAAGCTGTGGGAAAAGCTCCATTAGAACTAGCGCTAACGTCAGGTTCTAATTACTGGCAAGCGGTGACC
>JBEIOQ010000048.1:0-16438 GCA_040377495.1 Halobacteriovoraceae bacterium
AAAATAAAGTTGAGATGTTAAAAAATGGTAAATCGCCTATTTATGAACCAGGTCTTAATGAAATGTTGGAAAGAAATATTAAGGCCCAAAGTCTGCATTTTGCTGCTGACTATACATCGGTAAAAGAGGCTAAAACGATTTTTATTGCTGTTGGAACTCCTTCCGGACCAAACGGCGAAGCGAATCTTGAATATCTGAAACAGGCCACCATTCAAATTGCGAAAGAAATTTCAGACAATGCTATCGTGGTGATTAAATCAACTGTACCAGTAGGGACATGCAAGCTGGTGAAAAATCTTCTCACCGAAAATACGAAGAAGAAATTCTTCGTGGTCAATAATCCTGAATTTTTGAAAGAAGGTTCTGCGATTGACGACTTTATGAGACCGGATCGAGTGGTGGTGGGTTATGAACAGACTACTGAAGGTGAGATTGCGGCTGAAGTGATGGAAGAGTTATATGCACCCCTAGTTCGTCAAGGGAACCCAATTTTTAAAATGAGCAACCTTTCAGCTGAAATGACAAAATATGCAGCTAACTGTTTTTTAGCGACGAAAATTTCTTTTATCAACGAAATTGCTCGTCTGTGTGATGCGGTAGAAGCTGATATTGAAGAAGTTAGAAAAGGTATTACATCTGATAAGCGTATTGGTCACCATTTTCTCTATCCAGGCCCAGGATATGGTGGTTCTTGTTTTCCCAAGGACGTAAAAGCTCTTATGAAAACGGGTGAAGAATTAGGCCAACCACTTTCTATCGTGAAAGCTGCTGATGATGTGAACAATAAGCAAAAGCTTTATATGTTTAATAAAATAAAAAAACATTTTAATAATAACTTAAAAGGGAAGGTGTTTGCTTTCTGGGGTGTCGCTTTTAAACCTAACACCGATGATATTCGTGAAGCACCGGCTATAGATATGGCCAAAGCTTTAGTTGGTGAAGGAGCGGTAGTAAAATTTTATGATCCAATCGCTAGCACACACTACTACGATTATATGAAGTCGATGAATGTGATGACAGAGAATGTCGCTAATAAATATGACTGCTTAAATGGGGCTGATGCATTAGTGTTGATCACTGAGTGGGCTGAATTCCGTGCTCCCGATTTTATGGAAATTAAGCAACGTTTAAAGTCGCCACTATTGTTTGATGCTAGAAATCTTTATAATACAACTAAAGTGCAAGAAATGGGCTTTCACTATTACGCGGTCGGAAAATATACAGGAAAAGCTCGATGAAAATCGCGGTTCTACAGTTAGAAAGTAAACTTGATCCGGAAATAAATTTAAAAACCATTCGTGGATTTTTAAAAGAAGCTCGAAACAATCAAGCAGAAGCAGCTTTCTTACCGGAAGTATTTTATTCGATTTCTGATGGAACAAAACCTAGTCCCTATTTAGTGGAAGAATTCAACGAACATTATAGAAATATTCAAAATTTAGCCAAAGACTCGGGGCTTTATATTCTTGCTGGATCAGTGGCCACGAAAGTTGGATCAAAAATCATGAATCGGGCTTACAACTTTGGTCCCGATGGGGTAGAGCTGGCCCAGTATGATAAAAACCATCTCTTTTCCTGTGATCTTTCCCGCGATCCATCCAAACAAATCATTGATGAAGGTCGTATCTATACGGCAGGAAATGGGCTTAAAACTTTAGACTTAAAGGGCTTCAAAATTGGTCTTGGTATTTGTTTTGACGTGCGTTTTCCGGAAATGTTTCGTCAGTATTTCAAACAAGGTTGCAATGTGATGACCTTTTCTGCAGCTTTCACTGTACCTACGGGTAAAGCTCACTGGCATACCTTATTACGTGCCCGTGCGATAGAAAATCAAAGTTATGTTATTGCTCCTGCTCAATGGGGTGTACATAATGAGCGTATTAAAACCTTTGGTCACTCATTGATAATTGATCCATGGGGAGAGATATTAGCAGATGCTGGTGAGGGTGAAAAAGTGATCTACGCTGAGCTTTCTCTAGAGCGTCTAAAAGAAATTCGCAGTCGTTTGAATGTTCCAGTGGATTCTTATTTAAAATAAGGATTCTCACCTTGAGCATGATCAGTCACATCGATGATATCGATAATTTCCGGAAAATTTTGTTTCACTAAATTTTGAATTCCATCGCGTAATGTTGCCGTTGAACTAGAGCAACCCTGGCATCCACCGACAAAACGTAAGTATAATTTATCATTATCAACGTCAATAATTTCTACGTTTCCACCATGGGCACCAAGTGCAGGACGAACCTGATCATTGAATAATTTTTCTAATTTATGAAGCATGATTCCCTCTAGATTAAGATATAATTTTTAAATTCACCCATGCGATAGTCTGTAACAGACTCAATCATATCCGAAATGACGAGTCCAAGATCTTTGGGTTTAAAAATCAGTTTTAGTTTAAGCACATCAAGATCAGTTTTATTTGTTTCTACCCAGGGTTTGACCACATTGGGGTGAGTCCCTGTAAAGGGTTTTAACCCCCAAATTCGATGATATTCAAAATTTTCTTTTTCATGTCGGTCGAATTGATCTCCATGATAAAAGCGGTCCATCACTTTAATTTTTTTCGCCATAATATTTTTAGGGCGGGCCCATCCATAATGAAAAATTTGCGCCGGAATACGAATACAGTGAGGTTTACTCCCATCTGCATGACGGAAACCTTGAGCATCAAGATAGCTTGTTAAGCCAATGCCGTTTCTGATCACTCTAACTTCCCGGCGATAGGTATTACGTGTATGTTTAACTACATTCAGATTGCCGTAAAAATGGACATAATCAAAAACCAAGCCTTGAATATTTTTATTTTTTTCCATTTCTATGATGGAGTTGTGGATAGCCGGGAAATCTTTCTCATGAATCACTTCATCTCCTTGGATGTAGTGGATATATTTTCCCTTCGCATGTTTTAGAGCGATGTTGGTTTGTTCTGACAAAATAAGACCAGACTTCGTCATCTGAGGATCCCAATAAGAGGTCACAAAGCGAAATTTGGGGTGAGTAAAGTGGGTGCGAAGATATTCAAAAGTACCGTCATCTTTAGAGCATTCAGGGTTATCAAAGCCCACATTGATGATGATTTCGTCACAGAGCGGCTCAATGCTTTCAATACTCTCTTTAATAGGGTATCCTAAAGACAGACCATTTTTAATAAAAGTAATACCTGAAACTAAGTGACTCATGAGTAAAACTCTAGCACCAAAAAAGATTCTTGTCGTCAAAAATAGGGCCATGGGAGACGCTGTCTTAGGCCTAAGTGCTGTACAATTCTTAAAAGAAATCTTTCCTGAAAGTACTATTGATTATGCTACTCCAGCTTGGATGAGTAGTTTGTTTGAAGATGAATCTTCCATTCATGCTTCAATTCCATTAGATTTCAAAAATTTAGGGGCTTGGATTCGAACTTTTTTCAAATTGAAAAAGCATTCTTATGATGTGATATTGGAGTTTAACCAAGCTGGTCGATCTGGCAACTTTTTTAAGTTGTATGCAAACTTGTTTGGTATTCCTTATTACTACCATAATCACAATCTTAAGACAGGGGAATTTGTCATTGACCAAGGCAAACGTAAGCCCAATATTCAAAGAGATTTGGATTTAGTTTATAGTTATGCTACGAAAATTTTATCTCTAAAGGTTAACTATCCTCAATATATAAATTATGAACCTCAATTTCACCAGCCAGCTTCTCAGAGAAAAAATATTTTAGTTCTTGGTACCGTAGCTACACGCCAAACCAAAATGTGGCCAAGTGAGTATTGGGTACAGTTTGTAGGACAATTCTTGCGTTTTAATCCTGACTGGAAGGTCATAATTCCCATGTCCAACAATGAATTAGATCAGAAGATCAAAAAAGACCTGATGAGTTTGCAGAATTTTTCTCAGGTGCAATTTCTGGAAACGGACTTGCGCTCATTAAAAAAGACTTTGACCCAGGCCATGCTTTACGTAGGTAACGATACTGGGTTAAAACATTTATGTATTGCTTTAGGACTAAAAAGTCTAAGTTTCTTTGGACCAGAAGAACCGCTTGAGTGGCATCCCTACGATACAAAACGACATCCCTACTATTTTGTTGAGCCTTTAGAGTGTCGTACCATCACGTCTCATTATTGCGGACTGAATGAATGCTCTGTCATGGCCTGCCTGAAAACCTTTACTCCGGAAAACGTGGTTCAGCGCTCTATTTCATTAATGAATTAAAATCATGTTTCACTTAATTCTATTCGTTTAAGTTGGATTAACTTGCTATGGGTCGCTCCATGGATTTAAGTTTCTGCTTAAATTATTCAAACTCATTATGGTTATTGGTGGCCCCTCCTGCCTGGGGGAAAACCTATCAATTGAAAAATCTTTTTCGGGAACATCCAGAAACGAATTTTTTATTTGTGGCCCCTTTACGCGCGCTCGCTAATGAATTTTCTCAGTCATTAGAAAATGAGTTCTCTGTGCAATTAATTAAGTCAAAGTCTTGTTGGCAAAAGAAAACGAAAGCGAATATCTTTCTCTGTACTCCAGAAACTCTTGATCCTGAATTTTTAACCAGTCGTTCCTGGATGGTAGTTTTGGATGAGTTTCACTTGTATTCCTATTGGGGAACCACCTTTCGGGAAATTATGTGGGAGCGTTTATTAGATATCCTCGTCAGTGAAAATCCTGTACTGGCGTTAACTGCCACTTGGGGAGAAGAACAAAAAGAATTTTTTCAGACACAATTTTCTGAGCAACTTGAACACTTTAATCAAATTGTTGTGGCCAACCAAACGCTCAAATACCTCCCTTCTCAGATTCACTATATTCCAAAAATGTTTTCACATCATTATCCCATCTTGTTGGAGCATGAGTTAGAGCGGAAGAAAAGTGGTACTATCCTCTATTTTGTCCCATATCGGCAGCAGGTTTACACTCTATCTCAAAAAATGAAAGAACAAGGTTACACCGTTCTTTCTTGTGTTGGTGGAGAAGCGAATACGTTTACCCAAGAATTAAATCTTTGTCCGCATCCTGACTTGATTATCTGCACGACTGTTTTAAGTCACGGAGTCAATCTTCCTCCTTTGCAAACACTATTCTTGAGTTACCCTGTAAAAAACTTAGATTTCTGGATTCAAATGGTAGGAAGAGGAGGACGTCGAGGAGAAGAATACCGCCTCTATACGATGGATAATTGGTCCACAAAATTCGGTTTAAACCTATGGTCTAAACTCACCTCTTTAGTTAGACTGGGATGGATTCTCCTAATGAGAAAATTACTTCCCTGGAATGATTGTGCAGACGAAAGTTGAAGGCATTGTCTTAAATAAAACGGTGTTCAAAGAACGCGATCTGATCGTGCATCTGCTGCAACGGAATGGCAAAAAAATTTCTATACTTTTTTTTGGTGGCCGTGGTGGCGGAGCAAAATCTAAACCGAGTTTACTCGAACTTGGCTATATGTTAAAAGTTGAACTCAAGAAAAGTCGAATGAGAGATGAGGGGATGTATGTTGCGGAAGAGTGGAGTGTCTCTTGGCAGCACAATAAAGTTCGTTATGATTTTAAAGCTTTTAGCATACTAGCTTTTTATCTTGAGCTAATTAACAAAGTGGCGCTCAATGACAATTTACATGAAGATGAAGGAATTGCGGAAGAACAATTGGGCCTCTTTCGAGTCTTATCCAATGCTCTTTTCTATTTAGAAAAATCACTGGAAGAGAATGCCTTTATTCCCATGACTCATCTTTCTCTCTTTCTTTGTAAACTGACCTTTGACTTGGGAATAGCTCCAAGCCTGGAAGAATGTACTTTTTGTGGAGCTGAGTTAAATCCGAAGAATATTCTTGCCTTTGAAAGTCAGCATGGTGGTTTTGCCTGTACTAGTTGCAATCAACAAGAGCAAAATTTTTCTTCAAACTTAGGTCAGTTGGATCAGATGAAGGCCACTGAATTTTGGTTGTCGCTCTTGAAAGTATGGAATCTCAAATATCAGTCTTATAAAGACTTGGCCATTCATGAGAAAGTCATTCCTGACAAACTCATGCATTATCTTTGTTTTCAATTTTCCTTAGACCCGAATAGTTTTAAGTCTTATAAAATGATTGCTTAGTGAGTGTGAGTTTCAGACCATAGATCAATTTCTTCTGGTGTGTAGTAGATCTTTCTTTTTTCAGCGAGACCTTTTTCGTTTAAGAGTGAATAGATCCAGTTGCGGTATTCTTTGAGGCCTTCCGCCAGTCCTAATTCCAATGGTTTTTCATCAGTGGCCCGTTCATAATCGACGATAAATTTTTTATTGGTACCATAATTAAACAGAAAGCCGAGAAGAGCACCGGTTTTCATTTGTACCATATCTTCAATATGTTTTAGTTCGTGCACTAAAATCGCATCCATCGCTTTTTCTGTGGGAGCACATTCCAGCATTTTAGGATTGATTTCGATGTAATAAAGTCGTTTAGCTGGTTTATTAAGAAGAGTACCGACATTGATGTTCGTTTTTAAATAGTAGTTTTTGCTTTTGAAATTTCGGACCTGAAGATTAATATGCTTAAGACTCGGATAATAAAGTTCTTTAAGTTGTTCGATGTTCGCTGTCAATTCATCCATACTCACGGAACGACAAGTTCCTTCCGCTTGGAAGGAAAGAGTCAAAAGAGTAAAAAAGAATGAAAGTATCGACATTTTCATTAAAGCTCGCAGCTGGTATTGCAAGGGGCTTCAGCAGTCTCTAAAAGTTTGAGAGAAGCTTTTGCGTGTTGTTCTTTTGCGTAATCGTAAACCGATTTTTCTTTAGCAGAAAGGATAGTTAGGTCTCTTTCTTGTTTCAGCATGGGCTTTAGCATCGCCATCTGATCTTGTTCAGCGGCATACATAAGCGCTGTCATGCCGTAGATGTCTTGGTGATCTAAATCAAATTTAAGACTGATTAAATAATCAAAAATGTCCTGGTGTTTAAGGCTTATTGCTAACATCAAAATATTTTGTCTTTTCTCATCCAAAGCAAAAGCATCATGTCCTTTTTCCACTAATTCCTTAACGCGAGCTAATTGATTTAATTCAACGGCTTTAAATAAAGGGCCAGGAATGGGAGCGTTTTTGGTTAACGCTTTATAAGTATTTAGGTGGCCAAAGGAAACTGGTTTTTCACTGGCAATACTACGACTCTTAGTTGGCGTTGGAATCAAATAGTGGTGAACTAAGCTAAAACTAGTCACAACAAAAAAGAATATAGCGGTAATAGCTTGAAACATAGATCCTCCAGTATAGGGAGGTAAAGAGCAAAGGATGTGCCAAATCTAAAGAGAGAGGGAGCTTATAGAAGAGGAAAAGGTGACTAGGGAATGTATGGTGTCTAAAGTTTAGACACTACAAAATCGAAAATGTTGGGATAACTAGGAGTCGTTCGCTTCGTTGGTGACTGGTGAGATTCGATCAAAATTCCATTAAGACCTGCTTTTTCTGCCATTTCTAAATCGATATCTTTATCTCCCAACATGTAGCTTTGAGCAGGGTCGATGTTATATTTTTGTATCAAGTCTAATGCTAGCAGGGGGTTTGGTTTGCGGCAAAGACACAGGTCTTCAGGTTTATGGGGGCAGTGCTTAATTTCTTTGAAGGGTTTAAGACCTAAATTGATGAGGTCACGCTGCATTTGATGATGCACCAAGTTCATCTCTTCTACTGTAAAAAAGCCTCGACCGATTCCGGATTGGTTAGTGATGAGGAAGGTCAAAAAACCCAAATCGGAGATTTTTTTATAGGCTTCAAAAAATTGAGGAAGGTATTCAATTTCTTCTGGTTTTGAAAGGTAGTTTTTGTCTGCAATGACAGTCCCGTCACGATCAAAAAAGATGGCCTTATTTTTCTCAATTGTCATTTACGTTAGCCTCTCAAAAAAGGTACACTTTTGCCATGTTTCATCTGATCAAAACCCTTAAACCTTACTTAAAACCATATTGGAAAATGGCCGTTTGGGCCATTCTTTTTTCACTTCCTTTAGCGGGTATTAAAGGAATTCAAACTTATCTGGTAAAAGATGTCTTTGATAAAGGCTTATCCGCCAATTCGAAGTTTGAAGATACACTTTGGTTAGCAGGAATTTTACTGGGTCTGGGAATCTTAAATTATCCTTTCCGCTTTTTTCATTTTTACTGGATCCGTTTTGTGGTGGATAAAGCCACTTGCGATATGCGTACAGATCTTTATCGTAAAATGCAAAAACTCCCTATGAGTTTTTTTAATAAAAATAAACAGGGAGTGATGCTTTCTTATGCGATGAATGACACACAAGTGTTAGCGCAAGGTTTTCGTTCCATGATTGATTTGATTCGTGAACCACTCACGGCAATTATTCTTCTGGGACAAGCTATTTATCTGGATTGGCAACTCACCATGATCATTGTTCTCACGGCCCCTCTCTTTGCAATTATTTTTGATCGTTCAGGTAAAAAAATTCGCAAGAACATTAGTCAGGTGCAAGAGTCAGTGGCGGACATGACTCATAATATTGCAGAAGGACTTTCCGGTCAGAAAATTGTGAAAGCTTTTAATCTCCAAAATTATTTGGTTCACCGTTTTGAAAAATCACAGAATAATTTTTTTAATGCCCAAATGGAAACAACGGTCACTGAAGAAAATGCCCATCCATTGGTTGAACTAGTAGGAGCTTTTGCTTTTTCTGGTGTTTTACTTTTCGCTCATCACCGAATTGCTAGCGGGGCTTTAACCACTGGTGGTTTCATCAGTTTCGTGACGGCACTCGCGCTCATGATGGATCCAATTCGAAAGTTTTCACAAGCGAATGTAAAACTTAATCAGAGTTTAGCGGCGCTTGATCGTTTACAAGATATTTTTGTGATGAAAGAAGAACCAGATAATGGTCTAGAGAAGAAAACAACTTTTGAAAATAAGATTGAGTTCCAAAATGTAACATTTTCTTATGGTGATTACTCAGTGGTGAAAAATTTTAATCTCACCATTGAGAAAGGGACCAAAGTGGCCTTAGTTGGACTTTCCGGTTCAGGAAAATCTACTTTGATTAGTTTACTGCTCCGTCTGTATCCCATTAATTCTGGGAAGATCCTTATTGATGGGAAAGATATCAATGAATATTCTTTAGAGTCGCTTAGAAGTCTTTTTGGGCTTGTGAGTCAGGATATCTTCCTCTTCCATGATACGGTGAAAGAAAATCTAGTGACAGGAACTCAGCACTCAGACACTGAAGTGAAGCAAGCTTTAGAAGTGGCCTATGCTGCGGGTTTTGTGAATGAACTAACGGCTCAGGAAAAAACGATTATTGGAGATCGAGGAACAAGATTATCGGGTGGTCAGGCGCAAAGGTTGACTATCGCTCGTGCTTTTTTAAAGAACAGCCCGATCTTTTTATTTGATGAAGCCACTTCGGCCTTAGACAATGAGTCAGAGAAAGTAGTTCAGGCGGCTTTAGAGAGATTAGAGAAAAATCATACAGTGGTAGCCGTTGCCCACCGTCTTTCGACCATTCAAAATTATGATAAGATCGTCGTGCTCAAAGACGGGAATAAAATCGAAGAGGGTGATCATCAATCGCTCATGAATTTACAAGGTGAATATCAAAAATTATATATTTTGAGTCAAAGAAACTAGAGGAAAAAATGGAAAAGAATTTAGAGAACATGGCAGATTTAGTGAGCCTCTGTAAGCGCCGCGGTTTTGTTTTTCAAAGCTCGGAAGTTTATGGTGGACTTGGTTCATGTTGGGACTACGGCCCGCTTGGGGTTGAATTAAAAAACACAGTTAAAGCGCGCTGGTGGAAAGCGATGACATATCGTGATGATGTAGATGGAGTAGATGCTTCAATTCTGATGCATCCATTAGTCTGGAAAGCGTCAGGGCACGTGGATAATTTCACAGATCCCTTAGTTGACTGTAAGTCATGCAAGGGGCGCTTCCGTGCGGATCAAATTGATTTGAATGCTCCTTGCCCTACATGTAAGGCAAAAGGGACTTTCACAGAACCAAGAAATTTTAATTTGATGTTTTCTACTACCATGGGGCCAGTAGAAGATGCAGGTAATAAAGTTTATCTTCGTCCTGAAACAGCACAAGGTATTTTTGTTAATTTTTTAAATGTGCAATCGACCATGAGAAGAAAACTTCCCTTCGGTATTGCACAAATTGGTAAAGCTTTTCGTAATGAAATCACGCCAGGAAATTTTATTTTCCGTACACGTGAATTTGAACAAATGGAAATGCAGTATTTTATTAAGCCAGGGACACAGATGGAAGCGATGGAGCAGTGGAAAGCTATCCGTCACCAGTGGCATTTAGATAATGGTATTCGTGCGGAGAAATTACGATTCAAAAAGCACGATGCTCTTGCACACTATGCTGATGCTGCTTTTGATATTGAATATGAATTCCCAATCGGCTGGGGTGAGATGGAAGGTATTCACTCTCGCACTGACTTCGATTTAAAACAACACGAAGAGTACTCCAAGAAAAACCTTCACTATGTAGATCAAATTGATGGTAACAAAAAATATATTCCTTACGTATTAGAAACTTCAGTGGGTTGTGATCGTCATGTGTTGGCACTTATGTGTGATGCTTATCGTACAGAGTTCCCTGGGGACCCAGAAAAAGAAAGAATTGTGATGAAATTTCATCCACAGCTTTCTCCCATTAAAGCAGCGATTATGCCATTAATGAAAAAACCTGATCTGGAAGGCCCGGCAGAAAAATTATTCCGTGATCTACAAAAAGAATATAAGTGCGAATATGATGAGTCAGGATCAATCGGTAAACGTTATCGCCGCCAAGATGAGATCGGAACTCCGTTCTGTATTACAGTGGATTTCGACACGCTTACTGATCAAGCAGTAACGATTCGTGATCGTGATTCCATGACTCAACAGCGTGTAGCTCTGGATAAAGTAAAAGCTTTCTTAAAAGATAAAATTGGTTAACAGGAGTTCTTTATGACTAAAAAATGGGTGTATTCATTCTCGGCTCAAGAATCAGAAGCTAACCGCGATGCTAAAAATCTTCTCGGTGGTAAAGGGGCCAATCTTCACGAAATGTGCTCTATCAAACTTCCAGTTCCTCCAGGATTTGTGATTTCAACCGAAGCTTGTTTAGATTTTTATGCTAACAATAAAGCAATCAACGAAGATATTAAAAAACAGTCCATGGAAGCCTTAAAAAAAGTCGAGTCGATTACAGGGAAAAAATTTGGAGATGTAAATAATCCATTACTTTTCTCCGTTCGTTCTGGGGCCCGTGTTTCCATGCCAGGTATGATGGATACAGTTTTAAACCTTGGTCTTAATGATCAAACTGTGGAAGGAATGGCGAAGCTGACAAACAACCCTCGTTTTGCTTGGGATTCATATCGTCGTTTCATTCAAATGTTCTCTAACGTTGTTATGGGCATGAATCCATCAATTTTAGAAGGTTATTTAGAAGATCTAAAAGAAGCTCGTGGTGTGCATGAAGATACAAAGCTTACCGCAGAGGACTTAAAAGAACTGGTAGGTGTATATAAGAACGTGATCCTGCAAGAACTTGGTCTCTCTTTCCCAAGTGACCCTATGGAACAATTATGGAAGGCCGTAGGTTCAGTATTTGGTTCATGGAATAACTCACGGGCGACCAAATACCGTGAAATGCATGGTTACTCTCATGACTGGGGAACAGCAGTAACTGTTCAATCCATGGTGTTCGGTAACATGGGTGATGATTGTGCAACGGGTGTGTGTTTCACGCGTGATCCCTCGACAGGTGTTAACAAATTCTTCGGTGAGTACTTAATTAATGCTCAAGGTGAAGATGTGGTGGCGGGGATTCGTACTCCAGCTCCGATCAATGAAGCTTCAAAAATGGAATCAAATAAGACTAATAAAACTTTAGAAGAAGTGATGCCAGCGGCTTTTAGTGAGTTAGTTAATTTCTATAAGAAATTAGAGCTTCACTATAAAGACATGCAGGACATTGAGTTCACGATTGAAAAAAATCGTCTTTATATTCTGCAAACTCGAAACGGAAAACGCACTACTGCTGCTGCTTTAAAAATTGCGACAGATTTAGTAAGTGAAGGAATTCTGACGAAGAACGAAGCTTTAATGAAAATAAAGCCAGAAGATCTTAACCAACTTCTTCACCCTCGTTTAGATCCTAAGGCCAAAAAAGATATTATGGCCAACGGACTTCCAGCCTCACCAGGAGCAGCTTCTGGTTATATCGTTTTCACTTCTGAGACAGCGGTGAAGTGGAAAGAGGGCGGAAAAAAAGTCGTTCTAGTTCGTCTCGAAACATCGCCTGAAGATATTCACGGAATGGCAGTGGCCGAAGGTATTTTAACTGCTCGTGGTGGTATGACTTCTCACGCAGCGGTGGTTGCCCGTGGTATGGGGAAACCTTGTGTGGCTGGATGTACTGCTTTGATCATTGATTACAGTAAGAAAACAATGACAGTGAAAGGTAAAGTTTATAAAGAAGGCGATGCTTTAACTATTGATGGTGCAACTGGTGAAGTCATGGACGGAATTATTCCAACCATTCCAGCTTCAATCTCAGACAATTTCTCACTCTATATGGGGTGGGCGGATGAAGTGAAGAAATTAAAAGTTCGTACCAATGCGGATACTCCAGAAGATTCTCGCCAAGCGATTAAATTTGGAGCGCAGGGGATTGGTTTATGCCGTACTGAACACATGTTCTTTGCTCCTGAAAGAATTCTGGCCGTTCGTGAAATGATTTTTGCTAAAGCGGAATCAGAGAGAAAGAAAGCTCTTAATAAACTTCTTCCATTCCAAAAAGAAGATTTTATGGGGATTTTTAAGGAGATGAATGGTTACCCAGTTAACATTCGTTTACTCGATCCACCTCTTCATGAATTCCTTCCCCATAAAGAAGAAGATATGAAAGAACTAGCAGACGTTCTTCATATTAGTTTGGAAGAAGTGAGACAAAGACAAGATTCACTTCACGAGTTTAACCCAATGTTAGGTCACCGTGGATGTCGTCTGGCGGTTACTTACCCGGAAATCTATTTAATGCAAGTGAGAGCGATTGCTGAAGCTGCCGTTGAGTGTGATAAGGCCGGAATTAAAGTCATCCCTGAAATCATGATCCCATTGACCTCTGATGGCTATGAAATGAAACTGATGCGTGATGATGCTGTCAGTGAAGTAGAAAAAGTCTTCAAAGAGAAAAATCATAAGATCGATTACAAAGTGGGAACGATGATTGAACTTCCACGAGCAGCTATTCTAGCAGCTGATATTGCGAAACAAGCTGATTTCTTTTCTTTTGGAACTAACGACTTAACTCAAACCACATTTGGTTTATCTCGTGATGATGCTGGTAAGTTTTTACCAGTGTATGTTGCGAAAAATATTTATGCGCAAGACCCCTTTGTAACCTTGGATCGTTCAGGAGTAGGCTTTCTGGTGAAACATGCGAATACTGAAGGAAGAAAATCCAATCCAAAACTACACGTTGGTATTTGCGGTGAGCACGGTGGAGATCCAAACTCAGTAGAATTCTGCCATGAAGTTGGTTTAGACTATGTTTCTTGTTCACCTTTCCGCGTTCCAATTGCACGTTTAGCAGCAGCTCAAGCTGTACTAAAACAAAACTCAAAATAGATCCGAATATAACTTACTAATTGTTAAAGAAAGACCGAGGTTTTACCTCGGTCTTTCTTTTTCAAGTAGGCTTAGGGGAATCACCGATTTTACCGATAAATCTAGAGAGAAAATCCAAGGAATTATCGATGAAAATTGCATTTATGGTGAGTTTATTCTTTTTTGCTCTAACTTCGAGTTTTGCTGGAACATGGGATGTTTATAAAAAATCCCCTCGTTCAGAAAAAATCAAATTACTGATAGAAGCAAAAATTTTTCTTAAAGAAGTAGAACAAATAACAGAAGTGGAAGAGTTTTACGGAATTTCAAAATTCCAACAATGGAAAAACACCTTACAGCGTTTTTTGTTAGATGAAGCTCATGCTGCCCCTGCTTATAAATGTTTTTATGCAGGCTGGCCGTCAATTTTGTCCACAACAACAGTAAATGGACAAACGAAAAAATACTGTGCTTCTCCGGCCAAGAAAAATGAACTGTATAAAACTAAATTTTCAGATACCTGTGCGTCAGGGGAGATGCTCTGTAATCCCGTCTTATTCGGTGAGAAGCTTTGTATTTCTATTAAGACCCAAGCTGAAAGAAATAATGCCTTTGTTCGATGTGATGATAAAGCTACAGCTGAAAATAGGACGGTAGAAAGCATTTTGGCTGCAAATAAAATGAATGGTTTGGAAGATGAATTTAAATCTCTATTTGATCTAATTGATTCTTTATGTAAGAACGGCTTTCAATCCTCCTCTAAAATGTGTCGAAAGATGGAGGAGAAAAGTAAAAACTTAATTGAAAATAATGTCACGACATCTTCACAAAATGAACCATCTACAACTAAAAATAGTGAAGAAAATAAAGAAGTGACTGTTCTCAATGATGGAGCAGTGGTTGATGGCCATCAAAAAGATCAAATTATGAATGTGGTTGTTCAAGTGGATAACACCAATCAGACGGAAGAGATTTTACCCAAAATGGTAAAAGACTGTTCTGAAATTAAAACTCCAGTGATCGTTGATAGTGAAATTCTTTCTAAAGAAGAAAATTCAGAGCCAGTTGATCAGAACGCAATTTTACCTAACGATTATTGTATTAATGGTCAAACTGATCTCATGCCAGAAGGTAATACTTCTGTTGGGAAGTATAGCGATGATGCGGGAGGAAGTTTAGATATTCTTTATCGTCATAAGACTCCAGCTCCTAATACATATCCTGATTATCGTGAAATTGGAACAGTTGTAGGATTTAGTGTTCGTGGAGGTAAACTTGGCCCAGATAAACCACAGGTAGAAGATGGAATCACTTATTCGATTGAAGAATATGGTGGAACTTATCCTAAACGTTACTATGATTATAAATTTGAAGGTCGTTCTCATCAAAGTGACTTTACTGTAGCGGACTTTCCTGTAACGGAAGAATATAATAGTCAGGGGAAAGTGAAACAGCGCTACGGCTCGACTGAAATTCGTCTGACTCATTATACGTTTTTTCCTCGTAAAGTTGTTCCTAGTATTAAAAAACGTGAGGATAAACTGCTCATGACCATGTCGACTGGTGAGCAAATGGTCTTAGATGCAAAGACTGGTAAAGTGATCGATGGAGTGGGTAAAGAAGTTCCTGGTAAAAAACCAGTTGAAACGAGAACAGGTAAAAAACGCTTTTATCCTCCAACTGATTTTGTCTATCAAGGACAAGGTCTTTGGATTGAAAGTGTGACAGGTGATACTGATACACGAAGACCAGGAAATATTATTCCAGTGAAGGCCAATGTCGACGGAAAAATCCAAGAATGTAAGATGAAATCAGAGGATTTATGGAGTCTTTCCGTCGGAAGCCATTTAAAACCAGATCAAGCGGGTTACTTAAATAGCTACTACACCTGTTTCCAAAATAAATTTAAAACGGATAAAGAATTCTATGAAATGATTCATAAACAATGTCCTGAGTTTAAATTCCCTGCATTAACTGAGTTTTAAGTCGAATTTTAGAGTGCAATGTCTTATGCTATAAGCATGAAGATGTTGCGCTCATATTATCGATTAGCTCTTTTAGGTTTGCTTATTGGGGTCTTGATCTTTCATCATTCCTTGCTGCATTTACTGATTAGAAATCCAGAAAAACGTTTACGTATTCTCGCTCGAAGTGTTAGTCGCTATTGCCGGTTATCGCTTAAAATTTTAAATGTAAAAGTTGATAGTGATCTTAAGGTCGAACAAACACGTGACCACTTAGTTCTATGCAATCACATGTCTTATTTAGATATTTTGACTCTCTCTTCAATTTATCCTTCTTTGTATGTCACTTCTGTCGAAATGAAAGAGACTCCATTATTAGGGCAGATATGTGTGCTTTGTGCTTGTTTATTTACGGAAAGAAGAAAATCAAAAAGAAGTGCTGCAACCATGAAAAAAGATATTGATGATATTGCATCTCTACTTTCCCATGGTTTTGCGATGACTATTTTTCCTGAAGGAACTTCTACGAATGGTTTAGAGCTTCTTCCTTTTAAAACCACTTTATTGCAATCTGCAGTATCAACAGAAAAAAAGGTTCTTCCAATTTGTATACGTTATATCTACATAAATGGGATCGCATTTGGCCCGCACAATTGTGATGCCGTCTGCTGGTATGGAGACCGTAGCTTCGTTTCTTCTTTATTGGAAATAGCAGAGCAGGACGAGATTAGAGTGAAGGTAATGGTTTCTCGTTCACTTTCAACCCTGGAGTTTAAACACAGGTCTAATGTTGGGGCGACTGCCAGAGAAATGATTAATGAGCTTTATCAAAGAATGGCTTCAGAGCATATCTGAGTAAGATAGGGATAAAAGATCATCTTCCAATATG
>JBEIOQ010000144.1:0-3072 GCA_040377495.1 Halobacteriovoraceae bacterium
ACTTCACTACCCATAGGCAGAATATTGCTGACTATCTGGAAACCGATGAAATGGTTTCTGCTTACACTAGTTTTTATCTTCCTACCAATACGGTGAAGCTTACCTGGCTTTTAAATAAACTTCCGCAAGAACTGCAAGTAAAAATAAAAGCGATGGATCTGATAGATGTAGGAGCAGGTCCAGGAACCTATTCCACTAGTTTTCTTGATTGGGCCGGAGAGACTTATACCGGAAAAGTCACAGCAATTGAAACTTCAGAGGCCATGGCCCGTCAAGCAGCTCAGACCATTAAAAGTCTTTTTCCAAACTATCAACATTTCTCAGTGAACAAAAAAATCACTGGGGAGAATAAAAAAATTCTTCTATTTGGAAATAGTTTGAATGAAATGGGATTAGATAGGGCCTTAAATTATCTCAAGATGATAGATCCCGAAATAATTATTCTGCTCGAACCTGGGACTAAGGACGTTTTTAAAACAGTACTGAGTTTGCGCCAAAAATTGATTGAAAAGAAATTTTCATTAATGTTTCCTTGCCCTAGCAATAGCACCTGTCCTATGGAAACGATGGATGACTGGTGTCATCAGATTATTCATACCACCCATGATCCAAGCATTGAGCAACTTTCTCAGATTATTTCTCTCGATCGACGTACTATGCCGCTCATTGCCCATGTCTACTTGAAAGAAGAAAGGTATAATCATCCTAAACGTATTGTTAGAAATTATGGTGAGAACAAATTTAGCTCCAACTTTCAGGTCTGTGAAGAAACGGAAGGAAATCTTCAACTGATAAAGCTGGAAGTAATGAAAAAACACTATGACAAAAAGATGCAGAAAGAAATTGAAGCTTTAGATGCTGGTGACAGTCTGACATATGAAAAAGAAAAAAAACTAGAAAATGGAACAATAAGAGGGAAAATTTTATGAAAAAAATCTTATTATGTTTCGTAGCAATCCTTTCATTTAATGTTCTGGCGCAAGATCTACCGGAAGGTGTTTATGCCGTGGATGAAAAAACACAGCAACCGGTGGTGAATGAGGTGCCGGATACCCGCGCTCTTAATCATAAAAGACCATTATATTTTGCTCTTAACTTGGGCAACTTATCTGGCACTTATCCAGAGATGGCCAAAAAATCCAATGATGATTCCTTGGCCATGACATTCACTGTTGGTTACGCTTTTACTTTTAAAGATCATTTTCATACGACTAGCCGCTTTAACTACACTTCTTCACAGCAGGATAAAGAAAAAATTCGTGATCAGGATATCAGATCCGCTCAGAACCAACACGTTCGCTTAGTCGAGCAAGATTTTGAATTTGAACAAGAAGAAATGAGCTTTGATCAATTGATTGGTCGATCTTTCACTGTTGCGGCAGGGAATATCGAGCCATATTTGGGGTTTGGTTTTGGAAAAGGTGCTTGGAGAGGTGAATCAAAATTGATGACAGATCGCTGGAACCCTCAAGTTTTTTCGAAACACAATCGTTACACAATGAATACCACGCAAGAATATAATGTATTTAGATATATAGTGGGAGTTAATTTTCATATTCGCCCCCGTTTTACTTTTTTAGCTGAATACCAATTTCACAATATACAAGAAAAGAAGTCGTCTCGTAGCCAGAGTACGGGAGATGAAGCAGTTGAGTTTCAAACTAGCCAGTTTGGAGATGCTCCTTTGACTAATGCTTCATCTATCCAGCTTGGTGCCGCGATTCGATTTTAGATAACTTTAGCCGAGGTAATAATGAAAATGATCTTCACATTTTTAACCGTTCTCAGTATGGGCCAAGTTTTCGCTGCGGCTGATCTTCCTCCTGGAGTGTACGCAACAGTTCCACCTAAAGACACTCAGGCAGAACCTGTCGTCGTTAATGAAGCACCCAAAAGATTAATTAATTTGGGAGTAAGTTACTCCATGATGGATAACGTCTATCAAAATAAATTAGACGAAGATTCACGTTCGACAGGAGTCTTGGGCATGAATTTATCTAAGACTTTTATTCTGTCTGAAAAATTTGACACGATGTCGAGAGTCTCTTTTAGTTTTCTGAAAGGAAAAAGAGACTGGATCAAAAACAAACAAACCATTAATATGACAGATGGATCGACCGTTTCCTTTGAAGAGCAAAGAGAAAGTTTAAATTATGTCGATTTTGCGTTTGATCAAATTTTCCATTACCGAGTTTATGAAAATACGAGTATGTTTCTTGCTCCTTATATTGGAGTGGGCATAAGTGGAGGAGCATGGAATGTTTCGGAGGATATAACGACGGTACGTTCAAATATCACTAGCCGCTATGAACTAGAAAGTACTCAGAGTTATACTTCTTATAAAGTGTTAACAGGTATTTCTTTAAACTGGAAAAAGATTCATTGGTGGTTAGAAGGCCAATATCGCATTCTAAATGAAGGACAAATTCACACTTCAAGAGAATTGAAGGCCGGAGAAAACCGGGATTTCGAATTTCCTTACTATGGGCTTCATACTCTCAATAACGATGCTGTGCTACAAGTTGGGTTTAGTATAAATTTGAGATAGTAATGAACGTTGTAAAGAAAGTTTTCCTCTTTTTTTCTTTTTTTATCGCAGTTACGATTTCCGTTGGCTTTTTTCTTCCTAAAGATTGGGAAGTACAACGTTCTATTGTGATCAAGGCCCCAAAAGATCAGATCTATCCTTACGTTGCAAATTTTCGTGATGGATGGCTGCACTGGAGCTCTTTTGATAGGCAAGATCCTTCTATTGAATATCGTTATGAGGGAGAGTTACAGGGGGTAGGGGCCAAGCGGTTCTGGACGTCGAAGAAGATGGGAAATGGCTTTCAAGAAATTACCAAGGCAGATATAGATAATGGAGTAGAGTTTACTCTCGTCATGGACAATCAATTTAAAATGAACGGATATATTCGTTTTGAAACTTTGGAAAACTCCACTAAAGTGATATGGAAAGATTGGGGAACAGCGACTAATAATCCAATTCAACGAATTATGGTGAATTTGATGGATTATATGATGGGCAAAGCTTTTGAAGAAAGTCTGAATACGCTTAAAACTAAAGTTGAG
>JBEIOQ010000139.1:0-3638 GCA_040377495.1 Halobacteriovoraceae bacterium
CCCATCACTTTCATAAATATCCTTAACCATATTGTAAGATTCTTCCACCGCCTCAATTGGGTCAAAATCTTTTATTTCAGATGAATCAGAACGTGAAAAGGTTCTTAATCCCTGAACGATTCGAGCAATTCGATCAGAAGCAACATTCATTTTATCAATGGAAAGAAGAAGGGCTTCACGATTAAGTATCTCATTAGATAAAACTTTTCTTTTTATTGAAGTAAGATATCCTTTTACGATTGCCAATGGGTTATTAATTTCATGTCCAACTCCTGCTGCTAACTCTCCAATCGACGCTAATTTAGCATGATGTAATGCAATTGTTTTTTGTCGTGCATATTCTTGTTCAGCGAGGACTCGTTCAGTAATTTCGTTAGTAATTGCAATGTGCCCAATCTCACCGTTCGCTAGTTTATAAGGAGCTGCGTATGTTTCCATCCACTTTCTAGCTCCTTTCAAACCTACGATTTCAAAAATCAAACTACCCTTTTGACCAGAACATATCTTATGGTTAAAACCTTTGAATTTTTCTAAGTGTGATTTCTCTATCAGATTATAGACGTTCAAACCTATGACAGAATTCAAACTATCTGCTTCAATGAGGGTTAGCCCCTGATTATTCATATCCAACAGAATTCCTTCCTTGTTTAGAATTTTTAAACAAGAAGGAGTCGATGATAAAATTTCATTTACTTGCTTAAGTTTTTCTTCTTCTGATCTTTTTGCATCGGTCACATCGAGATGCGTTCCAGTAAATCGCACCGGCTTCCCTTTCTCATTCCATTTTGAAAATCGTCCACGCGCAAGGACATAAACCCAATGTCCATCTTTATGTTTTAAACGATGTATATTTTCATAAAGACTTGTTTGTCCCTCCATATAATCATTAATCATTTTAAATGATTGTTCCAAATCATCTGGATGAACACGACTTTTCCAGGTCGTAAAATTCATTTCCAGCTCATCAAGATTATAACCAAGCATGATGGCCCAACGTTGATCAAACTTTACAGAATTATTAATTAAATTCCAGTCCCAAATTCCCAATCCTGCCCCCTCTAGGGCAAGGTCTAAATACTGGTTCGAATCTAACAAATTCATTTCTAATTTTTTTTGTTCACTAATATCTTGGAATGTAGTTACAGCATTTATACCTGTGGCCGTAACAAGTGGTGCAGAATTTATTCGAATCCATCTCAATCCTTTTTGAGGAGAATCTATTCCCATGATGACATTATTTAGGACTTTTCCCGTATTAATTGTGATCATGGCAGGGTGCTCATCACCTGGAAAGGGACTTCCATCAGCTTTAATTGCCTTCCAACAGGGATCGTAAGAATCTTTACCTAAAAGTTGGTTCTCAGTAAGACCTAAAACATCCAATGCGGCGGGATTATATTCTATAATTTTTCCCTGACTATCTTGTAAGACCATGCCTTCAAGCATGTTGCCAAGAACCCCTGTCCTCTTCGATTCACTGACAAGAAGTTCATTCGATTTCTTTTTTAGCTCTAGATAGCTCATGACCTGTTTGGCTAAAATAGTTAAAAGATTTTTTTCTTTTTCTGAGAGTTTTTTAGATTCTGAATCAATTAAACATAAAGTCCCAATTTTGTGTCCATCAGGAGCAATAAGAGGTGCTCCTGCATAAAAACGTACATTTGGTGGACCCAGGAAAAGAGGATTGTCGCAAAAACGCGGATCCTTCTCCGCATCTTCAACAATAAACAAATCATTGTTCATGATTGCATGGCCGCAATAGGATATTTCTCGCGATGTTTCTTTCGCTGCCAGACCACAAGAAGATTTAAACCATTGACGATTTTTATCAATGAGAGAGATTAAAGCGATTTTGCAGTTAAAAACAAGTGAAGCCGTTTTGGTTAATTCGTCTAAATATGATTCAGATGCTGTATCTAAAATATTATAACTTTCTAACGTTTTTAAACGTTCATTCTCATCTTGAGGTAGAGGAGCTTTCAGCATAAATCGTTGGTCTCCAAGGAAGTAAATTTCATAATAATGTAAGAAGCTTGTCGGGAAAAACTAACAAAAAATCAAATAAAGATTAGCGGACTAAAGAAGATGGTTATTCTAGTTTAATTTAGTGACCAAACCTATTCTTCCCAAACTTTTTTGATGAGTCTAAGCTTTCAGTTTTATTCAGCAATGGGTGTTGGACTTTTAGTAAGATGTTTTATAGGAACTAGAAAAACCAATCATCCAAAGCCACCGCAAGGCGGCTTTATTATTCTCACTTTTAGCTACGAAAAATACTAAAATCCAACTCAAGCTTCTCACCCAACCATGTCGCCCCAGTGGAATGATCTAAGTGATCTTGGCCGGTTTCTTCATGGATGAGAACAATGTGTGTACCCCTATTTTGTTCGAACCATTGTTTGATCTGGGAAAGCTCTGTACTGGTAAAATGCACTTCAAACATCGGCAAAGGATGAGGCCCAACTGGTCTGTTTACTAAAGGAAAAACTCGAACGTTAGCAAAGTTTTGGGCAATTAGAGCTTCTTTCAGCTTTATTGCACTTTGATGAGTTGTTTGATCGAAATATACGTGGGCATGATAATACAAAGAGAACTCCTCTTTAAAAGCTCCAGGCCACGATCCGGCTCTTTTTCGTACCTTGGGCCATATCTAGGGTACGAACTTCCTTCGCCTGAACTTCTTTTAATTTTTTATAAATTTGGGGAAGATTATCTTCCTTAGAAACTAAACTTGAAAACCAGGTACACTGTTGAGAAAACTCGACACTCTCGCGGATCATTTTAGAGATGAATTGCATCTCTCCGCCTTCACACCACAGCTCCGCGCCCTGTCCCCCAAAATTCATTTTACCTTTTAGTTCAGGACGAGCGAGGTTTTTCCATTTCCGTTTCGTTCCAGCTTGCGCTTCTGCAAGCGAAGCATGAAAAGGAGGATTGCACATGGTACAATCAAAACGATCTTCAGGCGTGATTATGCCTTTAAAAATATTCTCAACATTTTTTTGTAAACGTAACCTTACCTTTTCTTTTAGAGTAGAATTGGTCTGAATAATTTTCTCTGCTGCTTCAAGCGCCAAAGGATTAATGTCCGTTCCCACAAAACTCCAGCCGTACTCGAACACACCAATAATAGGATAAATGCAATTCGCCCCCGTTCCGATATCGAGAATGGCCGCCTTCTTCGAGGTGCCGATGAGATCAGCAATAGTGTGAATGTAATCTGCTCGACCTGGAATAGGCGGACAGAGAAACTGCTCGGGAATATCCCAGTATGTGACACCGTAATAAGATTTCAAAAGAGCTTGATTCAGCAGTTTCACCTGAGTGGGATTAGTGAAATCGATGGTGTCTTGTCCATACTTAGATTTGGTGATCTCTAAAGATGGAGAGAGCGTTTTAAGTTCCGTGAGATTGTATTGCCCTTGATGGCGGTTACGTGGGTGCATGAAAGTTTTCCTTAAGCAGCGCTTACTTAAAAATGTGTTGGAACCACTATATTTAAAACCGTTTCCAGCAGCTTTTCTTTTATCTCTTCACTGAGTTGCCCTTCATTCACTGGAAAATATCTTAGAACCCAAACACTTTTAAAGAAATATGGAAAACCAACATGAATTTCTCGAGCTAGCGTGAGTTGATGA
>JBEIOQ010000067.1:0-13284 GCA_040377495.1 Halobacteriovoraceae bacterium
AAATGGGTCTTGAACTTTATCCCTTCAACGCTGTTCTAGGGGGAATTGCTGAGCTACGTAAACTGATAGATGGGCTGGAAGAAACCAAAAAGCTTACTGGAAAAGACGGTGTGATCTTCATCGATGAAATTCATCGTTTTAATAAATCCCAGCAGGATGCGCTTCTTCCCTATGTGGAAAAAGGAACTTTTCAGTTGATCGGCGCGACGACTGAGTATCCGCAAACGTCATTGAATCGTGCGCTTCTTTCACGCTCAGAAGTAATCACACTTAAGAGTTTATCTCCCCAAGAAATTGAAGTTATTTTAACCAATGCTTGTATCAATCAAGATATTGTTTTACCGAAAGCCATACTCGAACTGATTAGCTCACTATCTTCTGGGGACGCACGTTTAGCACTGACTTCTCTGGAAAAAGTAGTAGAGCAAAAATTTCTCTTAGAGAGCACAGACGGTTTAGCAAAGGTTCGTGAAATTTTATTAGAACATGCCCGCCACTATGATAAAAATTCTTCCCGCCATTATGACGTCATTTCTGCTTTCATTAAAAGTATGCGTGGAAGTGATGTAAATGCAGCTTTGCTTTGGTTGTCTGTGATGTTGGATGGTGGAGAAGATCCAGTCTTCATTGCTCGACGAATGGTGATCTTTGCTTCTGAAGATATTGGACTCGCTGATAATCAGGCCTTACTGATGGCCAATGCAGCTTTAAGCGCCTGTAAAGAAATTGGAATGCCAGAAGTCCGAATTAATCTTTCCCATGTAGTGTCTTATTTGGCCCTCGCACCTAAATCTAACAGTACATATTTGGCCATTGGAGAAGCAATGGGATTCGTGCAGAATAACGCGACGATTGAGGTACCTGAGCATATCAAATCCAATCCGAACCCTACTCATCCAATCAAGTATAAATATCCCCACGATTATCCAGGAAACTTAACCCAGAGCTATGCTCCCTTTGAGTCCTTAGACTTTCTTAAGCTAAAAAAATAAAGACAAAGCGTTTTGAAGATTTTTACAATAGAAGCAGTCTCTTTTACGAAGGATTGTTTTATGCGTTTCACGATGATCGCGGTTTTGTATTCTCTTTCATTTTCTGCTTTGGCCAATTTCCCTACCATTACTGCTAAAAATTTAAGTCTTAATATGAAAGACAACTCAGGCGTAGGTTTTGTTAATTTCTTAAAATATAATATCAACAATATTTCCCTGACTCATACTGCGCTTCAGGCTCAAGTGAAAAAATATCCTGATCGTTTCATCGTGAATGACACCGAAACTCAAATTGATTTTCAATATCCATTGGATTTTCTCAATAACTTCTCGTCAATCGATTTGCACGAACTAAACTTGGTTTCTCAAGGTGATATTTTTGATTTCACCATGGAAAAAGCAGTACTAGAAATAGCCAAGATGAATTATGAGATTGAAGCCGCCAGCTTCAACTGCTCTGGCAAAGTTTCCCCACCGAAAACAGATGATGGGCCCAAAGATGCTTTTGATGCCTGCACTAATGAATCTAATCTTCTCATGGGAAAACTTACTTTCGCTGAAGACTCACTCATGGAGAAATTCTTCCGCGGAATTGTTGAAGCAAGCTTTAAACCAGACCTAAAAAAATGGAATCCATTCCGTGTTCGTTACATCCATAACCTAAATTTGGACATTAAAAAGTCGAAACTTGTAGGAGAGGTTAAAATCAAAAGTTTAATTGATATTAAATTTAAAATGGAAGGCGTCATCTCTTATCTGGAAAATACTAAAGAGTTTAAAATTGAATTAACCAAAGCGAAAGCTGCCTTCATTGATGTAAAAAAGCGCATCTTTAAAGAACTTACAAAACTGAACATCAAAGAATTAAGAGTGGAGCCGCCTTTTATTTATCTAAAAATCAAAGGGGCGAAATAACATCGTTACATAGATGTTTTTTGTGTTGAGCGAATTCTAAGTAATCTAAAAATTTCAGTTTCATGTCCTTATTCATGAGTATCTGGCCAGGACTTGCATGGATCGTACCATAAAGTGCGGTGAAATTCTGAATCAATCGCCGATACTGGAAATGGCTACTTTCAAGCGTTCCACTCATCATCTCGAGTGATCTGTTTCTCCAAAC
This sequence comes from Halobacteriovoraceae bacterium, assembly GCA_040377495.1. Classification (GTDB taxonomy): domain Bacteria; phylum Bdellovibrionota; class Bacteriovoracia; order Bacteriovoracales; family Bacteriovoracaceae; genus JBEIOQ01. Next base: position 2,113 of record JBEIOQ010000067.1, read on the forward strand.
GTCGGCAAAAAGTTTTGCGTCTATTGTTTCTGAAGCATTGATAATCATACCTTTCAACTCATCAATATTTTTTGCTTGATGAAGATTCTTCGTTAATTGATAAACTTCTTCCATTTGTTTAGAAACATTCACTCGCTTAATTCCATCACCAAACCAATCATAAATATCGCTTACCATGACATCATCACCTGTGGTTCTTAAATATTCAAGAATAAGTCCGGCCTTTTGTTCTTTAGGAAGTTCTTTAGTTTCAATAAGGGATTTAACAAAAAGATCGTCCTGATGAAGACCTCTTCGTTCACAAAAATCCACCACATTGGAAAAAGTCACACCTTCTTTTTTAAATCCTGTTTTCACCATTAACTTTTTCATAAAAGATTCTTTTTCAATCACTATCACTTCCAGTTCGTTATCTACCATACTGAGTTTATGAATATAGTTATCAATTGATGTTTCAGAAAGTAGTTTAGCGTTTTCTTTTCTAGCCTCTACAAAAGAGTTGTAAGCCTCTTTTGAACCAAAAGATTGAATCAGTTCTTTTTTTACAAAATACTTTTGCACTGCCATTTGGCCACCTACTGCGAGCGTACTCGCAGGGAAAGCTGCCGCAAAGCCAGACCATTCAGGATGTCCAAGATAAGTCACCAGAATTGGCCCCACAATTTCCGAAGGAAGGGTCGCCACAAAAGCAAAGGCGACTCCAAAACCTTTCGTCTTGGTATAGTTCTTCATGTTAGCAGCTAATTTCTTGGTATGTTCCCACCAAGTTTTCCACTTAAAAAGTTTTCGAAATTTTTCAATTTTGGGTGCATCTTCAGCCGTTGTGAAATACATCTTCTGCATTACAGTCATAGATTTATCTTCCAACTCTTTCATCCAAGCAGATTCTGACAAAGGCTGTACCGCTTTGTTTTCAATTTCCATGCTCACTTGATAAAGATAACTGGAAACATTCAACTCATGTTGAATGACTTTTAAATCATCGGCAGAAAACTGAGAAGGAACATCTTGCGCGAAAGCAATAAAGCTGAAGAGTAACAGCAGCAGTAAAATTTTTAATTTTGAAATAATTCCCATAACCTTAGTCTTATCGGACTAAGGTTATGAGCTATTTAAGAGTGCTTTAGTTGGTTATTATAGAGAAAATAATGACTTAGGATCCATCGTCTTAAGATTTCGATGAACAGCTTCCAGAAATTTACCACCCAATTCACCATCAACTAAACGGTGATCGTAAGTGTGCGTTCCGTACATCATTGGACGAACTGCAATGGCATCGTCTTCTAATACCACGACTCGTTTTTGAATCACACCAGCAGCATAAATTCCTAACTGAGGTTGCAGAATAATAGGAGTTGCTAATAATGTTCCAAAACTTCCCACGTTCGTGAAAGTAAAGGTTCCACCAGTTAATTCATCCATGGTTAATTTTTTGGCCCTAGCTTTATTCGCTAGTGTATTTAAAGCACGGCATAGTCCAACCATTGAAAGAGAATCAGCGCCCTTGATATTGGGAACGACTAAACCATTTCCTGGCACTGCGACTGCACAGCCAATATTGATATCTTTTTTCACGATAATATTATCACCATCGATAGAAGCATTGACCAAAGGATATTCTTTCAGCGCCATTACGATCGCCTTTAAGATAAACGGAGTATAAGTCAATTTGAAGCCTTCTTGTTTTTCAAATTCATTTTTGAAAGCTTCTCTGAATTTTACTAAATGGGCCATATCCACTTCCCCGATCGAATTCACGTGTGGAGAAGTTTGTTTTGAGATCACCATATTTTTTGCAATGGCCTTTCTCATATTGTCCATCGCTATCACTTCCACTCCGTTAGAACCGAAATTGAAAGTTTGTGCAGGTGCGGGAGCTGCTGATTTAGAGCTCGCACCACTGCCACGAGTTTTTAAATAAGTTTCAAAATCTTCGCGGTTCACACGTCTGCCTGCACCAGTTCCCTGGACGCGTGAAAGTTCACTCATTGGAACTCCCGCTTCTTTTGCAAGGGCCTTCACGAGAGGAGTATAAAAACGTTTTTCGTGACTTTCTTCTGCTTGAGCCGCAACTGGAGCTGACGCCTGAGATGTCGCTACGACTGTTTCTTTTTTCGGAGGCACTGAAGCTTTAGCAGCAGGCGCTGAATCGCCACTACCCGAAAAAGGAACTGACATATCATCTTCAATTTCAGCGATGACTAAGCCGACATCGATAGTATCTCCTTCTTTATACAAAAGTTTTTCCACTCTTCCTGCCACTGGGCTTGGAATTTCAGAGTTTACTTTATCCGTTGAGATTTCCAGTAGAACTTCATCTAACTTAATCATGTCACCGGCTTTTTTGGTCCACTTTACAATAGTTCCAGTAGTGATGGACTCTCCCATTTGAGGCATGACGATTGGTGTTTTAGACATAAAAATATCTCCGCTTTAATTTAAAAATTCAATGATCTGTTTTTCGCTGCCAATACTGCTTCACCTAACCACTCACCTAATGTCGGATGTGGGTGAACGGTATGAAAAATTTCTTCATCAATCCCTTCCATGGTACGGAAGAGAGTATATTCGTGAATCAATTCTGTTGCGTGTGTTCCTACAATGTGAGCCCCCAGCATTTCCCCGTGAGCACCCATTAGTACTTTCACGAAACCATCTTTTTCATTGGAAGCAACTGCTTTACCATTAGCTAAGAAAGGGAGCTTTCCTACTTTGTAAGCAATCCCCTTTTCCTTCAGTGCGCGTTCAGTATAACCAACCGAAGCTACTTGTGGCTGGCAATAAGTACATCCAGGAATATTCATTTTATCTAAAGGGTGCGGTTTTAATCCTGCGATATGTTCAGCTGCAATCACACCTTCGTGAGAAGCCGCATGAGCAAGCAGTGGTGGACCAGAAACATCACCGATAGCATAGACGCCTGGAACATTGGTTTGTCCCATTTTATCTACCACGATAAATCCTTTGTCTGTTTTAACACCTGCTTTCTCCAGACCAAAACCTTCAAGATTACCAGTCATTCCCACAGCAATTAAACATTTTGCGAATTTATATTCGTTAGTTTTTCCATTTTCGACAGCAGTAATCGTGACATCTTTACCGTTATCTTTGGCAGTTACTTTTTCCACACCTAAAGACATTTTTATGCCATATTTTTTATAAGCTCTTTCTACTTCTACTGAAGCTTCTGTATCTTCAATTGGAAGTAGGTTCTTTTGCATTTCAAAAATATGTACTTCCACGCCGAAAGCATTATAGAAATAAGCAAACTCAACTCCGATGGCTCCAGCACCAATAATCGCAATTGATTTTGGCATTTCTTCCATTTTAATCGCTTCCCAAGCCCCGATGAGATTTTTTCCATTATGCTCTAATCCAGGAAAAGAACGATATTTTGCACCTGTCGCGATAATAACATTGGTTGCTTCAATTTCTTCAGAACCCGTCGCCGTTTTAACCGTCAAAGTATTTTTTGATTTGAAAGTTCCATGACCATAAAATACTTCAATTTTATTTTTCTTCATCAAGAACTCAACACCTTTAGAAATACGGTCTGAGATTCCCTTAGAACGAATAATCGCCTGACCACCGTCAACACTTTTTAAATCAACGTTGATACCTAAATCTTTGAAGTCCGCAATTTCATGAATTGAATGAGCTGATTTTAAAATCGCTTTGGTGGGTATACAGCCTTTGTTCAAACAAACACCGCCAAGTTTTTCCGCTTCCACGATACAAACTTTTTTCCCTAGTTGACTGGCACGAACTGCAGCCACATATCCGCCTGGGCCAGCGCCTAAAACAAGCACGTCAAATTTCTTCATAAATACCTTCTAACTGTTTAAAATTTGAGACCTTTTCTATATGCCAGAGAGTCTACAAAGTGACTACTGGAAAATACATCTTGGCAAAGTGTGTCGTCTTAAACTATTTTGACTTCTTTATGATAAACCTTACACTTGGCCAAGAAGAGGCTGAGATTCTCTTAAAAACTTTTCCACATGGTGTGGTGGCACTCGATCTTGAGACCACTGGCCTCTCTCCTATTTGTGATAAAATTATCGAAATTGCAGCAGTCAAAGTGAATCCGGACGGTAGTCTTTCTTCCTTTGAAACATTAGTTAATCCAGAAGTCATTATCCCGGAAAAAACCATCGCCATACATCATATCACAAACGACATGGTGAAAAATGCGCCGAAACTTATAGATGTATTAACGGAATTCAAACAATTCATTGGGGATCTTCCTTTGGTTGCCCATAATGCAAAATTTGATACAGGTTTTGTAGTCTATGCTTATCACCAAGTGGGTGAAGCTTTAAATATTTGTGATGTTTATGATTCTGTTCGTCTCGCCCGCGCAATCTATAAAAGAGACAAAGAAGAACTGGCAGAGGATGAACTAATTCCAGAAAATTTTAAACTAGGGACACTGGCCCAGTTTTTTCAAATCCAACTAGAAAGTCATCACCGGGCCTTAGATGATGCTTATGCTTGTTTGAAAGTTTTTGCTCAATCCATGTTAAAGCTTAAACCCGATAATCTCCCACTGGCAGTAAAACATCGTTCATTCTTATTTAAGTTGGATGATTTTAACCAACTTAAAGATTACGATCTTCCCGAACGTTTAAAACCGATTCATGTTTCTATTTTAAATGATGAAGATGTGGTGATTGATTATAAAGGTGGCACAAGTCCGGGAGGCCCACGTCGAGTGAAGCCACTAGCATTTTTACCTATGCCTCAGGGAATTGTTCTTTATGCTAAATGTTTAGTTAGCGACATGTACAAGTCTTATTCTGTGAAAAAAATCAAAGGGATTATTTTAAAACAGGGATAGTCTTTTTCTTTTTGGGTGGAATCCCAAGATTAATTTTGGTTCCAACTTGAAAGAAAGGTTGATTCGAGGCTCCTACTCCATAACCAACATTGGCATTAAATGTTCCACTCACTGTTCGCCAATTATAATTACCATTATACCCCATATATAGACCATCCATCAGTTGACCTTGATTAGTCATAAAGTTAGTTTGGGTCGTGGTGCCTGGTAAACGTAAATTAGTAAAGCCTCCATTGTAACCGGCCACAAATTGTGATCCACCAACAATCACTCCCGTCGAAAGTGAAACACGATTTCCAAAACGACTTACAGTATATTTTGCATCTGCGGTTAGTGCTGTTTGGGGGCCTAAATTTTGTTGAAAATGAAATTCTGCACTGGCAGCATTGACCAAAAAAGGATTAATATTCCCTTGTAAGAAGTTTGCATTCATATCAGTCATTAAATTTTGATTACGAAGTGCCACCGTTTGATCCAATTTACCGGCAAAACGAATATGTGTGTTGTTTTTATTATATTCACCGGCCAGTTGAATAAAGGTTTCTAAATTTCCATCAGCACTTTCCAGCGCTCCTGATTCTCGATTAAAAGCGGCAAAACCTGTGACTTCATATCCTAATAGCCCCTGCAATTTCACATAAGGAGTTTCTACTAGTTTATAGATGCTTCCACCTCGCATATTGAGATAAACATATAGGGTATCAAGGCTGGCAGTAGACTCAGAGTTACGGTTAAAATCTACCATCGCCGTTCCTAGTCCTGCCCCACTATAACCTAATCTTTTGAGTGTACCGTCTGGCTTTGAAATTTCTTTAAACACATCATGATTAACCGCCATTCCCCAAATATGGGCTCCGTCCACGGCGCCTTCATAAATTGAAATTCCGTTCTGGAACTTTTTATTTACTTCTGTCCCATTTTTTTTCTCAATGGTTTTATCTTTTACATTTTCCATGGTTAGGACATTTTGTGAAAAATTCTGGTCACCATTAAAAGCTTTCTCTTTTGCCTGGTAATCTTTCACCATTAAATCACGAAAGAAATTCCCTAGTGACGTTGGAATATTTCCAATCTGCACCATCTGTCCTTCTTTTCCATCACCTAAATCATTCTTAAAAAGACGCATACCAATTCCAATGTCATGCCAGTCATCGGACAGTGCCAATGGATTATGATTTGGGTCATTCAGATCGTTCGTCTGCATAGTTCCATAATTGATCATGTTAACTTGATCAGGATTATTAGGATTCACAATGGCACTTACTACATGTTGCGATCCACCTGGCAAAGCATAGCCAACGGTGATGGCTTCCCATCCGCGAACTTCCGCCATTTTTGAGACCATAGAGTGAATATCTCCACACACTCCATACATCGTACCGGCCATTTGATTTTGAGTCGTAACAACTCCTTGACCTGCACCTGGTTTTTGTTGAAAAGCAGCACGGTCATCATTGTAAGGTACCCAACTAGCAACGCGCGAAAGGAAATTCATATATTCGTCATCTGACATTTGATTAGAGTAATTTTTAAGAGTGCTCATTCCTAATTCCTGACTTTGTGAATAGGCACTTTGAACTTTTCTAAAAATTAATCCTTGTTTATTACCACTATTCTCCATGTCGATTCCTGTTTGCTCTCCAAAGGCACTAAAGTCAGAAATTTTATCTGGGACGTCTGTAATACCAAGATTGTTTGTCTGTAGACGCCAGTCTACGTAAACAAGATCAGAGCCATTAAAGCCATCGGAAAAAACGGTCCCATTCTTGGTGTCTTTTTCTACCGTGGGCGCGAATTGCACTTCGAACACCACATGCCAGCCTTCTTGTTTCAACTCTTCCGGAATGTTATCTTCTTTCGGCAAACTCATTAGATTTAAATTGGGACTGGGACAAGTTTTATCAGAGATCAACACTTGATCATTAGACTGCGCAGTAAAAGCTGAGTTTTCTAACATCAAAGTCGTTAGAGATGGACTAAGTGGAGTAAACTGAACACCATTTAAAATGGGAGTTGAACTAGTAACAAACTCTTGTTCCAATTTTTGATCAATCTTTGTTTCATTATTTTGGATGACAATATTGCTTAAATCTTGAGCGTAAATCAAAGACAAGTGGAACAGGAATGGAAGACCTAAAAGTAGCTTCTTTTTCATAGGTCACTTATCGCCTAAATGGCTAAATTTATTTAGAAATAAGCTCTAAGCCGAAGTTAAGTTTAGAGCATCTTGTGATTTCTTGCACTTAGGTATCAAAACCAACTCTGGTAATCTTACAATATGGCGCGTTTTTCTTGCCAGTATCAGACACAAAATATATTAATGACATCCAATAGTTAGTGATCCTCAAAGGCAAAAAATGAAAGCAAAGTTTTGGACTTTCAAAAATATTTTATTCCGTAGTGAACAAGTTTTAATTGTTGTCGCCCACTTAATCCTTTTGAAATGGATTTTTTATTGTCTTTACGAAGGAGGAACGATGCCAGTTTCTCATTTGATGGGACACTTTACAGGAATGGCAGTATTTGGAGCTCTGTTAATCAGAGGAACCGCTTATCTTGTGCAAAGAAGATACATGAAAGAAAATAACCTTACTCATATACCGAAATAACCTCGAGGCAAAACACATGATTACTTTTAAAGACATTCAAACCATTGATGATTTAAAGAAAATGTATCCGGAGCATATTCTGGAAAAATTTCCTGTGGCCGGTAAAGGCCCATGGGAAGGTGAAGTTTCAGATAAAGATTGGAACTCTTGGATTTGGCAGCAGAAGTCACGTATTGATAACTTAGAAAAATTATCTAAATGTTTGGACATCACGGAAGAAGAAAAACAAGCTTTCGAAAAGTCACATGAGATGTTTCATATGGGGATTACTCCCTATTATGCCGTTTTGATGGATAGAAAGGATCCTAATTGTCCAGTACGTTTACAATCAGTTCCGAAACTGGGTGAGCTTAATATTCTTGATACAGATCTAGAAGATCCGTTGGCTGAAGAACGAGACATGCCAGTTCCAGGGATTACTCATCGTTATCCTGACCGCGTGCTTTTTTATACCACTCACAACTGCCCAGTTTACTGCCGTCACTGTACCAGAAAAAGAAAAGTGGCCGATGCAACAACACAAGCAGCTCAAAAACAAATTGATGATTCTTTAGAATATATTTCAAAACATCCAGAAATTCGTGACGTTATTCTTTCTGGTGGTGATCCACTTTCACTGGGTAACAAAAAACTGGAATACATTATTTCTAGTCTTCGATCCATGAAGCATATTGAACTTATTCGTCTAGGAACTAGAAACCTGGTCACTCTACCACAACGTGTAGACGATGAATTATTAGAGATGCTACAAAAATATCATCCCATTCATGTAAACACGCATTTTAACCACACTAAAGAGATGACTCGTGAAGCACTTCTAACTGCAACGAGAATTTCATTAGCTGGATGCTCTATGGGGAACCAGATGGTTCTCTTAAAAGGTGTGAATGATAACGCTAAAGAAGTTTTAGCGGTAAATCACCGTCTATTAATTATGCGTATTCGTCCATATTACATTTACCAATGTGACCTTTCACAAGGGATTTCTCACTTTAGAACTTCGATTGATAAAGGAATTGAAATTGTCGAAAACATGCGTGGTTGGACTTCCGGCCTAGCGATTCCTCAATTTGTCGTCGATGCTCCAGGTGGTGGTGGTAAGATTCCAGTAAACCCACAATATTTTGTAAAACGCGATGGAAATAAAGTCACTCTCCGTAACTTTAAAAAACAAGAGTTCACTTATATTGAACCAGAAAATCTCTAATCTGTATGACATTTGAAACGCTCCATAATGATCAAACTCCTGTGGCCACCACAGGAGTTTTTTTTGATGCAGAAGATGAATTGCAGTGGAAAAAAGCGTTTAAAGAAGCAATCAAAACGGCTTCTGCTCTGGAAAAGATTCTTGAGACTCCTGTGCCAGAAACCTCTTACTCTATTTTTATACCTCAGAAACTAGCAAATAAAATTAAAGTGGCGGGGCCCAATTCTTCTCTGTGGAAACAATATGTCCCTTGTAGTTTGGAAAAGAGTGATGCTGGGATGCTGGACCCGATTGGTGATCAAGCACATTCACCCACCAATCAATTAATCCATCGTTATAAAAACAGAGCTCTTTTTCTGCCCACCACTGTTTGTCCTGTCATTTGTCGTTACTGCTTTAGAAAAAATGAATTGAACCAAAACTTGGATTTCTTTACACCAGAGTTTGAACAGACATTAAATTATTTAAAAGAACATACTGAGATAAATGAAATCATTTTCTCCGGTGGAGATCCTTTTATCTTAACTAATGAAAAACTCGATTTTTATTTGAAAGAATTTTCTAATATTCCTCACCTACGTTTTATTCGTTTTCACACCAGAACTCCGATTGTGATGCCTGAAAGAGTTACCAGAGGTTTAAATCTTATTTTGGAAAAATACTCTCAAGTATTTACTAAAATGGTTATTGCATTACACGTGAATCACAAAGATGAATTGGATCATGAAGTCCGTCGGGCCATTTTTGATTTAAATTATATTAAGAATGTGGAACTTCTTTCCCAGACAGTTCTGCTTTCTGGAATTAATAATTCAGTCACTGTGCTTAAAGAACTTTTTAACTCGCTGGCAGAAATCAGAATCCGCCCCTACTACCTTCACCATCCTGATCCAGTAAAAGGTGGAATGCATTTTATGCTTTCTATAGAGGAAGGACGTAGAATTTATGGGCATTTACGAGATGAACTTCCGGGCTGGTCAATACCTCAGTACGTCCTCGACATCCCTGATGGATTTGGTAAAGTACCACTCTACAATCCAGAAAAATTGCAGTTCGATGGAACCCTCCTTACAAAATCTCTCGAAACAACTCATTACCACTACTAAATTTTAGGCGAAGGCTTATAATAGTAAGGAGTTATGAGCCAAACTATTTTAATAGAACCTAACACTGACTTACGAGACCTTTATTCGTTGAATTTAACGAATATGGTATCGACCAATATCATTATTAGAAAAAATGCTGAAGATGCTATTAATCTTTTGGCCATTCTTCCCAGTATCAACTTAATCGTTGTTCGAGCCAAAATAGAAAGTGAACAAACGGCAAAATTATTAGCGGATTATATTCAAAATGAAAGTTTGAGTATTCCAATGGTGATCTTGGGTGATGAGCTTGAGTTAAAAGATAAATATTTAGTCATGCCTGAACCGGTAAGCATTCACGACCTACTTGCGAATGCAGCCAAACTGCTCGGCTTTGAAGAAAGTAATCTATACCAAAAAAACGTTCCCGATTATTTTCCGATTGAAGCCCGCTATTTCTTTAATATCAATGAAACTCCATGTGATGTTTACATTCGTATAAAAAAATCCCCGACTGAATATCAGTATGTAAAAAGAATTCACGTTAAAGATCGTTTCGAACGCATCGATATTGAGCGCTATATCGCTCAGGGACTGAAAGAGTTTTATGTTCCGAAGGAATATCGAGTCAATTTTACGAAGTTTGTTTCTAACTCGATTATTAAAAAATTAGAAAACAAAGATCTCACTCACGATGAACGTTTTAATGTCAATGCGGAAACCTATGATTTCTTACGTGACTATATTCACAAATTTGGTTTGGACGACACTGCTTTAGAATTAACCGAAGCGACTATATCTTCCGTTAATCAAGCAGTGAAAGCTGCTCCACAGCTCAATCTTTTCTTAGAAACGTTAAAGAAAAATAAAGTCAGCTATGCTTATCAGCACTGTCACTTAATGGCATTGCTCTCTCACCATATTTTAAAGAATATAGAATGGGGAACTCCTGAGTTATTTGATAAGATGTGCTATGTTGCCTTCTTTCATGATCTTGCTTTAAGCAATGACGATATGATGAAAATTGGAACGATGGATGAACTAGAGAAGGCCAACCTGACTCCTGAACAGAAAACAGAGGTTATGGAACATGCTCGGCGCTCTGCTGATATGATTGGTCGCCATGCTGAAGCCCCGTTTGGTGCTGACATTATTATTATTCAGCATCATGGAATGATGGACGGAATTGGTTTCGCGGCCGATTTCCAAAACCCTCTTGCTCCTCTCGCCATGATCATCATTGTCATTGAAGAATTTATTAATGAAGTCTTTCTTTTGAAGATGGCCCTTAGTCTAAAAGAAGTTTTTGTTCGTATGAAGAATAAGTTTGATAAAACCAGTTATATCAGTATTGTTATCGCTTTAGAGAAATCTCTCACTCAAAAAACCTAGGTCTATTAATAAACATTTTATAATGTCGATGAAGCCTCC
>JBEIOQ010000055.1:0-15498 GCA_040377495.1 Halobacteriovoraceae bacterium
ATCTTTAATAATTAAATTTTTAGGGCCAAAGTTTTGCTTTTCTCCGCAGGTGACCTGTTTTCCGATGGAGAGTTTTTTAATTTCATTTTCTTTTAATACGTCTCGGTTCACAGTTAAAAGGCAAAAGTGATGACTGTCTTTTAGCTCGCTATTTTTACTTTTTGTTACAAATTCTTGTGCATTATACAGTTTTCCATCAACAAAGAACATGTCGACCGTCGGTGCACCTTTGGGGCCTACTAAAATATCTTTTTTGAAAGTAAGCGTTGAATCAGGTAATGCCGGCATAGCTGAAAGCATTCCTTGAGCAAATATATTAGTAGAAACAAGCATGAGTGGTAGAATCCATAACTTCATAATAACCTCATATAAACGGGTAAGTTCGAATTACATTAGAATAGAGCAAAGATAATGCCATTCATTGAAAGGTTAAGTATTGAAAATTAGATTTTGCAACTGTCTAAAGTTTAGACAGTGAGAATTTTTTATATAGAATCCAGCCCAGAAATGAAGAAGTTCTTATTAAAATGCTGAAATTCTTTTAGAGGGTATGGGCCAAAGAGAGAAGAAAGAAACTCTTGATGACCTAGATTAAAGCTTTCTTGGTTGAAGATGAAGTATACCTGATCTTTTAAAATTTTCTCGATCGCAATTTCTCCATCACTCCAGTAATGAATCAATTCCTTAAATAATGAATGAGAGGCAATACGGACTAAACTACCGTACTGCACTTGGGCTTCAGGGAAAAGAGTGAGATATTTTTCAGGTAACCAGAAAGTAAAAGGGGTGGTTTGCACCATATCCTTTATATACTTTTCTTCTTCGACTCCAAATTCATGACAAATATTCGGGAGATCTTTTCCTTTACTTTGGAAGAAATAAGCTACGATTTTTTCTTTGCTTCTTTTTAGATAAAGATCAGTTCCATTAATGGCCTCTGTTTCTTTCCATGCTTCTTCGTCACGTTTGACAGTAAAGAGGTGATCTTCAGCAGTGAGATAATAAAGATGTTTGATGCGTTTTTTTTCTTCGAAGCTTAGTTCTTTATACTTGGTTTTTTCCCATCCTGATAAAGGAGTTTCACCTGTGACTTGAATTTGCCCAATACAAAGTTCAAAACCATGTTTAGCGTACATTTCATTTTTATCACTCCATAACACCATTAAAGAAACATTTTTATGATAAGTTTCCTTCACGTGTTCTAGCAGAGTATTAAAGTGTCCTTGACCACGTTCACTTTCTTTGACCGCAATTCCTCCAATGAAAATCACATCGCTTTGAAAATGATGGTGAAATATATTTTTTTGTTTTACAGCAATATGTCCTACTAGTTCTTTATTATCTTTTAATAACAGATAACGATGATGACTATTTTCCTCTCTCATCAGAGGGAAAAAATCATTCGCATACGATTCAGGAGAGTGATAATCAAAGCTCTCTTCTATAAGAGTAAGGCTGGCGGAGGTAAATTCTGGTCGCTCGGAGAGCTTTACCATCGAAAAAGTAGGCATATTAACCATTCTATACGGTCAATTATGACCTGTAAAAACCTTTTAATTTCGAGCGTTTGACTAAAAAATGATCAATTCGTCAAAAATATTTACAGTTTGTGTAAAGTTTTTTGATAGGCGTCCGAATAGTTCTCTGAAGGGGCATTAGCCCAAGGTTACAACATGAGGTTGTAGCTTGAAGTCATCACAGGAGGATGTATGGGACTTCGGATTAACACCAATGTCGCGTCTATCAACGCGCAAAGAAACTTAAGAGGAACAAGATTAAATCTTGATAAAACTCTTGAGCAATTGTCATCAGGTCAGAGAATTAACCGCGCAGGCGATGATGCTGCAGGATTAGCAATCTCTGAAAACTTAAAAGCCCAAATTAGAGGTCTAGGCCAAGCTGAGCGAAATGCTCAAGATGGTGTATCTTTAGTTCAAATCGCTGAAGGTGGTTTAACTGAGATTTCAAACATCTTGATTCGTCTTCGCGAACTAGGTGTTCAAGCTGCTTCTGATACTATTGGGGGAACTGAACGTAAATTCCTTAACGTGGAATTTGAACAATTAGTGTCAGAAATTGACCGTATTGCTCAATCTACAGAATTCAACCGCGTGCCACTACTTAACGGAACTGGTGCAGTGTTTGATATCCAAATCGGAACAAGAAATGACCCTGTCAGTGACCGTTTAACGTTTGATGCTTCGTCAGCAGATGTAAACGTAGCTGCTCTAGGTTTAAACCTTGCTTCTGTAAGTGACAAAATTTCAGCTCAGAACTCATTAGCTGCAATTGACCAAGCGATTATCTCAGTATCTGGTATTAGAGCGGACTTCGGTGCGCTTCAAAACAGACTACAGTCGACGATTAACAACTTGGCGATCTCGGTTGAAAACTTAAGTTCTGCGAATTCACGTGTACGTGATACGGATATCGCAGCGGCAACAGCAGAGCTCACAAAGAACAACATCTTAATGCAAGCAGGTACATCGGTGTTAGCGCAAGCGAACCAATCGACAACCAGTGCACTAAGTTTAATCAACGCAGCTTCTCAGGGTTAATTACTCTCGATGATGTGAAGTTATGGTTCTTTGAAACATTGATGAGCAACAATCCTGCAAAGTTGGCTGCTGAATCAGTAGACAAGGTTATTTCGTGGGTAATGAAGTATACCAGGACGTTGTATGGTGCTTAATGAGGGTTTGGAATTTATAGAACAACAGCCAAACCAAGATTAACAAACTATCTCGACAAGATGTCGAGGATTTTACCAGGAGGGTATTTATGAACAACGGAGATTAAAATGAGAATTAATACGAATACACAGTCGATTTCGGCTCAACGGTCGTTAGCGACAAGTAGAATGAACTTAGATAATAACATGAGGAAGTTGTCCTCTGGAGAAAGAGTTACGCGAGCATCTGATGATGCTGCCGGACTCGCGATCAGTGAAAAGATAAAGGCCCATATTCGCGGGATGAGACAAGCGAAGCGAAATGCGGACGATGGAATTTCACTAATCCAAACCAGTGAGGGTGCACTCTCGGAAGTTTCGAATATGATTATTCGACTGCGAGAACTTGCGATCCAGGCAGCTTCAGATACTGTAGGAGATACTGAGCGTGCATTTACTGATAAAGAGTTCCAACAACTTAAAGATGAAATTGAGAGAATCTCTCGTTCAACTGAGTTTAATGGGACAAAATTATTGGACGGCAGCGCCGGTGTTATGGAAGTCCAAATTGGTATCCATAATGATCCCTGGGCGGATCGACTTCGCTATGACGGAACGGAAATGGATTCAACGCTCGCAGCGCTTGGAATTCAAGAACAATCGGTCATTAGCAAGTTGGGAGCTCAGAATTCACTACAGGCTCTGGATAACTCGTTAGTGAGGATTAACGGTATGAGATCTGAAATGGGAGCACTACAAAATAGACTCAATTCAGTCATCAACACTTTGGCCATCAATGATGAAAACCTAAGTGCTGCGAACTCTCGTATCCGTGACGTGGATGTAGCATACGAAACTGCTGACATGACTAAGAATAACATTCTAGTTCAGTCAGGAGTCTCAGTGCTCTCCCAAGCTAACCAGACTCCTCAAACGGCACTAAAACTTATCGGTTAACTTCATTACCCACACACCCTTCCTCCGAATGGAGGAAGGGTTTATTTTTTTCCTGAATTCTCAGGATCTTCCCTCTATTTTAAAATTTTTCTCATGTTAAACTTATTAGCATGACTAAGAAAACCATCCTTGTCTTCGGGGCATCCTCCTTTTTAGGTTCCAATTTAGTGGAAAATCTAAAAGGTGATTTTCGTGTGGTAGGAACTTACAACAAAACTCCTGTCGAAATTCCAGGTGTGCTGACATTGCCTTGTGATGTGAATAATCGTAATGCTGTTCAAACCATTCTTTATACAATTCAACCCGATATTACTGTTTATGCAGTAGGATTATCTTCGGTGGTGGACTGTCATGAGAATGAAAAGCTGGCTGATCTTTTAAATTCGAATGGTGTTTATAATGTAATGGGGTTTTCAGAGCGATATAAGTCTAAATTCGTTCTAATTTCCTCATCTTTTGTTTTTCCCGGTATTCAAAGTCTCTATACAGAATCAGAAACTCCCTTAACGAATACTATTTATGGAAATAAGCTCGCATCGACTGAGTTCTATGTTCAAAAAACCTGTTTAAATTATCTCATTCTTCGCTCATGCCCACTCTATGGGCGTTCTTATAATCCATGTTCCCGTACATTTTTTGAATTATTAGAGCATTACTTCGCTCATAATATTAATCTTCCTTGTGATTCACGTGTCCATACAGGATTTTTAGATATTGTTTACTTCACAGATATTTTAAAACAATGTTTGAATCTAAATGTAACTAATCGTTTATTACAAGTTTCTAGTTCAGACACGATGACTCGTTTTGAGTTTGCTTCTGCTTTTGCTAAAGTTTTTAAGCAAAATGAAAGTTTAATTACGAAATATAACTGGCCTTATCCTTTTGATACTAAAAACGTATCAGCTTATCGTACAGATGCAGATCTGTATTTTCAAATGAGTGTGAATAACATTGAAAGTTTATTGAAAACGAAAATGCCAACGATTGAAGAATCACTTACGGCAACACATCAACGCCTTTCCAAAGCTACAAAACAATCGAAAAGTATGAAAAAAACCAGTGGAGTTAGTTTTATCTAGCTGAGTGTTTAATGAACTCAATTAAATAGTGCTTCACTAATTGATCGACGTCCACCACTTCACCATTAAAACGCCAAGTGATGTTATTAAAAGGTCCAACATGGGCCCGAATTTCATGAGTTGAATTTACTGCGGGAGAGTCATAGCTCATACGAGCTGCAAATAAACCACCTGAGTGAGATAAGAAGGCAATGCTGATAATTTCTGGGGATTTTCTTGCAACCACTAACTTGAGAGCATTACGGAAAAGCATAAAATCATTAATGGTATTGGAAATTTTAAAAATTTTAATACTATTCGTATTATCTTTTGTAGAACGAAATTGATTAAATTTAGTCGTATAAATTTCAAAACGATCACGAAGTGCTTCAATAAATTGTAGAGAAGATTCTTCTAATAGATGGAGTGGATTTAAGTGATTATTGAATTGGATAACTCCAGATTCTTCCATATTCACTTCTTCAATCGCTAATTCTTCAATCCAGTGTGTGTTAATAGGTTTTGCTACAGATAAATATTGATCATTGTTATGCATACAATAATGATGATTGCATTTTAGTTAGAAGTCAAATTTAAGGAGTGAAAAGAGAGTGTTGTGATGAAAAAGTGGGTCTAGGTTCATCGACATTTTATCTTAGTTTCGCGCCCCTAATTTATAGGTGGGCGCAATTAGTAATCACTTTAGGCTTCCTTTTTAGCAACAACGAATTGTTGTTAGGCATGCACACCGTGACCAGGGACCGCTCCCGAATGTATATCTGTAGGGCGAAACAGTTGTAGTCTCATGCTAATCTTACAAACTTCACAGCTTTTAAGAGTTAGCTTTTCCCTAGACCCATCTCCTATTATACTTGGCTTTTTTTAGTCACAACAAGGAGGAAAATGTTTTATTTTGAATCTAAAATCAGATACTTGACTTAATTGATTGATTTTTCTTGCGGCGCATTCATGGCAGGCGTAAAATAGCTGTAGAACCATAATTTTTCCTAAAGTTTTAGGTGAAATTGCCGATACTTCACTGTGAACTTTAGGCGTTTTATCGCCTTTTATGGAGAGGGCCTTATGAAAAACAAGATCGTGGAGTTCCTAAAAGATGAAGGTGGACAGACTTCTACGGAGTACATCCTTCTGGTTGTGGTTGTTGTTATGATGATCATGAAATTTAAAGGACAGCTATCGTCGAAGCTTGAAGGGTTAACAGAGAAAGCTTTCTCGAAAGCCGAAGAAGCAATTCAGTAGTCTAGTCATCGTTTAAAACCAGACCTTAAAGGTTATTTTATATCGAAGCCCCGAGGAAGATTTTTCCTTGGGGTTTTGTTTTTCCTGTCAAAATTTATAATTAATCCATGGACTTATTTCCAACGCGTCCGAATTCTCCTCGTCGCCATCAAGAAGGTCAGGCTTTGATCGAATATCTTTTCGTGATCGTGATGCTTTCTTATATGGGATCTAAATTTGCGGGTGGGGTAGGAACTGAAATGAGTAAACAAATGGGGAAGCTGGCCCATGTGCTCTCACTTAATCTCTCAGTTGGGGTATGTTCTAAGGAAGCTGGAGCCAATGGACAACACTGCTATTTTAGTGGTTACAAGAATGGATTTCAGTGATGTTTTCCATGGAAAAAGTGATTTATATTTTTGTACTGATTGAATTGATTGTGGTTTCTTGGGGAGATCTTAAAACTCGAAAAATTCCAAATGCCTGGCCGATTTTAAATCTCATAGTTTTCATTTTTTTCTTACTTTGGTTGCCGGCGCAATATCCATTTGTTTTGAATACATTTTTTTATTCTTTTGTATTTCTATTTGTTGGCTTCGTTTTCTTTCTCATTCGGATTATGGGAGCAGGGGACTCAAAATTTCTCTTTAGTTTCTTTCTGCTAGTGCCCCTACAGGTACATCCACTGGTCCTACACAATCTTCTTTTGAGTACGGTCTATATTGGAAGTACTTTTTTTATTTATAATTGCATTAAAAATTATCGTGGAATTTATAATAGTCTTTTAATCGGACATTTTGCTGGTCTCAAAAATTATTTCGGAACGAAATTTCCTTTTGCACCGGTGATTTTAGCAAGTTGGATTTTTACAGGTTATGATCTTAAAATTTGGATTTAAAAACTCAAAAGGCCAATCAACAGTGGAGTATATTCTGCTAATGTCTGTGATTGTCGTCGCCATCATGAGCGTTTTCAAAAGTCGTTTATTCTTAGAGAATTTTGGTAAAGATGGTAAAGTTCTATTATCCTATAAGAAACAATTTGAGCATGCTTATAGAAACGGTTTCCCTTATGATGGCCAAGATCACGATTATGAAAATTTGCACCCAAGCTTATCACGTGGCTCGGAATCGCGCTTTTTCATCGCCCGTGAACCTTACCCAGGAAATTAAATCAGACTCTGGTCAGTCTTTAATTGAATTTCTTGTTTCTTTTATTTTTTCAGTCGCGTTTTTATTTCTTTTCATCACTCTAGGCCTAAATTTCACTTCCGGAGATTTGGTTCACTATGCCACTTTTGCCTCTGCCAGAACCTATCTGACTGGTGGAAAAGATAATAATCAGCCCAATGACACTGATGCACAAAATGAAGCTAAAAGTTTGTTCAATACTTTTAAACTTGGCGACCTTGGTGTGGCCGCGAGTTTAGAAATTATTCCCCCACCTTCATCTCCTGGAGAAAAATTTGAGTACGTTGGTACAAGAACAAAATTTGAGCGTGAGATATCCATGATTGGAATGCTGGGCGGACAAAAATTAAATTTGGTTTCAGAATCATTTCTAGGTAGAGAGCCGACTAGGGCCGATTGTTTTAAGCAAGTTTGCAATGCCATGGGGAATGGCATATGTGAGGAAAATACCAGCACAGTTCATATTACGACAGAGGATAACGGATGTTAAACTCCAAGTTTCAAAATGATCAAGGCCAGGGACTGATTGAGTTCTTACTTTTTTTACCTTTTCTTTTGATGAGTTATCAAATTACATTATCCATGGGAAATGCCATTAATGGTTCGATCAATCAGCAAAAATTTACTCGTGGTTATCACTATGCTCGTACCAAATACAATTCTATGCTTCCAACACCCCAGAGCGCCTTGAGTACTTCACTAGAACAGTATGGCATGTATTTTACAGGTTGGGCGGCAGAGTTTCAGGATGCAGTCCCAGTAGCTCCTTGCTACCCGTTTAAAACAATGCTTAAAACCAGCAATCAGGAATCTTGTGAAGAAGGCTATTCTACCAACACCACACAACTTATCCGGGTCGTTACTGTTTATGGTGTTTGTCCTACCACATTCAGAAAAGAGGGATCTTTCTATGAGAAAAGTATAGTACATGCCTCTTCTGATCAAGCATGCACTAATCAATAAAAACCTCACGTCAAATCTTACCTATTTCGCTCACAAAATTTAGTTTTATGTTAAAATTTTAGATAGTTAGTAATCATTCATTGAGGATTGGTGTTCATGAATAGTCGCGCTTTTACACTTTCATTAGTGATCGCTGGTGTGGCCATGTTTATGGTTTATTCCTACATCACAGGACAAGAAGCTGAGTGGGTCAAAAAATATGGAAAGTCTGTTCCAGTTGTCCGCGCTAAAGTGGATATCAATGAACTTGAATTAATTGATGACACAAAAGTTTTCGTGGACAGCGTGCCCCAACAATTTGCTCAACCTGGTGCTTTCGGAAATATTAAAGATATTTACAATACGGTGGCAACTGTTCCGATTAAAAAAGATGAACAGATTACATCTCCACGAGTGACTTATCCTGACGCACGTACAGGATTATCTCGTCAAGTGAGTATTGGGAAACGAGCGATCTCGATTCAAGTAGGGCCAGAGCAATCTGTATCCAACTTAATTAAACCAGGTGATCGTGTTGATATTCTCGCTCTCGTCGACTACGCCGGTGGACGAAAAGAATTCAACAAGGTGAAGACTATTCTGCAAGACGTTTTAGTTTTATCCACAGGTTTAGCTGTAACGAACACTATTCCAATGATTGGAGTTAAAACTCAAGATGAAATTAAAAAATTAAACCTCAATACTTATACTAACTACAACACAGTTTCATTAGAATTGAATCCTTATGATGTTCAGAAATTGATTTATATTATTTCTGCGGCTTCAGGACGTATCTATCTTTCACTACGCAATAATGACGATAAACAAGTGCAAAGAATTAGTGGGACAAAACTATTCGACCTTCTAGGGGAAGATGCTGGAGAGGCAAAGACTTTTTTCCAGGAACAGAAAGCACGTGAACAAGCAAGAGGAGCAGGAAGATAAAAACACTACTTTGTTTTTTATTCACTTTGATATTCTCTTGTGTTGGATTCGCGCAAGATGAAGCCGCGAAAGATGCTCAACCAGAAGAGCTAGATGTTGAAGTGGGAATCGATCGTTTTGAAAAACTGGATTTTGAATTTGATACCCGTATCCAGATTAATGATACAAATATTTTAAAAGTCATACCAATTCCTGCAAAGAAGGAAGTTATCATCCGTGGTAATAAAGTGGGACGAACTTCCGTTATTATTTTTGATACATCAGGTGAAAGAAAGAAAAACTGGGTGGTGAATGTTAAGGCCACTGGGCCTTCTAAGATAGTCGCGGATCTACGCGAATTTTTAGGTGAGATTGAAGGTTTAGAAATAAGTGTAAAAGCGGGTCAAGTAGTATTGGAAGGTGAGATCGTGGTTCCTAGCGATCTAGGTCGAATTTCAGTGATCCTAGTTAAATATCCCGAAGTGATTAATCTCATAAACCTTTCCCCTCAAACGCAAAGGATTATTGCTCGTAAAATGCAGCGAGAGATTCAAAATGCTGGATTAAAAGATGTTACGGTTCGTATTGTGAACGGAATTTACTGGCTTGAAGGTGTGGTCAGCAAGAATGAGGATTTGAAATTAGCGATGCAAATTGCCGAGGGCTATATAATCGCTAAAGTTGCCAGTCTTTCTTCTGGATCTGATCGAGTACAAGAAGTAAATAACCGTGCGCCGATTGTAAGTTTTTTAACTGTTAATGCAAAAAAGGAATCACCCCCACCTGAAAAATTGGTGAGAATTTCCACCCAATTTGTAGAATTACAAAAAGATTATTCCAGACAATTTGGCTTTCGCTGGATGCCGTTAATTGCAGGAGATGGTGGATCTGTTACGATTGGTAAAACGAATAGTGGTGGTGTTTCATCGCAAAGTTCAGGAACTCTAGCTGCAACAATAAGTAATTTATTTCCTAAATTAGTTACACTAAAACAGGCTGGTTATGCCCGTATAATTCAAAGTGGTATGGTGGTAACCAAAGATAATCAGGCTGCTTCTATTACCAAACAACAAAAGCAATTTTTTGTTGTGGGTGGTGGAACAGGAATCGCACCTCCAGCTACGCAAGAAGCTACCACCAACTTTGCCATGAACGTTACGCCAAAAACCTTAGAAGGTGAAAAGATTGATTTATTTGTAGACCTTAATGTCAGTTTGAACGCTGGTAGTGGAGTGGGTGGTCAACCCTTGTCCACTGCTAATACCATAAAAACAAACATCACGGTAAAATCTAAAGAGTCAGCTGTGATTGGTGGTATTGTTCTCAATGAAACTAAAACTGGATTTGATAAATCAGCACCGGGCGCTCTAAGCGCGCAAGCAGGTCAAACCGGAGGCCAGCCTCTATTTAATTTTCAACGTTCTAAAGATTATACCAATTCCAAAAGTCAGTTTGTGGTTTTTGTTACTCCGGAAATCATAGAATCTGCTTCTACTGATACAGAAGATGTCCGTAGAAAATTTAGAAGAAGAGGACGCTAATGCCAGGTCATATTATTAGTATTATTGGTGGGAAAGGTGGAGTGGGAAAATCTCAATTCGCAGCCAATATGGCCTTTGCCTATGCTAGTGAAATTAACAATAAAGTTCTCTTGTTAGATTTCGATCAAAGGGCCTGCGGAGACCAAAATTTAATTACGGGTCTAAAGTCTCCTAAAAATGTAAAAGATCTAGCTGAGTTTGCTGGTGCACTTGATCCCAAAAGTATCATGATGTTCGTGGCCAACAAAAATAATGTTAGTTTTATAGGTATGCCAACTGATCCAACGACAGCTTCACAAATAAATGAAGAGGGTCTTGGGAAGTCATTGAAGGCCCTACCTAACCTTTATCCTATTACTATCATTGATGTTGGCTCAGAGTTGACTCCTCTCGCTTTGAAGGCCTTAGAGTTTTCAACTCTTATTTTATGTGTAGTTACTCCTGACTTATTGGCGGTAAACCAATCCAAGAGACTTTATAGCGATTTAGTCACGATGTTGTTTCCTAAAGATATGATTCAGATCGTGATGAATCAGTTTGTGAATGGTCACCCAGTTTCTCCACAAGTGGTGGAGAAACAAGTAGGTAAACCTGTCTTTGCAGTTGTAAATAAAGATGATCAAAATACAGTTCAGGCCCTAAACAAATCAACTCCCGTATATCTTTTAAATAAAAATGCACCTTTCAGCGCCGGTGTCACCGATTGCGTGCGAAAGCTGGTAACCAAGAATGTACTCGGCGCTCTGGAAAAATTGTCCAAACCGCAGAACGCAGGAGCGACAGCTAAAAAAGAAGAAGGTGCCGTAGTCGCTGGACCTGGAAAGAAAAATCCTTGGACAGAATTAAAATCTAGAATTCATCGTGCTTTAGTGGAAGAGATGGATCTTAAAAAAACTCAAGGTGATGAAAAGGATCCTAAAGTACAACTGATTCTTCGTGAGCAAACAAAGAAGAAAGTGGTAGAGCTTCTAGGAAAAGAAGATACAAAGGGTATTCTCAACTCTCGCGATGATATGAATAAGATCGTAAAAGAGATTCTAGATGAAGCTTTAGCACTTGGACCTTTGGAAGATATGTTAAAAGACAAATCAATCTCCGAGATCATGGTAATTGGTCCTTATAAAATTTATTATGAACAAGGTGGTAAAGTAAAACTTTCTGACGTCGTTTTTACTAATGATCGTCAGGTTATGAACGTTATCGAAAGAATTGTGGCTCCCATTGGTCGTCGTATTGATGAAAAAACGCCCTATGTAGATGCTCGTTTGCAAGATGGTTCTCGCGTCCATGCGATCATCCCTCCTTGTGCTTTGGATGGTTGTACTATAACCATTCGAAAATTCCCAGAATCTCGTCTTACTTATAAAGATCTAGTGAAATGGGGATCAATGACTGAAAATATGGCCGATTTTTTACGTATGGCGGTTGAAGCGAAAAGAAATATCGTGGTCTCAGGTGGTACTGGTTCCGGTAAAACGACATTGATTAACGTTCTAGGTGGATTCATTCCTGAAAACCAACGTATTATCACTTGTGAAGACTCTGCAGAATTAAATTTCCCTCAAGAACACGTAGTTCGTCTGGAAACGAAACCTCCTTCTCTAGAAGGTGATGGGGCAGTTGATATTCGTTGTCTAGTAAAACAAACCCTGCGTATGCGTCCCGACCGAATTGTAGTGGGTGAGTGTCGTGGTGGTGAAACACTCGATATGTTACAAGCAATGAACACTGGTCACGATGGCTCTATGACGACGGTTCACTCTAATACTCCCCGTGATTGCGTAAGCCGTTTGGAAACCCTGGTTCAGTATGCTGGAGCAGGACTTCCCCAAAAAGCGATTAAAGAAATGGTGGCAGCGGCAGTACACATGATTGTGCAACAATCACGTCTAGAAGATGGATCTCGTAAAGTTATGTACATAACAGAGATTGGTGGAATGCAAGGTGAAGTAATTACCTTACAAGATATCTTTACCTTCAAACAAGAAGGTATGAACAAACAAGGTAAGATCACTGGAAAGTTTTTAGCTTCAGGATTTATTCCTAAGTTTGTAGAGATGATGGAAAGAAAGGGTTATAAAATTCCACGTACGATTTTCATTAACCCGACATAAGAGAGAAGGAAAAAGCATGGAAGCCTTTACCGACCTCATTGGGAAAAATGGTATTATCACACTTTGTGGTGTGCTGTTCTTTTTTATGACTTATAAGAACAGTCTTATGCTTTTCAAGTGGATTGAAGATCAAACTTACGGTACTCGTGATTACATTATGCAAAAGTGTGAGTTAATGTTTATTGAGGTTAATCCTCAACATGTGACTTATATGTTAATCGCTTCATCTTTTGGCGTGGGTATTTTCGTATTTGCTCTTTTTTCTGTTTTTGGAAAATTTCTTTTAGGTTTTATTTTTGGTTCAATTTTAAGTTTTATTGGTTGGAAACTTCCTCGTCCAATTGTGGATTATATGCATGAAAGTCGTATAAAGGTTTATTCTGGACAAATGACTGACGCTCTTAATCTACTTTCAAATGGTCTTCGTGCAGGACTTTCGGTTCCGCAAGCAATTGGGATGGTCGTATCTGAATTACCTGCACCAATCTCTCAGGAATTTAATGTGATCTTACAGCAGAATAAAATTGGGGTGCCGCTGGAAGAATGTTTTGAAAATTTGAATAAACGAGTACCTACGGATGATACTCAAATGTTTGTTACAGGAGTTAATATCCTCCGTGAAACCGGGGGTAATCTGGCCGAAACCTTCGATACTATCGCTGGCATTATTCGAGAGCGTGTTCGTCTTCAGCAAAAAATTGATACGTTTGTGGCCCAAGGGAAGTTTCAAGGGCTGGCCATGTTCTCAATGCCTTTTCTATTATTGGCGGCCTTTGTTGCTCAAGATTACACCATTCTGGATAAGATTTTTGGAAACCCGATTGGTATTATCATGTTTATCGCCGCTATAGGGATGGATTGCCTAGGGCTTTATGTTATTTTTAAAATCATTAAAATTAAGACATAAAGATAGAGATTAATTAACCGATAACAATAAAGAATCACTTTGATTTTTAATTCAAACAAAGGATGAATTAAATGAAGCTTAAAAATTATGCTCTTATGATTGCAACACTTTCTGCTTTAAGCATGGAAGCGTTCCCAGGTGTTAACTTAAAAAATGGTAACTTCTATGTATCATACACTGATATTGTCGTTCCAGGCGGTGGTAAAAAATTAGAACTAACCAGAACCTACAACTCACGTTCATCGGCTGATGGATGGTTTGGTGTGGGATGGGGATGTGACTTTGAAACATTTGTCACAGTTTCTGCTGATGGGTCAGTGATCGTCCATGAAAATGGTTCGGGTGCGACCACTCGTTTTACTCCTAAGTCAGCGATTGATCCCAAAGTAGCTGCAGATAAGATTGTTTCTGCTTTAAAAACGAAAGGTGGCCTGACTGATAAAGCAGGTGCAGACCTTGCTGCAAAATTGGTAAAAGATGCAGAATTGAGAAGCGATTATGAAGCAAAATTAAATCTTGAAACTAAGATCGCGGATGGAACTATTCTTTATTCAAATGAAAGAGGGATGCAAGAAATTCATAAAATCGCTGATGGGTATAAGCGCGTTTACTCTGATGGTAAAGTCGAATTTTTCAATAACCAAGGTAAGATGACAAAAGTGGCAGAGAAATCTGGTTATTCAGTTTCTTTAAACTATAAGGGAAAAGAGCTTGAATCGATTAAGGACTCGCAAGCAAAACAACTTTTCTTTTCTTGGTATCCAGATGGAAAAGTTAAAAATGTTTGGTCAGCTGGAGATAAAAAAGTTGAATATAAATTCAAAGAAAAAGATCTGGTTGAGTCGAAGGATGTTGGCGACAACGTTTATAAGTACTCATATGACTCTAATCATAATTTGATCAAAGTTGGCTATTCTGATAATTCTGAAATGAAAGTTGGTTATGAATCAAAAAGTCAGATGGTGACAAGTGTTCAAGATAAAAATGGTGAATCTACTAAATATGAATACGGATCAAATCCCAAAAATCCTGAGTTCCACTATTGGACGCTAGTAACAACGAATGGGTTTGATGGAAAACCTGTTACGAATCGTTACGAGTATGAAATTAAAACAAAACCAGATGGAGATCAGTATACATACCGTATTTTGACTGAGATCAATGGTCTTAAGACTGAAACGATCTACTCTGAGTGTTGTGGTCTTCCACTAAAAATCGCTCGCGGTAAAGAAGTAACGAACTTTGAATATAATTCAAAAGGATTATTACTTAAAAAGTCATCAACCAATGGTGAGTTCGTAAATATCGATTACGATGATTCTATTAACAAGATCACCAAAGTAGTGAACAATTCAGGCTGGACGCAGTTTAGCTACGATAAGCAAGGAAACCTTGCTAAAGCAGTTAATTCTGGTGGTAAGGCTGTACTTCTTATTTATGATCGTAATGGTCGTATTACTAAGATGGTTGATAACGACTCTAAGACTAATGAAAAAAGAACACTTTCTTTTGTCTACAATGCTCTTGGAAAACCAGTAGAAATCTCTATGGACAACGTGGGCAAAATCAATGTTGACTACGATAACTACGGTGAGATTAAGAAGGTAGAGTCAAAAGCAGGTCATAAGATGGCGCTTCAGGTAACTCAAGCGTTCCAAAATCTTCTTTCTATCGTGAAGCCAGCAGGAGTGAATCTTCAGCTGTAAGTGCCCACGAAAGTTGGCACTTTAAAGTTCTCTAAAATAGTTCTCAAGCTCTTTTAGGGGTTAACCGAGAAGAGTGGTAGTATAAGGTTACAATACCTAAACTTTGTAATGACAGGAGAGAGATATGAAATTTTTAGTAATGCTAATGGTTCTTACGGTATCTACAGGGGCTTTTGCAGTGGCTTCAGATTGTACTTCATCTGATAAGCCTAGAACAGGTACAGCAGAGGACAAAGATGCGCCTAA
>JBEIOQ010000146.1:0-2924 GCA_040377495.1 Halobacteriovoraceae bacterium
CCTGGCATCATCGCACTTTCGATAAATAAGATATCTCCGCCAACAGGAGTCCATGCAAGTCCTGTCACTACTCCTGGCGTAGCAGATGCTTGTGCGAGCTCATAAGTATTTTTTTCAACACCTAACACATCTTCAACTGTAGCAAGGTCGATAACAAAAAAATCTTGGTCTGCATGTTTCACCACTTTTTCACTTACGGAGCGAAGAACTTTTGCAATCTTTCGTTGAAGATCGCGAACACCAGCTTCTCTCGTGTAATCACTGATAATGCTTCTTAAGACCTCATCAGACAGTTGTACTTTTTCTGCTGTAAAACCGTGTTCTTTTAATTGTTTTGGAACTAAATGGTTTTTAGCAATATGAAATTTTTCTTCTGAAGTGTAACCACTCAGTTGAATAATTTCCATTCTATCTAAAAGTGGTCCTGGAATAGTGTCCAGCGAGTTTGCTGTTGCTACGAAGAACGTTTTAGAAAGATCAAAAGGTAAATCTAAATACTGATCGGTAAATGTTGCGTTTTGCTCCGGGTCCAGGACTTCAAGCATGGCCGCTGCTGGATCTCCTCCGTAACCTCGTCCTAATTTATCAATCTCATCCAGCATAAAGACAGGATTTTTTTCTTTTGCTCGCTTGATCCCTTCAATAATTCTGCCGGGCATTGCACCGACATAAGTTCTGCGATGGCCTCTGATTTCCGAATCATCTCTCACTCCACCAAGTGAAGCGCGGACAAATTTTCTCCCGAGTGCTTTTGCAATACTTTGCCCAAGTGAAGTTTTACCAACTCCTGGAGGTCCAACGAATAACAAAATCGATCCTTTTTTATGAGGAGCAAGCTTTATTACGGCAAGATGCTGGATAATATGTTTTTTGATTTTTTCTAAACCAAAATGCTCTTCATCCAATATTTTTTGAGCAAGATCCAAATCTAATTCCTGAGGAGCTTCTTCGTTCCATGGAAGAGCTAATATAAGTTCAAGATAGTTTTTTATCACATGAGACTCAGCATTTTGTTGTCCCATATTTTCATAGCGGTGCAATTGCTCAACGGCCACTTTGTGAATGTCTCTAGGTAATTTAGCGTCTTCAATTCGCTCTTTAAGAGTTTTCTTTTCTCCTGATTCACTCTCCTCAGCGGTCCCTTCTCCTAATTCTTCTTTAATTGCACGAAGCTGCTCACGTAAAATAGATTCGCGGTAAGCTTTGCTGGTTTTTTCTGAGATCTTCAGACCCATTTCATTATTAACTTTAATCATTTCTCGTTGTTCTACTAAAAGTTCTAAAACTTTCAATGAACGGTTTTTAACCGAAGCAAGCTCCAGGATTTCCTGTTTTTTAGAAATAATCAGAGGCAAATGTTGGGCCACGACGTTGGTAAATAAACCAGCGTCTTTAAAATCTTCCATCGTGCGTTTAAAAGTTTCAGTTGCATTGATAGATGTCAGGATTTCCTTCGAAACTTCTTTAAGCGATGTAAGAAGTGCCTTCTCTGTTGGTCCGTCAAGATCGATGACGTCCGGGACTATCTCTCCATTAGCTGCCCATGAGTTAAAGGCCGATTCGTACTGAATAGTTCTAGCTGTAAAGCGTTCTACAGATCTCACATAAGCGATTGATTCGCCTTTCTCATTTTTCTCGATGCGCTCGACAATGCAAAGAGTCCCGACCGTATAAAAGTCGGAAGATTTAATATTATCGATATCTGCACCTTCTTTCAGAGTCAAAGCGACGAAGCGCCTCTCTTTATCTGTGTCAATTGCGCGATGAAGTGCATTTAAACCTACCGACTTAGAGACCAGCACTGGAAGTGCCACGTCAGGGAAAAGCACGGTATTTTTAAGCACTAGGGTTGGTAAGAATTCAGAACTAGTAATTGTATGTGTTGTTTTCATATTTATAAGGTGAGGTCGCCTTAAATTTCGTCAAGGGTGGTCTAAAATATTTATGCTTTTTAATTTCTTATTACGTTGCGTTTTGGTAAAGTATTCCTATGAAAACACTGTTTAAAATTGTCATTATTTTTCTTTGTATCACTGGGGCCACAACTCTTTTGTATAATTACGCTGGACTGGAATTAGGTAACGTTGATTACTTTACTAAACACGGGTGGTTCTTTTTATTTTCAATTGCACTCTTCCCACGTTTAACTCTCTTGGTATCAGGATTGTTAGTTGGTTCAATTGAGTTTGGTGGATTAGTCTGGTGGCTAGGATTTTTCTTTGCTCCCAGAATTTTAGTCGCAACACTTGCAACAGCTGCTTACTGGAATACGAATCCGGTTTTAGTTATTCTTGCATGGTTAATTGCTATTGGTGGTGAATCATCAGAAAAATTTGTAGTTACGAATCGCATGAGAAATCCTCATCGTTACGACCAGGGTTTTAGCGGTACAACTGTTGAAGCAGAATACAAGGTAAAAGAATAATGGATAAATTTATTGTTAATATAGACTGGCAAAGATCGTCTGATGATTTTTCATACGATACTTTTAACCGCGGTCACGTCATCTACGTGAGTGGAGATCAAACCATTCATAATTCAGCGGCACCTGAATATAAAGGTGACTCTGATATGACTAACCCCGAAGAGCTTTTAGCTGCATCCCTTGGAAGCTGTCACATGCTGACTTTCCTTGCAGTGGCCTCTAAGTCTGGTTACATCGTTGATGATTACGAGTGTAAAGCAGAAGCCTTTATGGGAAAAAACGAAGCCGGTAAAATGTCGGTGACTGAAATTAATCTTTACCCGATTACAAATATTACTGGCGACAAACAACCAACAGCTGAACAACTAAAAAGTTTACATGACAAGGCCCACGCTAATTGTTTCATCGCTCAGTCTATTCACACTAAAGTGAATGTTATCTTATCTTAGGAGTTTCTTTGAACGCACTTTCTAACTACAGTTACGATCCGGCAAAAGTC
>JBEIOQ010000026.1:0-22512 GCA_040377495.1 Halobacteriovoraceae bacterium
GGTGTATCGATAGCGGTGAGGAAACACCTGATCCCATTCCGAACTCAGAAGTTAAGCTCACTTGCGGCGATGGTAGTGCCAGGGCGACTTGGTGTCAGATTAGCAAGATGCACCCTTCATTTTTTAAAGAAAACCCACTCAATGAGTGGGTTTTTTATTTTAGTGGTTCGACAATCCAATAATTTGCAAAAAATTTGCTGCCCCCTTACAATTATTCTATAGAGCGCTAACGCCTAAATGTCAGACCAACACGGAAGTTTCAATGACTAAGCAGAAAATTATTCGCCTCGAGTTGTACTTACTTTTCCTTTTTACATTTTTTAGTTTTTTGTATTTTTATTATCAAGACGTTTTTCCTGATTCCTTTCTCAGTATTTCTTCTGACAACAAACATTTTAACTTTTTATTTTATTACATATCGTCCTTTGTGGCGATGATTGGGTTCTATTCAGGAATTTGGGTTTTTTTCCCATTTTTCACACTCTCTCTCTGTTATGCTTTACTATTCAATAAGAGAAAATTCAAAGTCGACTCTTTGGCTTTTCTTTCCTTTTCACTATTCTATTTAAATTTATTTTACGTTTTCTATCCTTCACTTTTAGGAGAAGGGCTAAATTCTTACCTAGCGACAAAAATTAATCTATATGTCGGATTCTTTCTTAGTATTGTGTTTTTTAATACCTCAATGTTTCTTTGTTTTAGAGAGAAGTATGCCAAATTTTTAAAAGCAACGTGGGCCAATATCCAAGAATTATTTAGTAAAACTCAACCTGTGGTTTCGAGAAATTTTAATTTAGTTGAAAATAAAGTGATCGAAACTATGCCGAAAGTTAAATCGGCGGCTTTAATGATTGCTTCAAAATGTAGTCAAGTTTGGCAGAAAAAAGAAAGTGCTAATGAAACTGAGAATGTCATTGCGATGGAACCAGTGGCCAGTCGTTCACAGATGATGGATGGATTAAAGCCAGCGACAGTCGCTCCTATTCAAACTCAACCTGAAGAATTGGAAGAGGAATTTGAAGCAGGAGATGTAGACGAGGAATTAGAAGATGATGACGAAACGTTGGAAATGTCTTCCGATGAGGATTTAGAAGAAGAAACTGAAGAAGAAATCGAAGTTTCTAATTCTAATGTTATTGCAGTTAGCAAACCTCGTTTAAAGACAAAAACAGTGGATAGTAATTTCCAAAGTGCGGATCTCATTGATTCGATTGCGGTCCAGAGAACCAGTAAAATTAATAATCAACCAGAGCATTTCTATTTCGATGAAATTATTCGTCGCTTAGAAGACAAAATGACCGAATTTAAAGTTGATGCAAAAGTAATAAATATTCTTAAAGGTCCAGTTGTAGATACTTTTGAAATTGAGCTTGGTGCTGGAGTAAAAGTTTCTCGTATTACTTCCATTCAAGATGACCTTTCTCTTGCACTGTCAGGAGTTCCAATTCGTATGGTTTATCCAATGAAAGGGAGAACAACAGTAGGAATTGAGATTCCTCGTAATCCACGTGAAGTAATTTATTTAGAAGATGTTTTAAAAGCAAAACACTTTACAGAAACGAAAACCAGACTACCAATTGCGATGGGGAAAACTTCATTAGGTGAAGTTGCCATTGTCGATTTAGCAAGTATGCCTCATATGCTCGTCGCCGGTTCAACTGGTGCTGGTAAGTCAGTTTTCATTAATACATTGCTAGTTTCATTGTTAGTAAAAATGCCACCGGAAAAAATGAAACTGGTTTTAATTGATCCAAAGCAATTGGAACTTGCTCTTTATGCTAATCTTCCTCATTTACTACTTCCAGTCATTACTGAGCCTAAAAATGTAAATCTTGCTCTGGCTTGGGCGTGTGAAGAGATGGAGCGTCGCTATTCCATTTTAAGAGAAATGGCAGTAAGAAATATTGAAGGCTTTAATGAAAAATTAAAAAATGCGAGTGAAGAAAGTTTAGAAAAAATTTCAAAACACTATTCAGATCAAGATGAAGAATATGAACTACCATACGTTGTTATCATCGTTGACGAGTTTGCAGACTTAGTTCTTTCCCGTTTTGGCAAAGAAATTGAAAACTCAATTGCACGTTTAGCGGCTAAGGCCCGTGCTGCTGGAATTCATATTGTCCTCGCAACACAACGTCCTTCAGTCGATGTGATTACAGGTGTAATTAAAAATAACTTCCCGTCTCGAGTTGCTTTTAAAGTTCAATCAGGTAATGACTCAAGAACGATTCTTAATTCTCAAGGGGCAGAAAATCTTCTGGGTAAAGGGGATATGCTCTTTAGTTACAGTTCAGAGTTACAGCGTTTACATTCTGCTTATGTAGATGAAAATGAGATTGAAGCTTTAGTGGAGAAACTAGGAAAGATGCCAGCAAAATTTAGCCAAAAAGCGATGGATTTCATTGAAAATGGTGGCTACGGCGATCAAGGAGATGGATCTGTGGGCGGTGGTGCAGGTGGCCGTGAAGAAGCTGAAATCGATCCATTGTTTAAAGATGCAGTGAAAGCGGTCTTTGAACAACGTCAAAAAGGTGCTTCAGCCTCTATGTTGCAGCGCCGACTAGGGGTTGGATATAATCGTGCTGCTAATTTAATCGAAGATATGGAATCCAAGGGTATCGTTGGCCCAGGATTAGGCTCAAAACCTCGTCAAGTATTGCCCGCAATTGAGCAATTTCTAGAGTAGATTTCTCCTTGTAAGGAGAGCTCGTCTATGTTAATTTTCATGCACTTTAATAACCAAATTCCCCTGTGAAAACGGGGGAAAATTCCGGTTGCTTTTAACTTGATGGTCTTCAATGAGAAGTCCAAGAGCAACTAGATTAACCATCAGGAGACATTCAATGGCTACTAACAACTCACAAATCTCTTTAAAGGGATTGCTCGAAGCAGGTGCACATTTCGGTCACCAAACTCACAAGTGGAACCCAAAAATGAAGAAGTACGTTTACGGCGAAAGAAACGGTATCTATATCGTTGACCTTGCTCAAACTGTACCAATGGCGCAAAAAGCGTATGAATTTTTAAAGAAAACTTCTTCTCAAGGTAAGTCAGTTCTTTTCGTAGGAACAAAAAGACAAGCTCAAGAAGTAATTCGTAGTGCTGCTGAATCTTGTGGCGCTTTCCATGTTACGAACCGTTGGTTAGGTGGAATGCTTACAAACTATAAAACTGTTTCTCAGTCTGTTGATAAACTACGTAAAGTAGAAAAAATGAAAGAAAACGGTGACTACAATCTTTTAACTAAAAAAGAACAATCTCGCGTTGAAAAAGAAGTAGCTAAACTTGAAAAAGGTCTTGGCGGTATCAAAAACATGAGAAAACTTCCAGGCGCGATTTTTGTAATCGATCCAAATAATGAAAAAATTGCAGTTCAAGAAGCTAATAATTTAGGTATTCCAGTTGTAGCAATCACAGATACAAATTGTGATCCTACAGGAATTGATTACATCGTTCCAGGAAACGACGATGCAATTAAATCAATCACTCTTTTTGTAAACTATTTCGCTAACGCGATCGCTGAAGGTTCGACACAAATTAAGCGTGAAAAAGGTGACAATATGTCTGATAAAGGCCTTGAAGCTGAAATGCTTTCACGTTTTGAAGATGATATCGATCTTAAAATTGACGAAGAATAATAATTACTTTTTTTATAAGGAAGACATATGTCATTTTCAGCTAACGACGTAAAAGATCTAAGAGAAAAAACTGGTGCCGGTATGATGGACTGTAAGAAAGCTCTTACTGAAACTAACGGTGATATTGAAAAAGCAGTTGATTACCTTCGTACGAAAGGATTAGCAGCAGCTCAGAAAAAGCAAGGCCGTATTGCAGCTGAAGGAACAATTGGTTCTTACATTCACAACGGAAAAATCGGTGTTATGGTTGAAGTAAACTGTGAAACGGACTTCGTTGCGAAATCAGATGATTTCCAAACTTTCGTGAAAGACGTAGCTATGCATATCGCAGCTTCTAGCCCACTTTTCCTAGCAGCGACAGATATCGACGAGTCTTATAAAGCTCGTGAATCTGAAATCTATGCTCAACAATTAAAAGAGCAAGGCAAACCAGAAAAAATGATCCCAGGAATCGTAAAGGGTAAGCTGGATAAAATGGCTTCTGAAGTATGTCTTCTGGAACAAAAATTTGTTAAGAATCCAGACGTTTCGATCCAAGATCTTGTTAATGAATTAACAATGAAAATTGGAGAGAAAATTTCCATTCGTCGTTTTGTGAAATTCAACCTTGGCGAAGGTATCGAGAAAAAACAAGATAATTTTGCTGATGAAGTTGCAAAAATGACAGGTGGTCATTAATCACATTTAAAATCCAAAGGGACCCATAGCGGGTCCCTTTTTTTTGGATCGATAAGAGGCATAATGAAACAATATAAAAGAGTACTTTTAAAACTTTCTGGTGAAGCACTTGCTGGTGAAAACAAGAGTGGTATTGATGCTGACATCCTAGAAAGATTAGGTCAGGAAGTCGCTGCAATTCATAAACTCGGTGTTGAGATTGCAATCGTTGTTGGTGGAGGAAACATTCACCGAGGCGTAGCAGGAGCAACCAAAGGAATGGACCGTGCTACTTCTGACTATATGGGGATGATGGCAACCGTTATCAACTCACTAGCACTACAAGACTGTCTTGAACGCCACGGACTCTTTACTCGAGTTCTTTCTGCAATTGATATGAAAGAAGTCGCTGAACCTTATATCCGCCGTCGTGCTGTCCGCCATCTAGAAAAAGGTCGAATTGTTATTTTCGCTGCAGGGACTGGTAACCCCTATTTTACGACTGATACAACGGCAGCATTAAGAGCGAATGAAATTAATGCAGAGGTTATTCTTAAAGCAACGAAAGTAGATGGTGTTTATGACAAAGATCCGATGAAACATAAGGATGCTGTAAAGATTAATAAACTTTCTTATATCGAAGTTCTAAATCGAGGAATTAAGATTATGGATTCAACTGCCATTACTTTATGTATGGATAATGATGTTGAAATTGTAGTGTTTGACGTTTTTGAAGCTGGAAATATTAAAAGAGTTATAAGTGGAGAGAAGGTTGGTACAACTGTAACCAATAAATAATTGAGGAGATACTATGTTTGCTGAAGTTAAAAAGTCTTTAAATGATCAAATGGATAAAACCATTAAGTCTTTACAAAATAACCTTTCAAAAGTGAGAACAGGAAGGGCCTCACCCACTGTTTTAGATGGAATTCAGGTTGATTTTTATGGAACAATGTCACCATTAAAACAAGTTGGTCAGATTTCAACTCCAGAAGCTCGTTTGCTACAAATTCAACCTTTTGATAAGTCACTTTTGCCTAAAATCGAAAAAGCTATCTATGATGCAAACATTGGAGTTACTCCAAATAATGATGGAAATGTTATCCGTTTGGCATTTCCAGCACTGACTGAAGATAAGCGTAAAGATCTTGTAAAAGAAGTGAAAAAAATTGGGGAAGATTCCAAAGTGGCGATTAGAAATATTCGACGCGACCAAAATGAAAAAGTGAAGAAAGCTGAAAAAGATAAAGTCATTTCAGAAGACGAATCTAAAAAATACCAAACTGAAATTCAAACTATTACAGATAATTTCACAAAAGAAGTGGACAAAGTAATTGGTGCGAAAGAAAAAGAATTAATGACTGTCTAATTCATGTCAGAAATCAAACATGTTGCTATTATTATGGATGGAAACGGGCGCTGGGCACAGAAACGTTTTCATCCACGCGTTTGGGGGCATATTCGCGGTTCTTCCATTGTTTCCCAAATAGTAGAAGAAGCGGACAATCTAGGTTTATCTGCTCTCACTCTATATGCTTTTTCCACAGAAAATTTTAGTCGTCCATTAAATGAGGTAAAAACCTTATTTAGGCTTTTAAAAAAATTCTTATTAAAAGAGCGTGCACGCCTGATTAAAAATCAAATTCGTTTCCGTGTGATTGGGGACACCAGCTCACTACCTGATGAAACAAAAATACTTATTCAACAATTAGAGGATGAAACCAAAGCTTTTCAAGGATTAAAACTTTCTTTTGCTTTTGGATACGGATCACGCGCGGAAATAGTCAAAGCAGTAAATAATTTCATTCAAACTAATCCTCAAAAATTCATAAATGAAGAAGAATTAGGCACTCGTCTGTATCATCCAGAGTCCAAGGATGTAGATTTAATTATTCGAACAGGTGGAGAACAACGTATTTCTAATTTTCTTTTGTGGCAATCAGCTTATGCAGAGCTGTATTTTACTCAAACTGCTTGGCCAGATTTTACACCAAAAGAATTTGCCCATATAATCAATGAAGTTAAAACAAGACAAAGACGTTTCGGAACTGTTGAGGCGAGCCACTATGAAGAGGCTAAGCAGATAGCGAAGACTCATCATTCTAAACTTAAAAACGAGGAACACTCATAAATCTTTCCAATACTCAGCTTCGCATTTTTTCGGCCTTAATACTAATGGCGATGGTGGCATTACTTATCTTTTTAGGTCCTGCTTATTGTGTTGGTGCTGTAGGAATTATAGGTCTTTTGGTGATGGATGAAATCCTTCACAATTTCTTAAAGTTAGAACGTAAACATACGACATATCTCATTAGCTCAACTCTCTACTGCTTATTTTTTATAGGGTTCATGTTCAAACAAGATCAAGTGACTTCTTTTATTATCAATTTAGCTTTAGTGAATAATATTTTATTGATTTGGTTCCTGTTTAAATTCACACCTAGTAAATACGATCTTTCTCAAACTTTAATCCGTTTTCCTTTTTTAGTATCATTATTTGTGTTCATTCCTATTGCCGTTATTGCGAGTTTATTCTTTTTTTATGAATGGAAATTGTACTTTATGGCCATGATCGTCATTAATTTTGGGATGGATACTGGAGCATGGTTCTTTGGTAAAAATTTTGGCAAAAATAAATTATGGCCAGAAGTGAGTCCTAAAAAAACGGTGGAAGGTCTAATTGGTGGAATGATTTTCTCAGGCATTATTGGCTTAATTTATTGGAAAGTGGCTTTTGGTCACGTTCCGTGGGCACTCTACATATTACTCTTTGTTTTTGCGCTCTTCTCTCAGGTAGGAGATCTTATCCAGTCGAAGATAAAGCGTTATTTTGACGTGAAAGATAGTTCCTCTTTGATTCCAGGTCATGGTGGGGTGTATGATAGAATAGACAGTTTGTTGTTTATTGCCCCTTTTTTTCTCTATATGCTGAGACATCTTGGTCTCTAAAAAGCCGGCGATAAAAAACCATCCTTGAGGTTTTTTATGGTAGAAAAAATTTTAATTTTCGTCATCTTTCTTTGTCCCCTAATCTTTTTTCATGAATTAGGACATTTTCTATTCGCTCGTTTGTTTGGAGTAAGAGTAGAAGTTTTCTCATTAGGCTTTGGCCCTAAATTTTTGAAATGGAAAAGAGGTGATACTGAGTATGCATTATCGCTCATTCCTCTTGGTGGTTATGTCAAAATGTACGGTGATGATCCTCTTAATGGTGATCAAGTTCCTGAAGATCAACGCCAATACGCCTTTACTCACAAATCGAAGTGGGCCCGTTTTTGGATTGTTTTTGGTGGGCCACTTGCAAATTTTGTTTTAGCTTTTGCTTTGTTCTTTGGTTTATTGATTAGCGGGGAGAAAGTACCGGAAGCAAAATTTGGTTTAGTAAAACAAGAAACCGAATTTTACCGTGTTGGATTAAGAACTGGTGACGTGATTAAAAAAATTAACGGTAAAGAAGTCATTGGTCTAGCTGATTTGGCTCAAGAAGAAGAAGGAAAGATCACTAACATTGAAGTACAACGTGGCCTTGAAGTAATTTATATACAATTTGATCGAGATAATAAAACTTTCATTGATGATTTCATGAATCTTTCACCACGTTTTCGTCAGCCCGTATTGATGAGTGGAGAAGGCAAAAAATACGCAGTCTCTTTGCATCCTGATAAAATCGATATGCTGGCTTCATTAGAAGAAATGGCAGAATTAAAACGCGAGAAAGTTTATCTCTTTACCATTACAAATCCTAAGGAAACGACGAACTATCAGGCTGATCTTAAGCAAAAGGTGGAAGTGCCTATCAATAATGAAAATATTGCTGATTTTTATGCCAAACTTCGTTTAGCGAAATTTTATCCTTTAGATCTGTATATAAATAGTATTGTGATGGGGTCTCCGGCGGATAAAATAGGATTGCGTGAAGGTGATTTGATTCTTACTTTGAATGATAAATCCTATGATTCGTTTGAAGATATTCGAGAAGCAATTCAGGCAACGACAAAGAATCAGGCGATTAGTATTAGTTATCAACGTGGCCAACAAATTTTAGCAGCATCAATTATACCTGAAGAAAAAGAAATGAACGGCACCAAAATGAAAAGTGTGGGGGTGTACAGTTCTGGTGAATATATTCCTATGCAGTATCTTCAGAGCCCAGGAAAAGGTTTTTTCGAAAGCATTGGTTTAGGGCTTTATAGAACATGGGATTCTATTGTTAAAACGATTGATGGCTTTAAGAAATTGATTACCAATGAAGTTTCTTTGAAAAGTATCGGCGGTCCTTTAGCCATTGGTAAAGTTGCTTCGGATTCACTAAATATTTCTTTAAGCTATTTCTTCCGTTTAATGGCCTTAATTTCAGTGAACTTGGGAGTCATTAACCTTTTCCCTATTCCGGTCTTAGATGGTGGTCATATTATGTTTTTAGGCTTTGAAATTGTAAATCGTGGGCCACTCTCAAAACGCAAGATGCAAATTGCTCAGCAATTTGGTGTTTCACTGCTTTTTATGCTCATATTTGTAGCGCTCTTCAATGACATTTCTCGATTGTTCTAATGGCATATCTCTATCTCGACACTTCATATACGCTTTCCTTGGGACTCTTAGATCAAGAGTTCCAATGGATTGCTTTTGAACGCAATCATGATACAAAGACAGCGACAAAGTTACATACCTCTCTTTATCAATTGCTGTCACATCATCAATTAAAACTAAAAGATATCAAAGGTTTGATTCAGGTAGCAGGTCCCGGAGGGTACACGGGGATGAGAATTTCCGATGGTATTTTTCAAACTCTCAAACTTTATGGTCTTCCTTCTTACTCTTTCTATCATTTTGAGGTTCCTGGATTACTGGATGAGAAAGAAGGATTGTGGATATCTAATGCTTTTAAAGGTGAAATATTCAGTTACTATTTCAACGCAGGAATAAAAATTGAAAAGCTATCCAGTGAAAAGGATTTTATTGATTACTATCCGACTTTAAAGTTAAATTCGGTTTATACTCATGATAAATTGGCTTTCTCCCCAACTTTTACTCCTTGGGTGAAGGAAATAACTTTAATAGAGACTGGTTCACTTATCGAAAAGTATCCTCAAAAGATTTTTTCCTCAGTAGTGCAGCAAAAACTCGTGCGATCTATCTTTTATTATCGACCAATTGAAGGCGAATTTAAAAAACCAAACTGACTTTTTTCCTTGTTCGACATAGAATATTAATATGTGGCGAACTTACCTTAATCTTGAAGCTGTCCTCTATTTAATTGGGATTACCTTAAGTTTTTTTATTTGGGGTAGTGTTTTTTATAATTTGCTTTGGTTTATCTTTCTTGCCATCACTATTTTCATTTTTCGGGAGAAGAAATCCCGAGTAAAAGACAACACTATTCAAAGTGAAGAGCTTTTAGTTTCACCTGTGAACGCTAAAGTGGTTAAAATTATCTCTTCTAAAGAGGATGGGGCCCAGCTTTTGCTTCGTATGGGTTGGACACAAGAAATTGGTATCTACCTCCCTGCTGATTGTGAAATCGTTAACGTATCGAAAATTCGTGGAAAATCCTTGTTTCGCTTCTCTGGTCAGGACAAAGTGAAAAGTAATGTGAAAACTGCCTATCAATACTTCGTAGAATTACAGACAAAAAATAAAAAATTTGTCAGACTAAGATTGTTTAAATGTTTACTTGGTTTAAGGCCCAGTCTCAGTGTTTTAGGTGGAGATTTAGGGAGAAGTGGTGCCCGTGTTGGCTTTATCCCTTTTGGGGGACTAGTCCAAGTAAACTTCGATTCCGTGGCCGATATTTTAGTGCGTGAAGAAGATGAATTAGTGGCGGGAGAAACTCTTATCGCCAGATTAAAATAGGATTCAGTTATGTCAGACAATAGACGTTTTGCTTTTTTTCTTCCTAATATCTTTACAGCGCTTAATATGGCCTGTGGGTTTATGGCGATTATTTTTTCCATTAAAGGTGATTTTTATAAAGCTTGCATGGTAATTGCTCTTGGAGCTGTGTTTGATTCGGTTGATGGACGAGTAGCTCGTTTAACTGGAACTCAATCAGCTTTTGGAGAACAATTTGATTCTTTAAGTGATCTTATCTCTTTTGGTATGGCACCAGCGATGGTTTATTATAATCGTTTTCTGTTTGATATGGGGCGCCCTGGATTAGTGTTAGCTTTTTTATTTTTACTATGTGGTGCACTTCGATTGGCTCGCTTTAATGCAAATATTGATAAAGTAAGTTCAGATTATTTTCAAGGTTTACCTATCCCTGGGGCAGCCACTGCGATGATTAGTTTAATTCTACTTTCAATTGAGTTTCCTATGGTAGGGGAAATTCAATGGCTCACGACTATTTATATTCTTTTCTATTCAATGTTAATGATTTCAAATATTCCTTTTCCCTCTTTTAAAAAATCTCAATGGGTGAAGAATCATAAAAAACAAGTCCTTATGGTTATCTTCATTATGATTGCATTATTGTTTATTTACGAAGAAATCATGATACCAATTACAATTTCGATCTATGTTGTGGGTTCGTTACTTTACTTCCTGTCTCACAGAAAACAATTCAAGGATGTCTTCGAATGGAAAAATGAAGATAATTCATTGGAAGAAAATTAATGAGAAAATTCCTTGTTTTATTATGTTTGCTTTCATTTTCTACCTATGCAGAAGATATGAGGCAATTTCTAGGTGGAACAGTTGAAGAAAAAACGGATCTAGAGGAAGACTTGGACAAAACTCATGAAGCAGTATCAGATTCATTTATTCCGCAAACAGTAAGTAAAGCTCCTGAGAAAGAGGAAGTTAAAAACGATTCTACTTTTATTGTCGGAAGCGATGTTCCTCAAAAGGATTTTCATCAGCCCTTAACAGAGAAAGAACAAGTTCATTCCGTCGGTACTGAGGTTTTAGGGACGAATGCTAAACAAGAGAATTATCTTGAATTTAAAAACTCAGAACTGATTAAAGATTTAAAACATAAAGGTGATAAAAACTTTTCTTTTTCTTTTTTTAAAGACTCTTTTGATTATAAAAATTCCAGCAGCTCTTTTGATAAAACTTATCGAGGAGATTCTTCCAATCAAGTAGAAGCATCAGATAATGGTAAAAAGATTCTTGAAATTCCAGTTATGTTACGTTTCTCTGGTCATGAACTTTTCTTCCGTCGAGAATATATTCGCCTGGGTGCAGGGGCAGGTTTAGGTCTGGGTTATAACGGTGGTAAAGGTTACTTTGCTGATGGAACTCGTAGTGATGTTAACTTTAATTTGTGGACAATCCCGGTTGATTTCAGTGTATTAATGGAAGTTCCATTAGCATTTTTAAAGTTTTCTGTTTTTGGTGGCCCTTCTGTTCTAGGTATCATTCAGGATCGCTCAGATTTACCGGAAGGAAGTGAAAAGAAAAACTTACGTCAA
Source organism: Halobacteriovoraceae bacterium (assembly GCA_040377495.1). Taxonomy (GTDB): domain Bacteria; phylum Bdellovibrionota; class Bacteriovoracia; order Bacteriovoracales; family Bacteriovoracaceae; genus JBEIOQ01. The sequence continues at coordinate 11,711 of JBEIOQ010000026.1, forward strand.
GCCAGTGTCGGTTATTTTGCTGGAGCCAAAGTGGGCTTTTCTATTTCTGAATTATTTCCGGGAACCTCATATGATTATTTTGGCTCCTATCAAGTGACACGCTACTATTTAACGTTAGAAGCAAGAATGCATGAATATTCCAATTTTAAAACGCCAACCTTATCTGTGTCTGGAACTTCTTATGGTGTTGGTTTTACGTTTGAATACTTCTAAAAATGTATTCATATAGGTTAGATATTTCTTATTGCGGTAAAGATTATTTTGGATGGCAAATTCAAAATGCAGAACAAGTTACGATTCAAGGCACTCTTAACGAAGCTTTAATGAAAATTTCAAAAACAACCAATGTTTTAAGCATTGGCTCAGGTCGTACTGATGCTGGCGTTCACGCATTAGGGCAAGTTGTGAAGATAGATATTCCACTCGCGATTGATCCTCAAGCATTAATGCGTGCTTTGAATTCTCATCTTCCCACCGACATTCGGGTGAAAGAAGCCACCATTGCCGCGGAAGATTTTCATCCTATTTATTCAGCGAAGAAAAAAGAATATCTATATCTCTTTAACTGGAAAACTCTTCCTACACCATTTCAAGATAAACTTGTGTCTCATGTTCCTTACACTTTAGATTTAAAAAAAATGCAGGATGCTTGTAAACTTTTTATCGGAGAGTATGATTTCTGCAATTTTTATACTCTAGGAACAGATGTGAAAAGTACGATTAGAACGATTTATAGTGCTGAGATTGAACCATATGCTGCAGATTCTTTTCAAGGTCACTTTCCTTCTGTGTATGCTTTCCGCGTAGAGGGTAGTGGTTTTCTCAAGCAAATGGTACGTCTCCTTATGGGTACGATTTGGGAAGCAGGGCGAGGAAAGGTCCAACTATCTGAAATCGAGTCTTACTTAAAAGGTCAAAACTATCCCAAAAAACTTGCTGCTGTGGCCCCACCTGATGGACTCTATCTTTCACGTGTTGATTACTAATTTCATTCGACGACCCAAGGCGCCAATTCTTGACTTTTAAGCCCCTCGCCTTTAAGGTTGAGACCTCATTTTAACTAATTATAGACAACAAAGAGGTCTTTCATGTCTTACACCATTCAAAACATCAACGGATGTACAAAAAAACTCCTTTTTTCTTTCGATAAAATTGATCTTTCTAAAGAAATCAATGCAGCTTTAGTGAAAAAACAAAGTACAGCAAACCTTAAAGGTTTCCGTGCAGGTAAAGCTCCACTGGATATGATTAAAAAATTCTATGGACCACAGATTGAAAACGAAGCACTTTACCAATTTGTTTCTGCTCAATATATGGACGCAGTTAAAAAAGAAAATCTTAGAGCAGTAGGTTATCCATCTTTTGATAACACTAAATATGAAGCAGGTCAGAGTGTAAGTTTCGAGGCTATTGTTGAAATTTTTCCAGAAGTAGAAGTGAAAGACTACTCTAGTTACACTTTCAAAAAAGATGATACAAAAGTAACGGAGAAAGAAATGGAAGATTTTAAAAATCGTTATCTTTCTTCAAAATCTCAAATGAAAGAAGTTACGGATGCGAATAAGAAACTAGAAAAAGGTCACTTTGCTGCAATCTCTTTTACTGGTGAAAAAGCTGATGGCTCAAAACCTGAAAACATGAAAGCTGAAGACTTCCTTCTCGAAATCGGTTCTGGTCAATTTATTCCAGGATTTGAAGATGGGATAATTGGAATGAAAAAAGCAGAGAAGAAGACAATTTCAGTAACGTTCCCTGCTGATTACCACGAAAAAGAGCTTCAAAATGCTCCCGTGAAATTTCATGTTGAACTTCTAGAAATTAAAGAGAAAGTGCTTCCGACATTCAATGACGATCTCGCTAAGGAATTTGGTTTCACATCAACTGCAGACTTCAACGAAAAAAATATGAAAACTCTTTCTTATCAAAAAGAACGACAAGCTGCAGAAAAACTACATCAAGAATTACTAGAGAAATTAATCAAAGATAATCAATTTGATGTTCCAACTGCTTTAGTTGAACAACAAAAAACAGCAGTTCAAAATGATCTAAAACAAAATCTAAAATCTCAAGGTTTTAATGATCAAATGACTGAGACTTACTTTGAAAAATGGGACAATGACATTACTGCGAAGGCGCTGTTTCAGGTGAAATCTGGCTTAATTTTAGACTCACTTGCGAAAAAATTAAAAATTGAAGCTACAGACACAGACTTGGATAAAAAAATCAATGAAATGGTTGAGCAATCTGGCATGGATAAAAGTCAAGTTGAGAATTATTACAGAGGCAATGCTAATGTAAAAAACAACATGATGTATGCTATCCGTGAAGAGAAAACTTTTGCTGCCATCCTTGCAAAAACTAAAGTTAGCTAATCACTATTTTCCTTTAAGAATAAGAGGGACCGATAAATTCGGTCCCTTTTTTTGTCTCAAAAAGCCTCTTTGAAAAAAGTTTCTTTCTTCTCGTTTGTGGTCAGTGGTTTGAAGGACCATTGGTGTCAAGAGCAAAACAAGGATGAAGTACTTTCTAATATCGAAAACACTTAAAATAAAAAACATCAGAATGCATAAAATGATTGGTGGTGTAACTATAAAAGAAATACTTTGTGTCCATGTATCCATCCATTGTAAAACTTGTTGAAACAGATCCAGGGACCATTCCGAAATATTAATCCACGCACTAAAAAAACCAAAAAAAATGAATGGAAAAAGTAGACTAAACAGAGGCAGGATTAAAATATTGGCCAAGAGACTTAGAGGATAAAAAAGTGTGCCTTGAAAGAAGCTAACTAGCATTTGAGCTAAAAATAGATAGAAAAATCTTCGAGTAAAATTCTTCTCAACTAAGATAATTCCCCAAAAAAGAAAACTGTAAGTAAAGCTTAAAGGAGCTTCTGTATATGACCCAAAAAATCCATCTAGCGTAAAGGTTGTAAGAAAAATCCACCATGTTTTAATACGAAATTTAAAACTAATTAATAGTGATAAAAAAGAGAATAGCAAGGTTCTCTTTAATGGATAGTAAGCGGGTAAAGCAAGACTAAACAAGCCTAAAATACCAACAACGATACAAAGCCCAAGATGAAATCGTTCCCCCTTTTTTCTTTTTAACCAAAAGAGAACCCCGAAAATATAACTAACATGAAGACCAGAAGGACTAAAAAGATGTTTAAGTGCTAGTCTTTGATGTAGAGCCTTTTGCTCTTTAGATAATTCAAAATTTAATCCGAAATTATAACTTAAGGCCAAAGCGCCTAGATCAGTACGTTGATATTGATGACTACGTTCTTTGAGCTTCTGGCTGATGTCGATTGGAGTCACATGGTGAAAAGGGGGAACTAGATAGAGATCGCGCTCTGCATTGTAAAGCCAAAGTAAAAGAAAGGAGAAAAGGAAAATAAAGCTTAATTTTCTCATAATCTTCTCTGATGCAGGCCCATCTATCATTTAGCTTTATCTAAGATTGTAATATTAGGTATCTCATGGGGCGAAATGTTTGCAAACAGGACTGAAACTGATAGAACATGGGCACTTTTGAGAGGTAAATTGTGTCTTTAATTCAACAATCTTGGCGCGAACTTATTCCACATTTTTTAAAGGAAGATGGTCTTTTTGATCATGTTCATTATTTAAAGTCATTGCCTCAAAGCCAGGTGAAGTGCTCACTCAAGGTAAAATCTGATTTAGTACTTTGCGGATTAGATGCTTTTACTGAAGTTTTTAATTATTTAGGCAGCACCAACTACTCTTGGGATTTTAAAGAGCAAGAAGGTAAATACATTACCAAAGATTCAAAAACAAGTTTTGATTTTCTACTTCCATTCTCAGTCGCTTTAAGTGGTGAGCGTATTGCTCTTAATCTTTTAACGAGAGCTTCAGCTGTCGCTACATATACTTCTCAATTTGTTAAAATGGCAAAACCATATAACATTGAAATATTAGATACTAGAAAAACGACTCCAGGATTTAAGGCTTTTGAGAAATATGCAGTCGTTGTTGGCGGTGGAAAAAATCACCGTTTCGGCTCAACGGAAATTCTGATGGTCAAAGATAACCATAAAAAAGTTTTTGGTGGATTAGGTCCTGCTGTAAATGCGATGAAAGCGATGAGTGGTTTTTATTCTCCGATGATTGTGGAAATTCATGACTTAGAAGAATTAAAACTCGCTAAAAAGTTAGAGCTTAAGCATTTGATGTTAGATAATTTCTCACCAATGATGGTGAAAGAAGCAATTTCTATTAAATCAGAGGGAATGACTTACGAAATTTCCGGTGGAATTAATCTGAAGTCGATTTCGGATTATTTCATTTCTGGTGTCGATGCCATTAGTATTGGCGGTCTGACCCATAATCCGCCGCCTGTTGATATGTCTTTAAAGATGAGTCCATTATGAAAAAGAGCTTAGAATATGACGTTCTCATTTTAGGTAGTGGCATCGCAGGGCTTGCATCTGCCATTAAGTTAGCTGAAAAAAAATATAATGTCGCGATTGTGACACGTGAGAAAGAACCTCATATCGCCAATACATACTGGGCCCAGGGTGGTATTATTTATTCTAAGATGGGGAGAGATAATCCTCATGAATTGGCCCAAGATATTATGAAGGCCAGTTCTAATACTTCCTATGATAAAGCGATTGATCTTCTCATTAATCGTTCTTCAGAAATTGTGGAAGAAATTTTGCTAAAAAAAGTGCAAACAGATTTTAGTCGAGATGAAGATGGAGAGTTGAAGTTTACCAAGGAAGCAGCTCACTCTCGCGAACGCATTATTTATAAAGGTGATTTCACAGGAAAAGAAATTCAAATTTCACTTCTTAATTATCTGAATGATAAAAATCTTTTCCCTAACGTAACTTTTTTAACTGGTCACACTGCTATCGATTTAATAACTCCTGCTCACCATGGCGTGGATATTCGCCAACGTTATGATGGAGATATGGTAGTTGGTGCTTATGTTTTTAATCAAGTTACGGGCGATGTATTAAAAATTATGGCCAAGAAAACTATTCTGGCTACAGGTGGTATTGGAGCTCTATATCTTCACCATTCCAACGCAAGTGGAACTAGAGGCGATGGAATTGCTATGGCCAAACGAGCAGGTGCTTTTGTGACGAATATGGAATTCGTGCAATTCCACCCAACAACGTTTTTTAATCGTTCTTCTCATCGTCGTTTTCTAATTACTGAAGCAATAAGGGGCGAAGGAGGAATTCTTCTTAATGCTAAAGGTGAGCGCTTCATGACGAAGTATCACCCGGATTTAGAGCTTGCTCCTCGTGATGTTGTCGCAAGAGCAATATTGGAAGAAATGATTACCTCGAAAAACGATTGTGTGTATTTAGATATTAGTCATAAAGATCCGCAATGGTTGAAAGACCGTTTTCCTACTATTCATGCTCATTGCTTAGAAAATAAAATTGATATTGCAACGATGCCGATTCCAGTGGTGCCAGCTGCTCACTATACTTGTGGTGGAGTGAAGACAGATACAAAAGGTCGTACTAATTTAGAAAATCTTTATGCTGTTGGAGAAGTCGCCTGTACGGGCTTACATGGAGCAAATCGTTTAGCGTCGACTTCATTGTTAGAAGGCTTAACTTGGGGTTATGAAGCTTCGCTAGATATTGAACAGAGTTTAAAAGGTACAAGTTTCTATGAAAGTGACCGTATTAAAAACTGGGAACGCGCTTCTGGAGAGTGTGATCTTTCTTTAATCGCTCAAGATTGGATGACTTTACGTCAAACCATGTGGAATTATGTTGGTCTTTCCCGTTCAAAAAATCGTCTCAACCGTGCTCGTGCTATGTTCACTGAACTATCAGATGAAATTAATCGTTTTTATCGTCATTCTGAATTGCACGATGAACTGATTGGTCTTCGTAACGGAGTCGAAGTGGCCTTCATGGTCTTGAATGCATCTCTAAGAAACAAAGAATCAATTGGCTGTTTCTATCTTAAAGATTAACGGTTAAACTTAATCTATGAATGAAGTTCTTCTTCTTTTTATTTCCATGTTTGCTGGATTTCTTGGTTCTATTTTAGGGCTAGGAGGAGGCATTATTGTGGTTCCGGTCCTTACCCTCGTCTATGGTGTGAATATACGTTATGCGGTGGCCGCTAGTTTGATTTCGATTGTGGCGACTTCTTCAGGGGCCGCAGCTTCTTATCTACGTGATCGTTTAACTAATTTGAGATTAGCTGTTTTTTTAGAACTCGGAACTGTCACAGGAGCTGTGATTGGTTTTCTTATTTCTTCTTGGATGGCGGCTGAATATCTTTTCATTCTCTTTGGAGGATTTCTCCTTTTCTCTGGGGGAATGATGTTAAGAAAAAGAGAAGATAATGTAGGAGCAAAGGAAAATCATCCTTGGGCCCAAGCCTTGCGCTTAGATGGAGTTTATCCAGCTTCTCCAGGAGTGATGAAAACTTATCTAGTTTCTCATGTTGATTTAGGTCTCTTGCTGATGATCGTTGCAGGTATGCTTTCGGCACTTCTTGGAATTGGTAGTGGAATTTTTAAAGTGTTGGCGATGGATGGCATGATGAAAATGCCGATTAAGGTTTCCTCTGCAACTTCAAATTTTATGATAGGTGTGACAGCAACTGCCAGTGCTGGTGCTTATTTATTAAAAGGTGATATTGAACCTATGATTGCTGCCCCGGTGGCCTTAGGAATTATCTTTGGTAGTTTTATTGGAGCTAAGGCCATGCTAAAGCTGCCAGCCGATAAAATTCGCAAGATTTTCATCTTAGTCTTAACTATAGTTTCAATTCAGATGATCTATAAAGGCTTGTCTTTATTAAAGTTATTGTAAAAAATTCTCAAAATTAAAACTTATCTTGAACGTAATCTGAACTAGTATACTATCCGCCCGCTTATCAATTGTTGAAGGAGATGCGTATGTTTAAGTCAGCTCTTACATTTATGGGTGTTATGGCCTTATCGGGTAGTGTTTATGCGGCTAAATTCACTTCCGTGAAGAAAATGAAAGATGCTAGTCTTGAAAATCTCGCCACAGTAGCTAGTAAAGCAGTCTCTAATGAGGATCTCTTTGGAGATTGCTCTGATCTTATGCGTTTTAAAGTGACTAAAAAAGAGTCAGAAAAGAACATCAATACTATTAAACAACTTCATTACTCTAAATTAGGACTATATCCAGGTGATGATGCTGATCCGTTCTTAATTCAAAGAGAGAAATCATCCGTCATTGCTAAAAACCTTCTTTCTCATGGGGCTGAATATAATGACTGGTTTGATTCAGATGAAGACAAATCAACTTTCTTTACCACTGTAGACAATGTGGCCAGGGCCCTAGATACAGCGTTAGACTCAAAAACCAAAGCGAAACTAGAACTTTATGATGGTTATCACTCTTATGAAGACGGGACGTGGTCGATACTTTCAGCTTACGATACGATCAATCAAGAATTACTGGTGATCAAAATTGGTTTTTGCGGTACCTGATGTTTGTAAAGCTCTAGATTTTGTCCTATAGTTAAAGTATGTCGATCGAAAGAACGCAAGAATTAGAACTCAAAATTAGTTATATTTTACGTTACGGTGTTTTCCTCTCAGCAATATTTTTAGGTATAGGCTGGGGGGGCAACTTACTTTCGGGTCAGTCTCAAGGACTTTATCACTATCAAACATACCAGTCAGTTAACTTTATTCAGAGCATGGAGAAGACCTTTACGCAGGGCCAATGGTTTGTGCTACTGTCCTATTTGGGGCTTATGATCTTGATCTCACTCCCTCTGATCAGAGTCTTTTTAACGGGAGTACTATTCGCAAAAAATAAAGAAAAGGCCATGAGTCTTATGGCCTTTGCTGTATTTGCTATTCTATTGGGAAGTTTTTGTCTTGGAATTGATCTCTAGAAAGAGTACTTACAATTCTTTAGGGGAAGATCGGTACCTGCTTCGCTAAAACGCATTGAACCTGTCTCATTTTCAATCGAAATTTTTCCACCTGTTGGTAGCTCCGCTGAAGCTTGAATCGCATCATGTAGGTCCATGTCTAAAGAGCTTTTGCTAGCAAGAAAAGAGACTTCAAGATTATTAGGTCCAAGTCCTTCTTGAGAGTAAATTTCTAGATAGTGGGCCTCTTTTTTCTCTAAATCGACTCTCATTTTTGCCGTAAAATCATTCCCTTCACAGTCGATCATCATGGTGGCGGATTGGGCCCCAAAGCTAAGTACCAAAAAGAGAAAAAGAATAGTATGTTTCATAACGACTCCAACTAGCTTGAATTTGGTAATTCTTTTTATCATCCTTCCAGATTAAACCCAAGCCATTTGTAATCTTTATAGAGAGTAGCGCTTTAACATTGCCTAAGTTCCAATATTTCTTTAAATACTGGTGTTTATATTGACTAAATCTTGAAAAAATAGGCATTTTATGACGAACACAACTCCTTCTAATCAACCAGAATCCAACAAAAAATTTGTGGAAAAAAGTCTCTATTTTACTTCGCTTGGTTGTTCAAAAAACCTCGTCGACTCCCAAGTTATGTTGGGACATATGGGACTCGATGGTTTTTCAATTGCCAAAAAACCTGAAGATGCAGAAGTTATCATTGTTAACACTTGTTCATTCATCGAAGCTTCTAAAGTGGAATCAATTGAAACAATTCTTGATATGTCGGATTACAAGAATCCAGAGACGGGGAAATGTAAGGCATTGGTTGTCTCTGGATGTATGGCACAAAGATATTCAAAAGATCTAGAAAAAGAAATGCCAGAAGTAGATATGTTCATTGGTACTGGTGAATATAATAAAATTGTTTCTCTTTTACGCGCTTTCGAAGATGGTAAGTTAGAGAAAAGATCTTTTGTTGAAATCCCTAAATTTATCCACACTGAATTTGATCCTCGATTAAATACTTCGCCTTCTTATATGGCATGGTTAAAAATTTCTGAGGGGTGTAATCGTAATTGTACTTTCTGTATTATTCCAACTATTCGCGGACGCTTACGTTCGAGATCTGTTGAATCCCTGGTGACTGAAGCTAAAAATTTAGTCGCTTCAGGAGTGAAAGAACTTAATTTAATTTCTCAAGACTTCTCTGATTATGGAGTTGATCTTCGTAAAGATGGTAGAGACAACCAGACCATTTATAATCTTCTTAAGACTTTAGAAGAAGAAAGTGGAGCAGAGTGGATTCGTGTATTCTACTTCTATCCAGATGATCTAACTGAGGAAGTGATGGATCTCATGGCAAACTCTAAAAAAATCTTAAAGTATTTAGATATGCCCGTTCAACATTTTGCCGATGGTGTTTTAAAACGCATGAATCGTAAAGTTACTGGAGATATCATTCATCAGAAGATTGCGCGTCTACGCGAGAAGATTCCGAATATTGTTTTAAGAACTTCGATCATTGTTGGCTTCCCTGGAGAAACAGAGGATGACTTCCAAGCTCTTATTGAAGGAATCAAGAAAGTAAAGTTTAATCACTTAGGTGTGTTTAAGTATTCAGATGAAGAAGGAACACCAGCTCTGAAATTGAAAGACAAAGTTGATCAAGATACGATTGATCGTCGCTTCGAAGAACTTTATGAAGCTCAAAAGGAAATTGCGCGCGAGTTGAATCAAAAATATATTGGTAAAACACTTGAAGTGATTATTGAAGGTGAGCATGAAGAAACGGAACTATTGCTCCAAGGTCGCCACGTTGGTCAAGCACCAGATATTGATGGAAAAGTAATTATTAATGATGGTATGGCGAAAGCTGGTGACATTGTGAAAGTGGAAATTACAGAAGTTCTTGACTACGATCTAGTCGGACATATTGTTACAATTCAATAAAATACTTATAGATGGGGTGATCAATTTACCCCATCTATTCAGTTTGTAACTCTTGCTGATTCCATTCAATCATTCCACCTTCTAAATTATACACCTCATGAAATCCCATAGAAAGAGCGAGAGAAGTGGCCCGAGCTGATCTAACGCCTGAACGACAGACAAAAATAATTTCTGCATTTTTATTCGTTTCGCTTAGAAAATTCTCCAGTTCCGGCCCCAATGTTTTTAACTGAGCTCCAGGGATGTGACCTAACTCACCAATAAACTCATCTGGATTTCGAACGTCAATTAATAACATTTTATTGGGAAGTTGAATTTGATGATTTTTAATCGTAGGCACCCCATTGATCATTTCAAAAGAAAAACTCATATATCCCTCCTAAAGTTTGCCTAGTGTAGTGATCTTATTTAAAGGTAGCTTAAGATAGCTTTTACCATTTGCTTCCTCTTTCGGTAGATGTCCTGCATCGATGTTAACCTGTATGCTTGGAAGTAGAAGGCGAGGAGCTTTTAATGTTTTATCTCTAGCTTCACGAAATTGAATAAATTCGGATTCAGTGGTTTCTGACTTTAATTGAATGTTTAATTTCTTACTTTCTCCAATAGTCGTTTGAAAGCGAAGTTCTCGTCCATTTGGCTGATAATCATGTCCCACATAAACTATAGTTTGATCTGGTAGAGAATAAAGATTTTGATGAATAGAATGATAAAGAAGTTTTGCACTGCCTTGGGGGAAGTCACAGCGCCCCGTACCATAATCAGGCATAAAAAGAGCATCGCCTGTGAATATATGTTCATCAAATTGATAGCTCATACATGCGGGAGTGTGACCAGGTGTAGGAATGGCCTTCATCTTTAGTGATCCAAAATTGACTTCTTCAAAATCCTTAAAGGTTACATCAAATTGACTCGCATCTGTCTTAAGTGTACTAAGATTGAAATGTTTTTTAAAAACTTCTTGTACTATTCGGATTTTTTCACCAATCGCAACCA
>JBEIOQ010000113.1:0-7399 GCA_040377495.1 Halobacteriovoraceae bacterium
AGCGGAAGAAATGAATGAAACAGATTCTTTACTCGCTTCTGTTTCCTCACGTTTAATACCAAAGCGATTTAGTTCAGTTTCATAGTCTGACCAATAAGATCCAACCTTATAAAATTCGGAAATAGCCAAAATTTTTGAAAAATAGTGAGTTCCTGGTTCCTGCACTTTACGGCAAGTACTGCGTCCATGCATTTGACGAGGAAATAGTTCAGAGATCACTCTACATTCCATCAAAAAAGCATCTACCTCTCCTCCAGAACCTTCAATAGTTGAAACGATAAAATCTTTCGCAGACATTTTATAAGTATAGGGATTAAAGGCACTTCTGAAAGTAAAATGGGTTAATTCATGGGCCATATCTAAAACGGCATCCAGCACATTTAAATCACGATTAATAAAAACTTTGGATTTGGTTTCATAGACAATTTCCGCAGGATTTAGCTTCGAAAATTTTCTAACGAGTGTGGTATCTGTTAGTGAACCATCACCAGCTTTTAAAACATCAAAAAGTGTTTCACCAGCATCAGCCGCCTTCAAGCTAGCTGCTTTCAAAAGTTGTTTTCCTGTTTCTGATTTTTTTAAAAAGTCGATTAGATAGCGAATATTGTCTTCTGGATTTTTGGTAATTTTAGACCAAGTAGTATCAAGAGGAACTTCATCAATTAACAATTCACTCGCGTGAGCGAGGATAGAAAAAAGAAAAAGAGACACAATGACTAAGTGCTTCATCTGCACTAGTATCGGTCAGTTCTCCTCTAAAAATGAAGCATTTTTTAAAGGTGGCGGTAGCTTACAATTTTGATCTCTTTAGGATCCTGAATAGAAAAGTCAGGGATTCTCACCACTCTACTCTGTCCATCTTTAGTGATGCTCATTTCTGCAATGTATTTTCCAACAGGTAAGTCAGCTTCGATCACTTGAATGGTATGGGGAAGAGTACTCCAATAACGAGTGTCGGCCTTTTCAGAAGCAGAGATCAACTTAGACGCTCCTACATAGCTTGCAATCGCTGCCGCCCGGGCAAGGAAATCGTTTTCCTCCCCTTTCATCATTTTATACGTCGTATAGGCACCTACAATCGCAGTCAGGTGTTTCATCGCTACTCGCACACCAGTTTTAGTATAACGTCGAATCGCTTCTTCTTTTACTGACTCGTAAGCAATATCACTAAGAGGAGATACTAACACTAAGGGCTTAGTGAAAAGCACATTTCCATTTTCATTTTTTATCACCAAAGAATATTGCTCCGTCACTGGTTTTTCCACCACTTTGGGAATTTCAAAAGCAATTCCAGCTTCGCTGACAGCGAGCCCTGCCACTTGCATTCCAAGATAGTTATTAGAGAAACTTTGATGTGAGCTCACTAGACCTAATTTTTGAGCAGCGAAAGCAGCTAATACCGTCGCTCCAAAAGTTTGAATACTTTTCTTAACGCCAGAATCATCGGAAGAGTTCATGGCCCCTTTAAGACTCACATCCACCATTACTGGAACTTTTTCTGCAATTAAACCTTCTTGTAAAACGAATTTGAAATTGGCTTTCTTTTCTTTTTTCGAAAGTTTTTTTATTTTTTCATCTAAAAAATTATTAAGAGAAGTCGACCATTGTGTTGGCTCTACATAAGTTTTTAATTCAATGGCATTTAATTCTGCTAGCTTTTTATAATCACTCGCAAAGTCTTTGGCTTTGGCATTGAAGGTACGATAAATATTAAAATTTTTATAAAGTACTTCTTTTGCGTCCTTGTACAATTGTAATGCAATCTGATCATCTTGGTTAGTGCTCATGGCTTCATGGACAAACCCACCATAAACTTTGGCCAGTAAATCATTTTTATAAACATTTTTTCCGAAATTATCATTTTTAATGTTGGATAAAAATGAATCCCATGCCAGGATTTGAGCTCTGGAAGAAAGTTTTTCCAGTCTGACTTCATCCGCCTTTAGCAAATATTCAGGAATAAGATTCTCCACCACATTACGGTCTTCTCCCGTACGTAGTACGTAGGATTCACGTTGACCTCTTTGCGACAGATTTATGCTACAGAGAGACGCATAAAAATAAAGCATTGAGCGCTCAAACTTTTCACCATAAAAATCTTTATAGTTGTCATTACTGGCACCTGAGGTGGCTAACTGACTAAATTTTTCGGTATAGAGCTTACGTGAAAGATCAATGGCATCGTTAAAACCAAGATTGGCTTGATAATAATTATTTTCAGTCCATTTAATATTGGCCCTTTCCATCTTCACTAAAAGGCTAAGGGTTTCATCCTTGCCCATCGCAGTTCCTTCTAGAAGCTTTAAAGCTTTAACAAATTCTTTTTCGCTATAAAGTTTTCTGAGTTCCTGACGTTTCTCTCTTTGTCCTGATGAACAGGACAAAAGAAGAGTAGAAAGAAGGAAAAGGCCTAATATTTTTTTCATCATTGACTAATTACCAGCCCATAGCTTTTTGGTTAGAGAATTTTTGAATTTTAGCTCTGGTACGAAGAACCTCTTCTGCTGTTTCGATATTTGTCATACGAAGGTTGAGAGAGTACTCCTTGATCGTTTTACCACCACGAGATTCTGGTTTCATATAAACGTTACCAAAAATCATGAGGTCAGCTCCAGTTTGTTTCCCAATCGCTTTCGCCGTCTTTGGATCAACCATGCCGTCGTTTTGATATTTAATTTCATTTAAGATTTTTTCGCGAGCAGCGGCATCGATTAAAGTGAAGTCACCTGACTTTGAAATTTCATTTAGAAACTCATCGTTAAGGTCAGCAATTGGAAAATAAGCTTCTGCTGTCGAGTTTTGAACTTCAGCAATAAAAACTTTTGGTGTTCCACCATGCTTAGCTAAATATTTTTGGAATCCTTTGTGTTCTTTCATTTGCTTCAAAGTTTCTTGGATAGACATCGTCGTATCAGTTCCCATCCAGTTATCGGTAATTTCTAGACCTTTCGCATCTGCTTCTTTTTGGTCTACTCTTTCTGCTTTAAAAGATCCACAAGCAGTTAAGATAAGTGCTAGGGCAATAAGACTTAATTTCATTAGATTTCTCCTTTACGTGCTTTTTCAAAATTAACCGTAGCGTTTTCTAGCGCTTTCTTCACATTCTCTTTTGTTTCTGGATCATCGGCTTTCGCGATCACTTTTTTCGAAGCTTCTTCGACCATTGCTTTTAAACGTTCATGTTCGATGCGAACTAATGAAGAACAAGTATAACCAATGTAATCTTTTTTCGCGCCTAATTTGGCTAGGTATTGGCGTTTTTCCCAGTATGTATTCACCACTGAAGCACCATTGATTAATGATTGAATTTTCTCGACCAGTGTTTCTTCTACAAATTCTCTCATTGGTTTTGTTTCTGGGTTGTTTGGATCAATTGAAGCTTGGCCTTCTTTTGAAACAGCTAATTCTTTCTGGATAAAGGTAACAACTTCGCCCGCAATGTCCGCCTTCACGTTAGCGCGAGAAAGGTTACAAGCGATTTCGCGAGAAACTTTGGGTTCAGTTTGAAAAGAAAGATAACGATACTTTTCTGGTTCTTTACCTTCCGTTTCTTCTGCCCATTGGCTCGCATTTTCTACCCAAGTTGGTCTTTTGTTAGAGCTAGCTTCTCTAACTTCATAATCAAGCTTAATAGTGTCAGTGTTGTCCACTTCTTCCAATTTTTCTTCTTTCTTCTTCGAAGAACAACCGACAAGTAATAGTGTAAGTGCAGTCACAAGAGATAATTTCAACATAGTTTACTCCTTGGTAATTTCTATTCGATATTTAAATCATCAAAGTTTTGTTCAATGAATTGTTCTATATCAGGACGAATTTTAGATAATGCTTGATCATAATTGCGGCCAACAGAAGTTTGAATAAACTTCAAAGCTCCTAAGGTTTCCTTATTTTTGAGTTGGCTTATCAGACTTACATCAAAAGAATATTTTTCAAAACCGTCTACGTTTAAATACTCTTTTTTATTTTTTACTTCTAAATTCACAATAATATCGTGCCCACCATTTTCTACATCAGTAAATTTAAAACCACGATCCGAAAGAATTTCCTGCATTAAACTTAAGAATTCTGCATTTCCCGTTTTCAATAGGATTAAATTCACCGGGCTAGCCAGTTTCTTTTTCCTCATAATTTCGTCGAAACTTACTTTAGACTTATAGCGGTTACCCATTAAAAATTCGTAACGATTATTTAATTCTTCACGGATCTTATAAATTTTCTTCATACGACCATAATAAGACTTTTTATTTTCTTGATTATAGGTCACTAACTGTTGGTCCAGCTCTTTCATTTTTGAGCGAAGACGATCAGCTGCTTTTTCTTTATCCATGCTTGCGAGTGAAAAATGATTGCCTGAACTCATAAAGCGCGCCTTGATTTCCACGCCTTCTAAAATATCTTCGGTTAGCTCCGTTACTTCGTTGGCGTAAAATTCTTTTCCTTCACCTTTGAGTGAATCACCGCCAATATTGCTAGTCGCCGATGAAGTAACACTCATCTTCGATTCAATTTTAGTCGAAAAAATTTGCGCTAAAGCTTTTCTGGCGTTGGCATCAGCAGCGATCGCACCAGAGCCTTCTGCTGAAGCACAAAGAAATTTTTGTTCATCACAACTACTCATGGGACTAGTCACCCATTCAGGCATAAAAATTGATTTCACATTTTCATTTTTTTTGCTGGCACATGCAGTGAAGACAAGAACAAAAATAAGTGAATATAAACGCTTCATCATTCATCCTAGAGTTAAGCTAAAATTTAGTTATCCTATTGTGAGAAAAAAAATCATAAAAGACTAACGGAATCTTCATTTTGCCATGAGTTAATTGCTTACTATCGTTCTGCCAAATTCGTTCTACTTTGTGAGTTATTGGCCAATATATTGGCCAAACAACTCTAAAACGTTTTCTTCAGATGTGATTTGTGTTAAAAAGTTAACCAAATAGCTTAGTTAATAAACGGAGGTCAAAATGAACGTTGGTATGCTCAGTTCTGGTGGTATTGAGATGTTTTTGCGCTGGGTCCACTACTTTGCTGGTGTGATTTGGATTGGGATTCTTTACTACTTTAATTTTGTTCAAGGTGAATGGTTCAAAGAGGCCGATGGTACAACAAAAAATAATGCCATCAACAAACTTGTTCCGCGCGCACTAAAATGGTTCCGCTACGGAGCTTTATTTACTTTCTTATCTGGTGTTTTCATCCTTAAATACAAAGCAATGACTGCAGGATGGGATATTTTTACGACATCATGGGGTGTATTAATTCTAACTGGTGCAGCATTAGGAACCATCATGTTCCTTAACGTTTGGCTTATCATCTGGCCTAACCAAAAAGTTGTCATTCAAAATGCAACCAATGTTATCGAAGGGAAACCTGCGATTCCAGAAGCTGCAGCTTGTGGAGCAAAAGCGGGCCTTGCATCACGTACAAATACTTTATTCTCTATTCCAATGTTGTTCTTCATGGGAGCTGCAAGTCACCTTCCAATAGAAGTATCAGACAACTTTAGTGGCTGGTGCCTTTTTGCTGTTCTTGGAGCAGTGATTGGCGCGCTTGAACTTAACGCTATCAAAGGAAAACTAGGACCGTTGACAACAATTAAAGGTGTAACTCATTGTGGACTTGCACTAACTGTTGTTCTATACGCGATCATTGAAATTATTTGCTAATGATGTCTCAAAATAAGGGCCAGAAAATCATTTTTCTGGCCCTCTTTCTCCTTATCTCTTGCCGCCCTCAAACTGAAACTCCTACTGCTCCTTTATCCGAACTGGCCCAAGCTGGTAAAACCTCGTACCTTTCTAATTGCATTGCTTGCCATCATAGTGATCCGGCACAAAATGGAAGTGTAGGTCCGGCCTTAAAAGGAACAAGTTATGAAGTTCTTTACGCAAAAGTGATGACGAGATCCTATCCAAAAGGATATAAAGCTAAGAGAACAACAGAAATGATGCCCCAGATGCCCCACTTAGAAACTGAGCTTAAGGGGATCGAGGCTTTTTTAAACCAATAGTTATGAATGCCAAACCAAAAGTTTTAGTCATCGAAGATCAGAAAGATATCCGTGATTTGATGGTGGCCCAGCTAAAGATGCTAGGAATGGATATCGATGCTACTGATAATGGAATTAGTGGTTTGGAACTGCTTGAAAAAAATTCTTATCAAGTACTGTTGCTTGATTGGATGTTGCCTGGAGATTCAGGCATCGAAATCTTAAAAAAAATTCGTATCCACAATACTTTGAAAAGTCTACCGATTATTATGGTTACAGCTCTCACCCAACCAGAAAATATTATTCAAGGCCTTGATGCGGGAGCTGATGATTACATTACTAAACCTTTCGATATGGAAATTCTACACGCTAGAGTGCGTGCCCAACTAAGAAGATTTCAACAAATCCAAGCACCATCTAAAGAAGTTATGGATTTTAAGGATCTAAGCATTGATAAAAAACAGTGTAAAGCTTTAGTCAGTGGCAAAGATCTTCCTCTAACTTTAACTGAGTACCGCATTCTGGAAACCCTCGCTGGTAGTCCAGGACACGTTTTCACTCGCGCTCAGTTAATTGAACAGATTCAAGGAAACAACATTTTTGTCACTAATCGTACCATTGATACTCACGTTGCTGGTCTTCGTAAAAAACTGGGAACACATTCAGACTATATTGTAACCAGCAGAGGAATTGGCTATGCTTTTAAAGCCGAATAATTCCACCTCACCGAATAAACATACTTTTCCTTGGATGATCTATATCAAACTAGCGAAGTTTCACTCCGTAGTTTTATTATTTTCATTAATTGGTCTATTTATTATTTATCGAGAAAATCTTCATCATTTTCCTGAAGCTCATGTTTTGATCCAACTTAATCGCCAGATTCTATTTCGTTTTGTACCGATTGTTCTGCTCGTTTATTTAGTTTCACTTTGGATTGTGATCCGTACCGATGAACATATTGGCAAAGTGATGGAAAAAATTGCTGGTTTCCAAAAATTTAATCTTTCAGAAGGATTAAAGCTCGCTTATCAGACAGATGAATGGACAAAAATCGAAGCTACTCTGGAAAAAGCAGAAGAAGCGATTTTTAAACAACTAAATGAACTAGAAATTGAGCATGAAAAAATTAAAATTATGCTTTCTAGTATTAATGATGGAATTCTGGCCATGGATCGTGGTCAAGGACTGCTCTTTTTTAATGATCAATTTAAACGTTATTCCATTTTACACGAAAATATTTTGAATGATGGGAAAGTTGGATTAGACCTTCGTCATAGTTTCACTCAAACCGAAATTCTCGATGCTTTTCAAACAGTACTTCGTAGTTCTGAATCCAAATCTCTTAAGCAATGGAGTTTGTTAGGCAATAAAGGCGAAGTGCTTTTCTTAGACGTCATTATCAATCCT
>JBEIOQ010000057.1:0-14836 GCA_040377495.1 Halobacteriovoraceae bacterium
CCTACCTTTTCACGAGTCAAAGAAACTAATGTTCCATGTGTTCCCAAAAAATGTGCAATATCATTCATGAGTGTTCGAATATAAGTTCCAGAACTAACCTTTGCTCTAAATATTAGATAAGGAAATTGGTATTTTACTATTTCCAATTCGTAAATTTGTCTTAGTTTTTCTTCTTTCACAACCTCCACTCCCATGCGCGCCCATTCATGGAGAGGTTTACCATCCAATTTTGCAGCAGAATACTTATGCGGAGCTTGCATGTAAGCCCCTTGAAATTTTGCAGGGATTTCAGATTGTAAAAATTTCAAATCAAAACGTTTTATTGTTTCATGTAAGTAACGGCTGTCATCTAATTTGGTAATTGGACTGGTAAGATCGCCCGTTTCAGTATGTACACCTAACTTTCCCACCGCCAGATAGGTCTTAGGGCAAAACTCGTGAACATAATCATTGAGTTTTGCTCCACCGGCGACTCCCAATAACAAAACACCTGAAGCAAAAGGATCCAGTGTTCCAAAATGACCGATTTTACCAAAAGGTTTGGGAAGATTACGCTTAAAATAACCTACAACATGAGTTGAGTTCATGCGAGGAGGTTTAAACACCGGAATAATTTTAGGAGTCATGATTGAGATTTATTCTTCGTCGTCGTCAAGATCGTCGTCATCGAAACCGTCTTCATTATCGATGTCATCATCCATTTCGCCAGCTTGAGCACGCTTTAAGACTTGTGAGATATGGTGTTCTGCTTCGAATTGAGCATTGTATTCGAACTTCAGCTGTGGTGTATGGCGAACATCTAGAGACTTGGCCAAACGCGTACGCAGTTTTCCCGAAATTCCCTCAATCTCAGCCTTTGCATCCCCACGATGAGCTTTATCAAAAGTATCCCACATCACTTTAGCATAAGAATAATCCTGAGATAGTTCTACACTTGTCACAGTGACTTGCACTAAACGTGGATCCTTGAATTCACCTCTTAGCAGCACATTGATCTGCTGTAAGAGGCGTTCTTCAAATTTTGCTTTCGTAAATGTGGTTTTGCGGGCCATAAGTTACCTTTAGAGTACTGCGCTTGATTCGAGCGTACGCTTCTTCTCTTCCATTATATAAGCCTCAAAGATATCCTCTGCTTGAACATCATGGAAGTTTTCGAGAGCGATACCACATTCATATCCATTAGCGACTTCTTTCACTTCATCTTTGAAACGTTTTAAAGTTGCTAACTTGCCATCATGAATAATTTTTCCGTTACGAAGTAAACGAATGTTACAAGCTCTTTGGATTTTTCCATCAATAACTGATGAACCTGCAATCGTTCCCACTTTTGGAATATTGAAAATTTCTTTAACCGTAGCACGGCCAATATATTTCTCAATTTTCTCTGGAGCAAGTAGACCTTCAAGAGCCTTCGTCACATCATCAATTAATTCGTAGATAATCGAGTATGTTTTTACATCCACACCCTTATCTTCAGCAATTTTACGGGCCGAAGTACTTGGACGCATATTAAAACCAAGAACGTAAGCTTTCGAGCTAGCGGCTAAAAGTGCATCATTATCAGTGATTGGACCTACACCACATGTAATCACATCCACACCAACTTCACTGTTCCCCAGATTTTGAACAGCGTTTTTAATGGCTTCTGCTGAACCTTGAACGTCAGCACGAACAATAAGCTTAAGCATTTTCTTGCCGGTAGTTTCTTGGGCAGTAGAGAAGAAATCTTCCAGAGACATTTTCTTCGCAGGAGCTGCAGCCATTGCTTTTCTTTCGTTAACACGATTTTCCACAATTTTTGTAGCTTCACGCTCACTCTTAACAACGTTAAGAATATCACCTGGATTCGGAGGAGTATCTAATCCTAAAATCTGTACTGGCGTCGATGGACCGGCTGAATTCACCATGTTTCCTTGGAAATCCATTAAAGAACGAGCACGTCCCATAGTTTCACCCACAACAATTGAATCACCTTTATTTAAAGTTCCTTCCTGGATTAGAACTGTTGTTACAGCTCCACGACCAATTTCAATTTTAGATTCAATAACCACAGCTTCTGCTGCAGCTTTTGGATTGGCTCTTAATTCCATTACTTCAGCTTGAAGTTGAATTCTCTCAAGAAGATCATCAATTCCTGTCCCTTTTAGAGCAGAAACACCTACAAATGGAGTCTCTCCCCCCCACTCTTCAGGAGTAATATGGAATTCCATTAAAGCTTGTTTTACTTTATCTGGATTCGCACTTTCTTTATCCATTTTATTAACAGCGACAATTAATGGAACTTTTGCTTCTTGAATAAAACGAATGGATTCCTTCGTCTGAGGCATTACACCATCATCCGCTGCCACCACAAGCACCACGATATCTGTTACTTTTGCTCCTCTTTGTCTCATGGTCGCAAAAGCTGCGTGGCCAGGAGTATCTAGGAAAGTCAGGGTAGAATCTTTTACTTTTACCTGATAAGCACCAATATGTTGCGTGATCCCTCCAGCTTCCCCGTCCGCTACTTTGGCTTTACGAATGTAATCGAGAAGTGAAGTTTTACCATGATCAACGTGTCCCATAATCGCAATGACGGGAGAACGAAGTGGCAAGCTAGTATCAGTTTTCGCTTTTTCTTTGGTACTTTGAATAATGGTATCTTCTTTGAAAGAAGAATCTTCTACACGGTAGTTATATAGAGCAGCAATTTTACCTGCTAATTTCACTCCCAAATAATCGTCTTTTTTCAAAAGAAGATCGATTGCTAAAACTTCATCTGCCATCTGTTCAAAACGAACATTTAATTTGCTACAAAGTTCGCTCGCGGTACAACCACCTGCGATTTCCACAAAACGTTTCGCTTCTTTGACTTCAGTTTTAATCGTTTGTTGAGTAGGGCCAGAATACATTTTTTTCTTCTTTGCTGGCGTATAAATCGCCTGGCCAATGATCCCAACTGCGTAGGACTTTAATTCTTCTTCTGCACGGATTGTTGTGATGTCTTTAACTTTTTTCGTTGAAACCATTGCGGCAAGACCGCCCATACGTTTCTTCGACTTTTCATCATCATCATCTAACTCTGTGGCATCAACGGCAACACCCTGTTCGAATTTTTTCGCTGGTTGTACAAATTGTTTATCTTTGTTTTGGTCACGTCCAGCTTCAGATTTTTCTTTAACCGGAGGAGTAAAGATAGGAGTGAAAGTATGCATCTTTTCTTTAAAATAACTTTTACTCTTCTCTAGGTTTTTATCATCTGTTGGCAATTCTTTCACTTCTTCTTTTGGAGTGAAAACTGCTTGAAAGCGATGAGACTTAGGCTCTTCATAATAGTTAGGAGTCGGAGCTTGATTTTGACTATACTCTTCTTCTTCATGAGCATGACTTGAGCTTGCTTCTACTTCTCTTTCTTCAGTCTCATTACTCTTTTTACGAATAACACTTACTTTTCGCTTAACCGCAGCTGCTTTAGGAGCTGCGTCTTGGCCAACGGATAGAGTTGCAGTGCTGGTTGCAGATGGGGTTGATGCTGGTGCTGTTTGAGTAACAGGTGCCGCATCCTCGGCCACAGCCTTTTTAACGACCTTCTTAACAACTTTTTTAACCACTTTTGATTCATCTGCCTTAGGGGCAAGAACAGCCATGGCTTTTTCTAGCTCGTCATTAGACAAAGTCACCATGTGGTTCTTCACATTGAGACCATTTGCCTTCAGCTTTTCCACTAACTCTAGTGCGGGAATTCCGACTTCATTAGCTAATTCAAATACTTTCTTAGACATCTAAGTTCTCCAACTTATTTTAATTTAAAAGCAGCCAGTTCTTCTCTAAGTCTTCTTTCAGCTTCAGAGAATTTATTCATATCAACTTGACCTGGTCCCGCATTGCTAGGATCGCTCATGCGTGCATCTCTTCTCTGGAAGCCCATGCCTGGGATCGCAGAAGCAGAAACGATTTCTTCACTTGCTTCAGCTTCGAGCTTAACTGTTCCATCTTCTATCGCTTTCGCCGCTTTATTGATTAAATCTTGAGCTGCGGTAGCGTTAAGTCCAGTTACACGAGAAATATCGTTTGGAGCTGCTGCTGACAGATCAACAATAGACATAATTCCAATTTGCACGAGAACTTGAGCAGTCGCTTCTGCTAAACCTTCCAATTGAAGAAGATTCTGAACGGCAAATTTAATTCTCTCTTGAAGTTTAGTTTTAGAAATAATATTTACTTTCCAACCTGAAAGCATCGCTGCTAAACGAACATTTTGACCTTTTTTACCAATGGCCAGTGAAAGTTGATCATCTTCAACGATTACATCAAGAAGACCTTCTCCTTTATGAGTCATGATTGAAGCAATATCAGCTGGCGCTAAAGCAGAGCGAGCAAAAGTTTCAATATCATCAGACCATTTTACGATATCAATTTTTTCACCTTGTAGCTCGTTCACGATATTTTGAACTCGTGATCCTTTCATACCAACACACGCTCCTACTGGATCGATGTCACGGTCTGTGGTGAAAACAGCAATCTTAGCTCTGTGTCCTGGCTCTCTTGCTGCAGCTTTGATTTCAATTGTTCCATCTTGAACTTCTGGAACTTCAACTTCAAATAACTTCACCAGGAACATAGGACTAGTACGGGAAAGTCTGATTTCAGGACCTCTATTCGTCATAACAACTTCAGAAAGGTAAGCCTGGATACGGTCACCTGGTTTGAAGGATTCACCGAAGATAATTTCTTTCTTAGGAAGAATTGCATCTGCCTTACCAAGATCCACGATAACATTACCACGTTCATAACGACGAGTGATACCAGTAATTAACTCACCTTCACGGTGTTTAAATTCAGAGAAAAGGATATCTCTTTCAGCATCACGAACTTTTTGGAAAATAATTTGTTTCGCAGTTTGAATATCAACACGTGAAAAACCTGGGTTTTCGATCAATAAACCAATCTGATCACCCATTTCACAATCTGGGTCTAAAACTTTTGCTTGGTCATATTCAATTTCGGTCACGCTGTTTTTCATTTTATCGACAACGCTTTTGTATTGATAAATATCTACGCCACCTTCGTCAGTGTTATAACGAGCTTCGTATTCACCTTGAAGTCCAAACTTCTTTCTTGCTGTCACTAAGAACGCTTGTTCAATTGCACCAATAATATATTCGCGCTTAATTCCACGGTCTTTTCCTAGTTGTTCAATGATTCGTCCTAATTCTGAAAAATTCATAAAATTCCCCTCTTTTCTATTTCTTAGTCATCTAAATTAGCTCTTTTAATATTATCAAATGTAACCGGGACTAAATATTTTCCTATCTCCAGTTCCAACTTATTATCTAGTACTTGTTTTAACTTTCCTTTTAGTTTTTTCTCAGCAGTAATGGATCGTGGCATCTCTTTATAATCCTCTCCATTTAAGTTTTTATTCAAAACCACACTGATATTTTTATCCACAGCCATCGAGAAATGCTCTAAAGTTCTTAATCCTCGATAAACACCGGGAGAAGAAACTTCTAAAGTCACTTCATCAGGCATCCATGTTTCTGTTTCAAAATATGGAGTAAGTGCATGATCAATTTTAGCGCAATCCTCAATCAGGGCCGTCTTCGTTTTTTTATCCATAATGTACAGACGAAGAAGTTTGGAACCAACCACATATTCAAGATCATATAGTTCAAGGCCATTTTCTAAAGCCACTTTTGAACAAAGAGTAAAAAATTTCCCTTCAACACCTGATCTTTCTTGAATTAATTCCATCGTTAAACCTGATGATAAAAAAAAAGGGTGGATTCAATAAGAACACCCACCCTTTGTCTAAACATAAGAATAGGGGTACTTTATAGCAAAGCTCTTCTGTTAAATCAATAATTTAAATCAGAGATTGCTGAGAGATTAAGTGAGGTGAGATTCCATAATTAACGCATCATCTCCATTAGAATAGAAACAACGCTTATGATGAAGGGTTTTAAAACCTAAGCTCCTGTAAAGAGCTTGGGCAGGAAGATTTTTAAACTCCACTTCTAAAAAACAGCGAGTAGCTCCTCGTTGTGTAAGCTCCAATAGTGACGCGCCTAGCAACTTCTTCCCCAGGCCCATTTTTCGTACTTTGCTGGTTACGATTACTTTTAATAAATGGGCAACAGGCTCTAAGGATGAAAAAGAAAATAGTGCAAAGCCTTCCACCACATCAAACTCATTAGTTAAAAGAAAAATCGTATAATGATTTTTCTTTTTTATTTCCCACCAATCAGATTCACTCCATGGCTGAGGAAATTCCTGGTGATCTATCGCTAGTACTTGTCCTAAATATTGATCAGTGATTTCGACACTAGAGTAAAAAGAAAGTTTCAATAGAAGTCCTCATGCAGAACTTGTCTTTCTATTGTTTTCAAAAATGAATAAGCTGAATCTTGTGCTTTTGATTCTGGGTTTTCGTTTTTATCGTTAGCATTCTTTTGAGTTTCTAAAGCCAGTCGATTACCAAAACGAGATTTTAGAAAAATTTCAATACGCAAAAACTTTTCTAGATTTTTTTCAGTCAATTTCCCTCTATGACGACAGTTTTCTGCTTTCGCCAGGGTCAAAACTTCTTTAGCAAGATTATCTTTCATGGAAACTTTAGTCTGCCCGACATACTGATGTAGCTTAAGTAAAATTTTTAATTCTTCCCACAGAGGTTTGTACAATACTTTTGCTTCATGGCCATTTTTTTGCGTGGATTTTTCAATTAAATCGCGTTCATCTTTGGTGAATTTTAACTTATTCAGCTTAAATAAAATGGCATCTGGATAAGCACAATGGAATGTCCAAAAGTCTTTATAAAAAGGAATTAAATCCGAGGAGAAATAGACTTCATCGCCAATTTTAAATAAGGCCCAGTCACTGGTTGTTTCCTTATTTTCAGTTTTGCTTTCAATTTTATTAGTTTTTTGCGCCCAAGCAAAATTGCTCGAGACAAGAGATAGTCCCAAAATAAAAGTAAGAAAACTTAGCATAACTTATACTGGAGAACTGATCTCCACGTTACCAATACTCTTATATGAAACGCGCTCATTTTCCTTATGGAAACGAGTCTTAACGTTCGGATTGAAAGTATAGCCGTCTTTACCGCGAATAATATACTGACGTTTGCCGTTTTTAGGTTCAATCAGCTTTCTTAAACGAGATACTGAAGTATAGATTAACTTATCGTGGATAAGTGGGTTGTATTCATCTTTCCAAATTTGTCGGGCCAAATCTTCCTTATCAAAATAAACACCAGGACTTTTTGCTAATAAGAAAAGAATTTCCAGTAAAACAAAGCGGTGTTTAAAGTCGATTGTCCCCAGAACTTTTTCACTGACGACGCGGTTTTGACGATCAAGATAGATATCCACACTTGAATCATTCAGATCACAAAGTGAATTATCAATCAGTCCAGCCAGACGTCTAAAGTTCTCTTTATCTAAAGTAATTTGAGCTAATTCAAGATTCACTAAACTCTTGTTAAAGTCTCCAACTTTCTTAAAAAGATTGGCTTTACTTAAAAGAACATAGCTGAAAAGGTTCCAACATTTCTTATGCTGAAGTGTAGCGATAGCTATATTATAGTGTTCTACAGCTTTTTGATACTGACCTATTTCTGTATACACATTTCCATAAAGGATATGCATATTTCCGAAAAGGAAGGCTTTTTTAAGGATGCCCAATAATTCTTTTAGTTGATCGAGATAGACCAGAGCTTGTTTTGTATCACCAATTGAATAGAAATTTGTCGCTAAAGCATAAAGTGATTTGGCTAAAATTTCTGGTTCATTTTCTTCCTGAGCTTTTTTATGGGTTAACATAAAATTAGTCTTAGCTTCAGAGAAATCTGATCGGTATGTTTTAACGATACCCATGTTATAGAAATATTCTGAGGAAAGAGTTCCTAGACTTAACGCCAAGTTCTCCAGTAACTCTTCTGATTTTTCGATATACTTAATTGCTTCTTCTTGATTTAGACCTTCTGAATAAATACGGATTAAGAAACCGTAGATCTTAAAGAGAGGATAACCATCTTGTGGTAATTCACACTCTTTAGATGCTTTTAGAAAATATTTTTCGGCTTTCTGTAAATCAGCTTTATCATAATAGATTTTTGCCAATCGATAATGACTCTGTCCAATGACTCGTTTAGAGTTGACGGGATATTCAGCAATCACGCGATCATCATTCTCTAATTCGAGAGTGTTGTGACCCATTAAAGCTTCAATAATTGCTTTTTCCGTGTCTGCTACAGTGTCAAAATTGTCTGTCGTATTCATACAGCCCCTTTGGCTATGGCCTATTTTCGATGGCATCTTACATTAGAGTTTCTAGCTTTGTAAAATCCTTAAACCCTTCTTATTTCAGAGAGATACAAAACTTTGTAATTTTTTTATACTGGGACAATCTTACAGTTCGTCTGGATGCGCTAACCACAGACGTGAAAGCATGAATAAGCCCCCGATAATCCATTGATAAAGCCCCCTCTGATTGCTAGAATAGAGCTTCTCATTTTGCCTCAATTTTCGGAGATTTTGTTCCATGGCCAAGTATGATTTAGAAACAATTCGCCATTCCACGGCCCATTTAATGGCCCAAGCGATAAAAAGACTTTACCCCAAAGATAACGTTCAACTGGGTATCGGGCCCACGATTGAGCAGGGCTTTTATTACGATATCCAGATGGATCATAAGATCCTGGATGACGAATTGGTCAAAATTGAAGAGATGATGAAAACCATTATTGGGGAAAAACATGTTGTTACTCGCCATGAAACGAATAAAAACGAAGCCCTTAAACTATTTAAAGAAAAACACGAAAATCTTAAGATAGAACTGATCAATGATTTCCCTGCGAACGAACTGGTGAGTTACTACACTCAAGGTGAGTTCATGGATCTATGTACTGGTCCCCATGTAGAAAACACTGGGCATCTTCCTCAATTTTTTAAACTGACAAATACAGCAGGAGCTTACTGGCGTGGTGATGAAAAACGCCCCATGCTTCAACGTATCTATGCTGCCTGTTTCACTACGAAGAAACAATTGGAGGACTACTTAACTTTTATGGAGGAAGCAAAAAAACGTGACCACCGTAAATTAGGTAAAGAGTTAGAACTTTTCCTCTTCGATCAAGTAGCACCAGCTTCCCCTTTCTTTATGCCTAAGGGAGCTTTTGTTTATAACCAATTAGTGGAATTCATGAGACGCATTTATGCCCAATATGGATACTCTGAAGTGATTACTCCTCAAGTTCTCGATTCAGAACTATGGCACACTTCCGGACACTACGCTCATTATAAAGAGAACATGTACTTTACTCCCATCGATGAGCGTGAATTCGCCTTAAAACCAATGAATTGTCCATGTCACATGTTAATGTTTAAGCACTTTAAGTACTCTTATCGTGACTTGCCTCTCCGCTATGCGGATTTTGGACGTCTTCACCGGTATGAAAAATCAGGGGCCATCTCGGGCTTAACTCGCGTTCGTTCTTTCTGTCAGGATGATGCTCACATCTTTATTCCTTTGAACAAAGTCCAAGAGGAAATCAAAGTCTTAATGGAAATGTTCTTCATGGTTTATGACCATTTTGGTTTTTCAGATATCAAAGTAAATCTTTCTACCCGACCAAGTGAGAAAGCAGGTGATGATCAAACTTGGGATATCGCGGAAAATGCTTTAAAAGCGGCGCTTGAATCCTCAGGTAAGCCTTTCAAAATCAAAGAAGGTGATGGCGCTTTCTACGGACCCAAAATTGATATTGAAATTTCCGACTCGATCAAACGTTATTTCCAGCTTGGGACTATCCAATTGGATTTCCAACTTCCCGATCGTTTTGACTTAAAATTTACTAACGAAAAAGGTGAACAAGAACGCCCTGTCGTTCTTCACCGTGCACTTCTCGGATCACTGGAAAGATTTTTTGGTGTTTATCTCGAGCACGTGGCTGGCGTTTTCCCATTCTGGTTAGCACCAGAGCAAGCGACCATCGTTCCTGTTCGTAACGAAAACCATCTTGAATACTGTCAAAAACTAGCGCTGAAATTGAATCATTTAGGTTTCAGAGTCAGTGTCGATGATCGTAACGAATCCATGGGACTAAAAACCCGTCAGATCCAAATGAATAAGACACCTTTTATGTTGGTCGTCGGTGATAAAGAAATTGAAGCTGGAGCAGCATCCGTAAGACGCTACGGAGAACAAAAATCAGATACTAAATCGGTAAATGATTTAGTTACTCTTTTCACAGAACTAAATCAAGATAGAATGCCAAAAGCATTAAGAGAGAGAATGAATGCAACAAACTAATGTCCTTTTAGTTTACGGCGGCGGTGGTTCTGAACATGAGGTTTCTCTTGTTTCTTCTAATCGCTTAAAAGATTCACTCTCTAAGTTTAAAGGTGAGTTTCAAACTCTCTCGGTGGAAATAGGTAAAGATGGAATTTGGCGGGCTGACGGTATTCAAGGAGAACTAACTTTCAATAAAGATTTTGTCTATGGTGCTAAAAAATTCAAAGTAGATGTTGTGGTTCCTTGTATCCATGGTTATCCTGGTGAAACTGGTGACATTCAATCAATGTTAGAAATATTAAAAATTCCTTATATCGGTTGTAAATCCGAAGCCAGTCTTGCTTGTTTTAATAAAATTACGAGTAAACTTTGGTTCAATGCTTTAGGTATTCCGAACACTCCTTTTATTTTCTTGAACGATCAAGGTGAGAAGTCTATCGCCAGTGCCAAAGGTTTCTTTCACTTACATAAAACTGTTTTCATTAAAGCTTCCAGCCAAGGTTCTTCCGTTGGAGTCTATAAAGCAACGAATGAAACGGAATTAATGGAAGGAATTAAAAATGCTTTTCAATATTCTGCTTACATTTTAATTGAAAAAGCGATTAAAGGACGTGAACTAGAGATTTCAGCCTACGAACATCAAGGAACACTTAATACAAGTTACCCTGGTGAAATTATTTTAGGTGAAAAGTTTTATACCTACGAAGAAAAATATTCTAATGATTCTGTGACCACAACAGATATTCAAGCCAAAGGTCTTAGTGATACAATCGTTAAACAAATGCAAGAGTATGCTAAGACTGCTTTCGTTGGTTTAAAACTACGCCATCTTTCTCGAATTGATTTTTTCCTGGAAGGAAATCAAATTTATCTCAATGAGATTAACACTTTTCCAGGTCTCACCCCAATTTCCATGTTTCCTAAAATGCTAGAGGCGAACGGGCATAATTTTGATGAGTTTTTAAAAGAAGCGATCCTAGGCGCTCTTTCAGGGAAGTAATACCTGAGGATTTCACTCTCGTAGTTTGCTTTTTTCACTGTTTGGCGCCTTAAAAGTGTCCTTATCTGACTATTATTTTCAACTAATTTATTCTTTCTCATAATTCTTAAATCTTATTCGCATAATGCCGAAAAGATTCAAGTAGTTATGAGCGCTTTAAAAATTTTTGAACAAAACCAACTTTCTCTTCAATTGATTCCTGTATCAATTCGCGAAATATTTATTTTAACCAAAGCTCCCTGTGATTTTTTTATTTTTGAAGATGGCCTTTTCAGAATTGGAATTCATCACGATGATCAACTCGGGCCTAAAATTTACAAATCAATGGTGGATCAAGGTCATTGGAAACTTTTCATTACGGAAAAAGATCGCCAAGCCATTTCACTCATGATGCAACAAGAACTACATAAGTCTGCTCGCTCACTTTCTATTGGAAATATCCAATCTAATATTGCCCAGCAAACGAATTTACTCTCTATCAATATGGCCAGCTTGCTGAATGATCCGATGAATGACGAAATTTTAAAACTACAATTTCAAACCATCAAAAACCTTTCTAGTGTCTTGCTTGCGAATAAAGATGAATTGAAAGCATTTTATGAAGACTATGAAAAACAAAAACATTATTTCATGATTTCTCATCCGATGTTATCGTCCATGCTTCTTTTGGCTTTTTTAGAAAGTATTCATATGTTCAGTGAAAAAGAAATTGAAATGCTTTTTGTGACTAGTTACTTCAAAGACATTGGAATGGCCTTCATCCCGCAAGATATTTTCAACAAGAAGGAACTAACTGAGCCCGATAAAAAGTTGATTAAAGAGCATACAATGCACTCTGTAAATATACTTAAAAACCGCATCCCCTTACATCCAAATTACCTGCATATGATAGCGAACCATCATTGCCTTAATGGTCATAACGAAAATGCACTAGAAAGCACTAAACAGGATGAAAATTTTGTCATAGGCGTTGAGACCATTATGATGGGGCTAACTGACACCATTGTGGCCGCAACGACACCAAGACCCTACCGTCCTGAGATGAGCTTATTCCAAGTCCTAGACATGATGAAGGACCCTGTGGGTAAACAATATGCCTCTGAATTTAAAGCACTAGTGTACTTTTTACGTCGGTTTTTCCTTAAATAAAATTTTCCTTTTCAAAGTGTTACAGATTCGCCAGAATTTTATATAGGTCTCATGAATTGTGGGCAAAGGATTGCATACAAGAAAGTAGACCGGGGTAAACGGATCACTATTACCCCAGCCATTTCTAAGGAGGGAAATTATGGCACAGGAAACGAGTCCGCTCACAGGTATCCTTAAAGAAGAGCACGTATTTATCGACTTTGGTGAGCATGAAGGTAAGTCGGTGCTTGAGATCTCAGACACAAATCCAGATTTTTATCAGTACTTAATCGGGCAAAAAGACACAGGAAACTTTGCAATCCGTCGCTCACGTGACAAGTCTTTTCGTCTGTATGTTCAGAACGTTACATTAAACTAAATTTTCTTTTTGATTTTTTTTGAGGGATCGCCAAAGATCCCTCAAAAAATCAAGATAACCTTCCCTCTTCTTTCAGTTTTGAAAGATGGGATTCAATATTGGCCATAGCGTATTTTGAAAGCGCTGGGTTTACATCAAAGTAAATCGTTGCCAGCATTTCATCTTTTGTTTTTCCATTTTTATACATCGTTAACACTTGATCTTCTCTCATCTTCCGGTGCTCGAGTGTTTTTTCTAAGATATAAGTTCCACCCAAAGCGATGCCATGACTTGGATAAACAGCTTTAGGAGCAAGCTTGATCACTTTCTCCAACGTCTCAAAATATTTTTTCATAGATCCTTCGGCGCCACCGATTACCACCGTTCCAATACCCTGAAAAAGATCTCCTGCTATAAACCATTTCTGTGACTTCGGAGCAATTCCAAGATGTCCTTCATCATGACCAGGAATAGCGAAAATCAACACGTCCTCGCCTAGCCATTGAGTTAAAACATCTCCTTCTTTTAAGGAGTGGATGGAAGCACCAAGAAACCAGGACGATCCTAATTTTTCAGTAAGGCGTTTTTGAGTATCAGCACTCATAACTAAAGGAAGTTTTAGGTCACGAGCAAGCTCAGGACCAAACTCATTATGATCACTATGATGATGTGTGAACATTATTTTAGTAACATTCAATTTCTTCAGTACATAAACCATTTTATCATATTCATTTTTATCTTTAGGGCTAGGGTCAATCACCACTATATCCTTGTTTTGATCACCAATCACAAAACAATTAGTTCTAGTGGCGGGAAAAAGAGTATTCGATAAAACAGGAAGCTGTTTTACTCCCTTAATCGATTCAATCATAGGTACTTCAATTGTATTATCGTAATGGAAATCCAAATCGGTCGGAACTCTCAAATCTGGTTGATCTTTAAGATGCTTAATCAGTTTGATGATGGGTGGAACGACCAATATATCACCCGCTTCATAGTTGGCCACAATCGAACTAGTAGAATGCCAGCCACACTCTTGTGCTTCATCTTCAAAAGCCTTAAGCGTGACAAGCTCTTTCATATCTAAACGAAAGAAATGTGTCGCAAAACGAACAGGATTAAAATCTGGAGTCACAGCAACCCCTAGATAATGGATATTCTGAATCGATCCATCATTTAACCAAGACTCGATATCCAAACTCATCTCTTCTTTCGTTTCACGAATAAGAGCGCGCACTAAATGCATAGGATAATTTTTTAATTGATCAGGTAAGGCAACAGCCTCATGATCTATTTTATCTACTTTTCCACCAGGAAAGGCGAGATAGCCAGGAAAAGCTTTAAGATAATTTTGTCTTTTAATGGTGAAAACTTTGTCTTGATAACAAAAAACGACAGAAACAGCATCGATTATTTTACTCATTTAGGCCTTCAATACCTGATGGGCTTTTTCGTAGCGAACCTCACGGTATCCTTTTATATTATCCAGTGATCTTAGACGAGTTAGATCGACGGAACTTAAGATTTCCTTTCTCACTTTTTGGGCAATGGCACGTTCTTGTTGATGCCAACTTGGCATAAGCACTCTTAATACACGCATATGGCGCATAATTTTTAATAACCAGTCTCTCGGGTACAAATCAAACTCTATATGTTTACCCAAAATTTCAAAAGAAGGGCGATTAATGTGGGTAACCTTAAAACTCGTTCCTAAAGTACTATATTTTTTCTTATCTAAATCTGTTTTTAGATTAGAAACCAATTGATGAGAAACAAAAACTTCATCTTTAATCCAGTACGTTTTCATCAATGCTCTGACAGCAACAATCAACGCTTCTCCCGAATAAAGTTTTTTCAAATCTACCAAATCAGCGTAAGCGCTAGACAAATGAGCACCATAGTCAAAAACCAATAAATCATGAATATATTGGGCCAGATGAGATGCTTCGATTTCAGGGAGAAGATTGGACCATAAAGTAAACTCGGTTTCAAAACGATATTGAAAGCGTGTTTTATTTTGCCAGAAATTTAAACTAGCTTGAACTGAGTCGATATAGGGAGCCAAAGAAAACTCC
>JBEIOQ010000099.1:0-9292 GCA_040377495.1 Halobacteriovoraceae bacterium
AAAAAAAAGGGCCCTTCCAGGCCCTTTTTCTATTTTTTCAATCCGATTTCTTTTAATCGTTTCATTAAAAACTCGTGAGAATTGATCGCTGGATATTTCTCTCCAGCTCCTTTGCAACTTGGGATACACTTCAAATCCACTTCTGGATTTGGATGAACGAAGAATGGCATAGAATAACGAGACTTGTTCTCGGTATTTTTTGGATTCACTACTCGGTGAGTAGTCGCGGGGATAATGTCATTCGTAATACGAGATAACATATCCCCTGAATCTACTACTAATTCACCTGAACGTGTCGCCACATCTAACCATTTTCCATCACGATCTAATAACTCTAGTCCACCAGTCGTTGCTCCCATAAGGATCGTAATCAGATTCACGTCTTCGTGAGCTGCAGAACGTACACTGTTAGGGTCTTGATCTGGATGAAGAGGAGGATAATGGATCGGACGAAGAATTGAATTTCCAAGGTGAACCATATCTTTAAAATAATTATCTGGAACGTCGAGGGCCTTTCCTAAAGCAGAAAGGATGATGACTGAAGTCATATCAAGAGAACTATAAAGTTTAGAAAAAGTATTTTTGAATTCTGGGATTTCTTTTACCCAAACGTTCTGTGGATAGTACTTATTAAAAGGATGATCAATAGGAATATCACGCCCCACATGCCAAAATTCCTTTAGATCTGGATATTGTGAATCTTTAGCGTGTTCGGTTCCAAAAGCTGTATAACCTCGCTGACCGCCACCATCTTTGCAAACATAAGACATTTTTTTGTCTTCAGGCAAAGAGAAAAATTCGTGGATTAAGTCATAAGCATAAGAACAAAGCTTAGGATCAACCGTGTGATCTTTTAGAATAATAAAACCGTAATCTTTAAGCCCAGTGTAAAGACTATCTACAAACTTTACTTGTTCGGTACTAGTACCGTTCACATAACTAAGAAGACTTAATTCAGGGACCTGGCGTTTTGTCGTCATAAAAGAACCTCTATAAAAATTGAACACCCAGCTTTTAAACCAATTCAGTTTTGGGAGCTAGTCAGCTTGTAAGAATTACAAGAAGTCTATGTAAGATTGCATGAACTTACCATGATCTAAATCATCAATTTAATATGCACGAAATGAATAAAAAGATGAATAATACGAAGGATTTAGGATCTGTTGCCAAAAATAAGACTGCCTACCCGGACCCAATCCGCCCCCATTTGGGAGGCCAATGGGTAGTCAGCACTCATGCCCATAGAAAGCTTGAAAGGAAGCTCTGGGAAGCTTTTTTTGAGCTTATTCCTTATATCGAGCAGTTTTTGGAAGCAGACTTTAGCGTCTGCTAATTGATCATCAGTTCTGATTTTTCCCATGGTCATCAGGCCATAAAACTTAAGCATAGAAGAAGTAGATAAAAGCTGAATCGCTTCTTGTAACTCTCCTTCAGACTCAAAACCACTTTTCTCTGCCTCATCTGAGGTCTTCACTTGCAAAAAAATATTCATTGTATGAGTTAGATGTTTTTCTTCCTTCAGCATAGCTTCAATTAAACGCAAACTATCCACCGAATGAATAGACACCAAACGAGGAACTGAGAATAGCTTTTTAACCTTATTCGTCTGCAGGTGGCCGATCATATGAAACTTAATTTCTGGACAAGTCTGGACCAATGCTTGAGCTTTTTTTTCCAGTTCTGACACTTGATTTTCCCCAAAATTCCTCTCACCCAGCTCATAAAGTAAGGCCACATCACTGTCAGGATAGGTCTTAGAGACACAAATCAACCCTGTAGGTGCTATTAGCCCCATTTTTACCTTTTGAAGTTGTCTACTCAAGTACTGTTTTCTCATCTAATCACTCTTAACACCGATAAGCTTTTAGGTCTAGACACGAGGAAATGTATGTTTAAATTTTGGCTTAAAAAAGAAGAAAAGAAAATCACAACTTTAGAAATGAAGGAAAAATTCTCTTCACATCCTTTACATGCTTGGATAGAGGAAAGCCCTTTTGCGAAAAGAAGTCTTGCCACTTTTTTCGACTCACTCACTGAGGAAGCAGTGGAGTTTATCTATCACCATGAAGTGTTGATGCTTAAATCTTCCGGTAAATATGCACTAAGTGTTCAACCTGGATCCCATGTCATTGTGGTTTTTCCTGAAGTGTTAAAACTACTCAATTCTTTTAAATTTGATGAAGCTTTGATGATGATTGCTCACGAACTCGGTCACATCATGTATGAACATGGAAAAAAATCCGTAGATACTCTCACCGCTCAAGTGGAAGCTGATCGTTTCGCCATCAGTCTTGGATATGGAGTCGAATTAGAACAATTCCTACTGGCCCAACCCGAAAGTATCGAGATGAGAACCAGGCTCGCTTATCTTACGAGCCAACTTATCTCCAAAGCATACGAAAAATAATTTCTAAGGTGTGTAAGCTCTAAAACTCACTTGCGCCAAACTAATGTACAATAATTCGTTCAAACAAATCGCCTGATCTCTGGCAGACCCATAACCAATGGCGGGTTGATTCCCATAAACTAAATCACCATCAGGTTCCAGTGTGACAAAAACTGTCACATAACCACTCACTGTAAAACTAGCACTCAAAGTCGCCGCATGAGCAACAAAGGTTTCTCTGTTCTCTGGTCGATAGCCCACAGGTAGAGTTAAAATTGTTGCCGACCAAATCGCACTTCCCGGATTGGCGGCACACCATCCACTCGCTCTGTGCCCACCCGTATGCATATGCGCTAAACCACGCAAATGCACTCGCTCCGTACTATCTTTATAATAGGCAACATTCGTCGGCGTCGACGTGCCCATACCCATCCATCCAGCACCAAGCGGGGCCATGATCCAAGTTTCTTGCGCTAATTTTGTAATCCCACCTGTAACTTGCATGGCCACTGTAGCATTAGAAACAGCAGCGCCAACTGTCGCATTCGTGTCGGCAGTCGCTTTACCTACTCCCAAATAACCATTGTTAAAATATAAAGTTTTGTTTTCATCTTGAGCAGTATTGGAATGAAATTTATAACCACCACTGAATCGTGCGAGAAGTGAATTG
This sequence comes from Halobacteriovoraceae bacterium, assembly GCA_040377495.1. Lineage (GTDB taxonomy): Bacteria > Bdellovibrionota > Bacteriovoracia > Bacteriovoracales > Bacteriovoracaceae > JBEIOQ01. The sequence goes on from JBEIOQ010000099.1 coordinate 3,057, forward strand.
GCGGTACTATTAACTGAATACATGGTGACTGAGTTATCACCTAAGGTCATGGCGCCTGCTGCTGCAGATCTGACATAGGTTCCGATCCCTACCCCACGAGTGGCGGAAGCTTCGGCGAATGTTCCGATAGCAACACCATCTGTTTGCGATACGACATTGGAAGTCCCCATCGCAATACCAGAAACACCCGAAATACTATTATAATTACCTATTGCAATGGAAAAACGATTATAAAGTTCGTTCCCTGTTCCGATAGCATGAGATTCTGAACTATAAACTTTATTACTATATCCAGCAGCTGTACTAGCAAGAGGTCCACTCGATCCTACCGCTCCTGAAGTTACATCAATGATGTTATCGTAACCAGTGGCCACGGAATAAACATCGTTAATGGTATTTTTTCCACCGAGTGCCATGGAGAATATAGCGGTTGAACTAAGGGTATTATTTTGTCCCAAGGCTGCAGCACCACTAGCTTCCACGGAATTACTCTCTCCCATAGAAAAACTGGGATCTGTATTCGTAGTATTCGCTGTTCCTGTTCCAATCAGCACTCCACCACCAGCATAAAATATTCCGATATCTGGTGAGGTCATGGCGATCCAAAAATTTTCACTTCCTGTAGCACTACAGCTAATTAAATTTCCTGTCCCATCAAAATTAACACTCACTTGTAAATCAATCGGCTTAATTTCTGTATTGATATTCGCATCGTGTTTGTAAGTTGCGCGAGTTCGTAATTTTCCCATTCCAGTAGAAGCAACATAACCGAAGAAAAGCATATTTTTTATTTTAAGCGCACCATGTTTACTTTCTGATCCCACTACGGCCGAAGCGACGACTGCATTATTTTTATTTTTGATGGTTGTTATTGGGGCGTTAGTAGCATTGGCCAAAGTCAAAACAGTACCTAACGAATTCATACAACCTTGATTATTTCCCAAAGCCGAATTTAAAGTTGAATAAAGTTGATCGCGGTCATTCACAGCAAAGGATCTCTTCGCTGCTTTTTCAGCATTACTGGTGAGTTTCATCACCGTCATCACCACACCACCTGTCAGCGCCACTGCCAGCATCACTTCAGCTAAACCCAGGCCTACATTATTTTTGAGGAAACGTTTCACAAGGACTCCTTCAAGAAATTCGCTCTTTCATTTATTATAGAGGAAAAAGTGATGAATGGGTGAATATTGGCCTTATCCCCACTCTACGGTAGGGGCAGCTGCCATCTTTCATAGGCAGTCATCTTCCCTTCTAAAACTAGTAATTCATTGATAACTCATCACCACTTAAGAAAGATAATTGGCCCACTTAAATGATGTTAAAATAGTTCTAAATTAGGTTGAACAATTTAACCAGGAGCTTATATGAAAATACTTTTTTTAATTGGTAGTTTAATGGTGGCGGGACAGGTTTTGGCGATAGAAGGCCTATCCGCTGGACCAGCACAGTTTGTAAACCCGTGTCTTTCAAATGCGGTTGTAACGGCCAATGGCTTCAGTTCTGGAGCAACTCCAACCTCTGGTAACTGCGGTAACGCCGTAGCACTACCCTCTGTTTCGAAGACAGCAGTTTATGATACGGCCAAAGCTGGCGCCATCGCTTCAGCATCGGTTAACGATAAAAACTGTGCTTTAACAGGTGCTGCGAATAGTAGTGCTTGTTATGATTTCTCAACAGCTGTACCTCTACCAAGTGGCGGAACAACTCCAGCAACGACAGCTCCATCTGGTGCATCTACAATGTAAATTTAAACTTGATAATTATGTCTAGGATGGATGTAAAAAGAAACGCCCTACTTAGGGCGTTTCTTTTTTCTTTTTCTTAAAACTAATCTTTGCGTTCACTTCCATGTCATATTTATCTAAGACCTTTTCTATCTCCTTAGAGACATCAATCTTATCTAAGTGGGTTTTAAGCTCATTTTTAATTGCCCCCACGAATTCATCCCTGGTGCTCTTGGCATTGGCAATCAGCGAGTTAATGGCCTCTTTAGGGATAGGAAGATCCTGAACCATATTTTTCACAGCTTCTTCCGTCATAAAAGCAGCAGAAATTCCGGTGCTCACGACTTTCTTTAATACATCACCAAGTTTTGATTCTTTATTATCTGCGCTCATAGTTTTTTCGCTCTTTCATAGAAAGCTTTTAAGGTTAAGGGAAGATTTGTATTCACTAATGTTTTCTCAATCATACCTAAGCCGGGAATAAAACCTTTAAGCTCTACTTCGATGGTATAAGTCACTTGCGTTCTTCCTCCACCTAAATCCTGCAGTTCCCAGCCACCGTTGTTCACTTTCATCATATCGCCATTATCCAATGTCCATTTAACGGATTTATTTTCTTCGTGAACAAGATTAAGTGTATAAGAAATGGTTTTGATCAAATTCAAATTGAATTTTACTTTGGCGCCACTAGAAGTAGAGTTCATGACTTCTACTGATTGCATGCCATCCACAAACTGAGAATAGTCTTTGTAATCAATAATTGCTTTATAAAATTTGCTGACTGGAACGTCGTAAACTTCTGTCTTGCTCGCTTTTGCCATTTTTATCTCCTCTTAGTAACGTGGTTTTTTGTCAAAATGGTGTTCTGCTCGTATGTGACGAATAGTACCGGACTCAGAACGCATCACAATTGAATGAGTGGTGGCTCCCCACGATTTAAATTTCACGCCATCAAGAAAATTTCCATCCGTCACACCAGTCGCTACAAAAAGAACATTTCCTCGGGCCAGATCATCGAGATGATAGACTCGATTATCGTTTGCGATTCCCATTTTTTTCGCGCGCTCAATCTCGTGTGCGTTTCTCCATTTTAGAATTCCCTGGAAGTCTCCCCCCATACAACGAATTGCTGCTGCGGTAATAACGCCTTCAGGAGCTCCCCCAATTCCGAAAAGTACATCGACCCCTGAATTGGGATTACAAGTCGCAATCCCCGCTGAAACATCACCGTCACCAATTAAATGAATGCGGGCGCCAGCCGCTCGCACTTCCTGAATTAAATCAGAGTGGCGAGGACGATCAAGAATAACAGCTGTTAAATCTTGAATGCGGCATTTTTTTGCATGAGCAATTCTTTTCAAATTTTCTGTGGCTGTTTCGCGAATATCAATCACACCTTTACAATCAGGTCCGACTGCAATTTTTTGCATATATGTATCAGGAGCATGAAGCATATTCCCTGATTCTGCAATCGCCATAACCGATATGGAGTTATAACCACCATTTGCACAGATAGTTGTTCCTTCCAGTGGATCTAGGGCGATTTCTAGTTTAGGACCTTTGCCACTTCCCACTTTTTCACCGATGTAAAGCATGGGAGCTTCATCACGTTCACCTTCTCCAATCACCACAACACCTTCACAATCAACTGAGTCAAGCATGGTTCTCATGGCATCAACAGCAGCTTGATCAGCAGCTTTTTCATCTCCTCTTCCCATTAAACGGGCAGAAGCAATAGCAGCGATTTCTGTTACGCGGACGAATTCAAGAGCAAGGTTACGATTCATGATGGATCCTATGGGCTAAAGTTTAAACTATTCTAGCCCTTGCAAACCCAAATGAAAAGCACTCTACCTACCAACTAATGATTATTGAGTTTCATTTTGACGAACTCAAGAGCATCATTGCTGAGATGATCTTGAGGGACATTTTTGACAATATCTAAGGCAAAATTCACACGTTCGGGGTTAACTCCCTCGTCCATTAAGAACACATACTCATCTTCAGTGAGCAGAGGAGTGTCCAGATTGCGTTTAGACAGAGCACGGCCAGTTTTAAGCCCCACGCCATCTTCCCATTCCACAAAATTTTCCATCAAAAGGATCTGAAACTTAGAAAGATCGCCTCCTGCATGTTGCCAAATGAAGACTTCCATTGGCCCATCGCCTCTAAGCCAAAATTTCAGTTTCGCGGGAATTTCTAGCCCAATGTTGGATTTATGAATAGGACGGAAATTATTCACAATATTTTTTGTGGAAAGAAAATTTTTGATTTCCTTAGACATTTTACTTTCTTTTTGGAATTCAACCCCTAAACGACTTTGGGTCAACCACACCACTTTCCCTGTCATCTGTAACTCTAACCCATGCCAATGGATGGTACCTGAGATGATTTCGTCTTCACGATACTGATGAGTACCATTTTTAAGACTTAGCTGCATTCCAGTATAAGAAATATCTTTCACTTCAAAGACCAATTGATCTTTAACTTTCGCTTTGAAAGTCAAATAACAAAAAGGGAATCTGGGGAGAATTCTTTTTTCATGAGTGCCTAGATCATTTTTAATCAGATTAAAGTGACGTTCCATGGGATTTCCTTTCGTTCTTAGTCTTGGACTCTCATAGTATAGTCTTGGATGGCTTATTTTTTAATAGGTAAATATTTTAACCTTGTAGAAAGCCTAGCATTACTCGTAAGATGAAAAAAAGCATGACCCCGAATACCCGAGCTTATGAGGCAGGTTTAATGTCTAACGATCTAGAAATTGATAATCTTCCCAACCGCTTAACACTCTTACGTGTAGTATTGGTTCCTATTGTCATGGCCTGTTTGTGGCTGACTAAATTTCCGGTCTTTGATGGAATTGAAAATTATGAGTCAGCGCTCAATTGGACCGCAGCGTGGATTTTTACTGCAGCTTCAATTACTGATTTTCTAGATGGCTACATCGCCAGAAAGCGAGGCATCGTCACCGTCTTTGGTTCTTTTCTCGATCCAATCGCCGATAAATTCTTAGTTGTTTCTTCTCTCATCATGCTGCTCTCATTAGAACGAGTCAATGAAGTGATTGTGATTATTTTAGTTCTGCGAGAACTATATATGACATCTCTACGCTTACTCGCCATGAATGAAGGCATCAATGTAGAAGTGAATTGGCTGGGAAAATGGAAAACTGCTTTTCAAATGGTCTCCATTCCACTGCTCATGGTTTATCATGATTGGTGGATCATTCCTATGGGCACGATTGGAAAAATTTGTATCTATATCGCTTCATTTCTTTCGCTCTTCTCTGCCTTTACTTACTCACTAGGATTAGTGCAGAAATTAAAACATAATCGAAAAATTAAAAAGGAACAAAAAAGTGGCCACAAATAATAAACAACTTGTTCTCATCACAGTGACCGGAATGGATAAACCAGGGATCACTTATAATCTCATGACTATCATTGCGACTTCGCAAGCAAAAATTTTAGATATTGGCCAATCAGTTACACACGGTCTTCTCTCGCTCTCTATTCTTCTGGATGTGAATCAAGATGACGACAGTTCTCTATTGAAAGATCTACTTTTTACTGCAAAGAAAATGGACCTTGCTCTGGACTTCAAAGTTATGGCCGAAGATGTCTCTGACAATCGTGCTTTTGAGAAAGAACGTTTCGTTCTTTCCTGTGTTACCACTAACACCATTACCCCTGCTTTTATCCGCGACATTACAGAAGTTATGTCAAAAAATAAAATGAACATCATGCGCATCGACAATATGAACGTCCAAGGTTTTGGAGCTGTGGATATTTTAATTCGCGCTGAAGAACCAGTGGTTTATCAAGACATAAAGACCTCACTTCTCACCGTTTCCAATACTCACCAAATAGATGTCGCTTTCATGCGTGATAATGTTTTTCGTTACAACAAACGCTTAATTGTTTTTGATATGGACTCAACTCTGATTCAAGCTGAAGTCATTGATGAAATGGCGAAAGTACATGGTGTCGGAGAGAAAGTCATTGCCATTACAGAAAGAGCAATGAATGGTGAACTAGACTTTAATGCTGCTCTTAAAGAGCGCGTTGCTCTTTTGAAGGGCATGAAAGTCGATAAACTACAAAGTATTCTGGAAAAGATTGAACTTACGAATGGTACAGAACAGTTTATTCGTACAGTAAAATCCCTTGGCTACAAAGTGGCAGTCATTTCCGGTGGATTCACCTATTTTACGGGTGCTTTCAAAACCAAACTGGGTCTTGATTATGCTTTCGCCAACGAGTTGGAAATTGAAAACGGAGAATTAACCGGAAGAGTTCTAGGTAACATCGTTAATGCTGAAGGAAAAGCACTCCTCTTAAACCTCATCACACAACAAGAGCAAATCAGTTTAGAGCAAGTGGTCGCTGTTGGAGATGGTGCGAACGACCTTCCGATGCTGGCCAAAGCGGGCTTAGGCATTGCTTTTCACGCTAAAGAAATCGTCAGAAAAAAAGCAGGACATCACATGAGCCATGGGCCAATGAC
>JBEIOQ010000033.1:0-20836 GCA_040377495.1 Halobacteriovoraceae bacterium
CAACTTCACTTTCAATTTATAATCAACTCTATCCCCCGCACTCATTTTTAAACGAATTGGGTTTTCACGTGAACCTGGAGAAGAATCAGTTAATAAAGAATTGTTCTCAAGATTGGTGATCATGAAGTTCGCTGGCTTCTTGCCTTCAAGTGAAAAGTTACGTGAACCAAGTGAGCCGATGATGATCTCACGTAGATCGCCGGCCTTTCTATGGGCGCCGTCTAATTCATCCGCAAACAACATATGACTGAACCATTCTTGGGCAGTTAAGCCTGGATGGTTACGAGTTAATCTCATCGCTTCCATAGTAAGATCGGTAATCTTCGCTAAACCTGCTTTACCGTATTTTGCCAAGCTAGCATTCAACATATCTTTCATCGCTCCACCGTAAGACTCACCATCATCGTGAACTTCGTTGGTTAAAAAGAAACCTGTATGATTGATAATGCGGAAATCATTTGAGCCTGGGAACGCTTGTCCCTTCATGACGTCTTCTACGACTAAAGCTGCGACGAAATCGGCCATACCTTCAGACAAACCACCAGTATCCGCTAGTCGTAAATGGTCACCCATTAAACGATCCATAATCCCGTGTCCAAGTTCGTGCCAAATCGTCGAGTTATCACGAGCGTAGTTAATCGCTTCTGGTGAATAGGTTGTAAAATTAATAGTGTCGTCAGTATAGTAAGCGTTGTCGCGCATACTGATATCTGGATCATATAAATAAGCATGGAACGGACGAGTCGATAGATCAGGATCGGTCATCCCCATTCTTTGGAGAGATTCCATTAACTCTGTCACTGCCCAGTAAACTTGCACTTCATCGAAACCATCATTGATATAAGACACTGGACTATGGTCCGTTAGACGTCGAGCTGGACGATTTAATAATTCATCTTGTGATTGAATCATCTTACCAAGGTAGCCTGACTGAGGAACCACTTCCCACGATCCATCTTCTGCTTGTTGCCACCATGGAAGAAACTTCATGGAACGCTTTGGTTTAAAGTTAATTTGCGGGAACTCTTTCACCACAGCTGGGTGAAGGTTGATCGTGGCATATTTACCATCCAGGATCATTCCGCCATTTTTCTCAAAACGGTTTTTTGCTTTCGGTAGTTTATTTTCGATATCACGTGCTTCTCTTTTTAGCACAGCCGTTGACCAATAACCTTCTTCTCTGCCTGCTTCAGTTTCCGCCAGAAGTGGATTGTACATATCTTCCATATAACGCTGTTCTCTCATCTCTGCGTATGGATCTTTCTCGCTTAAATGCACTTTGTTGTTGATGTATTTTAGTTCAGCATTCACTCTTGGAAGCATTTCATGAGTCGACTCAACTTCTTCATACATCGGGAAAATTTTTGCTTTTAAAGTGATATAATCTGCTTGAGGGTATTCTTTGTAAGTAGAACTAATCACTTTATTTTTTAATAATGAAATTTCAATCGTATGCTCTCCACGACGACCTTTCACCACTACACGGCGAACCAGATCTTCTTTATTCCATCCATCGCTGATCTCAAGTCCACGCATAAGTTTATCTTCGTGTTTACTCGTAGCTTGACGAACAAGTTTTATTACGTGTTGAGAGAGCTTATGAGAGGCCAGAGCTTCTTTAGAGAAAAGTCCACGACCAAATTTTCTCTCCAAACGATCCGCTTTCGTTTTTGCTTCTTTATCCAGGGCAATTTCAGCTTGAATTAATTGAGAGTTTTTTAAGTTTTTCCAAATACGAATGCTCTTCCCACGGACTGGAATATCTTTTACTGCTTGAGCTAACATGGTGTAGTGAGAAGTGGCCAGATTACGTTCTTCAATCACAAGAAAATCAGACTTAGAAAATTTTAGACCTGTTTCACGATTAATTAGTTCAATCAAATTTTTGAGTTTTGCACTTTTAGCATCTTTAAAAGTAAGACGTTTGTTGTAGGCCTGTTCTGCCTGAACTGAAAGTGAGAAAAGCACAGCCAAAGAAGCTAAAGTCACGTGTTTCATGATTCGTCCTATGCTAGAGATTTGATCCCTAATGAGTAAAGTATTTGATTAAAACAGTCAAAGGATAGCATTTCTGGAGATTTTCACAGGCAAAGCAGAGCTAAAGGGTAAAAATGACAGGGTTTTTTGGTTATTTTACGTAAGTTGCAGGAGTTCGAGACGGCCCACTCCAGGCCTTACGCCAGGAAATACCTGAATTCATAAGGGAGAGGACAAGAAGTCCTGCCCCTAAAAAGAAGCAAACAGCAGCACGAATTCCATTATTTTCCAAGAGGTCAAACTCCTAAAGCACGAGACTGGAATTTAACGGATGAAAATAAGATGAACTTTATATAAACAAAAGGATGTTAGATGGGTTTTAAAGGAGTTACTAGAAGCGCTTCAAAAAAAATTTTAAGCTCTCTAAAAAATCTCCAAAATCTTTAGGATGAAGACCAGATTTTCTCAAAATAATCGAAGTAGAATCTTGCGCATCTTTAGTAACGGAGTAAAGTTTTTTCATTTTTTCCGAACTAGTTTCCAGTGCTTCTTCTACCCGAGCAAATCCATTAGATCGTTTTATACGTTCGAATTCCAGATAAACATCTCTTAAAGTAAAATCGAGAGGCTCCACAGGTCGAAACGGAGTCGATTTCACTACAATGGCCTCTGTCTTCACTCCTAACATGTGTAACAGTGATTTATAGCGTTTTACTTCCACCTCAAAATTTTGCAAGGTTTTAACCACATTCACGCCACCGGTATCGACTAGACCGGCACCTAGTTTTGGGAGCAGCATTTGTAGCCAAGTCACTTGAAATGGGTTGGAGGCCAAATAAGGAATCTCTTCTAAACAAAGACAACTTTTAGATTGATCAAACAGACCGCGCATCAACTCAAACTCTCCTTCTTTGACATAGAAGTCATCGAATGACATATCGATTAAAATTGGTTGAGCAATGGGATTGGCCAAGGCCGCAAGTTCCCGTTCGTGTTCACGTACATATAAATCATCTTCATGATCTTTAATGAGCGCTTCGAAATCCTCTTGGATGGTAGAAACAATTTGTTTTAACTCTTCTAAACGATGAGCAGTATAAAAATAATAAGTGAAGCTCACAATTAGTAACCGTAGTAGCCACCATAAAGCATGGCAGGATTATAGGCTCCCGAAGAATAGGAATTTTGATAGTAAGGTGAGTATCCAGTGCCGTAGGAACCTGTTCCCATACCATAATAACCTGGGTAACTAGATCCGTAACCGTAGCCTCCACCCATTAACATTGCAGGATTAATTCCCGCTCCACTGTAGCCTTGATAAGTTGATGGATATGAGTAGTAGCTATTTCCACCTGTCGTCGTATTGGTCTCGTAATAATTTTTTGTTTTTCCTGTGTAACTGAAATTGAATAATGAATTGTATTGATTACCTGAAGATGTATCATCATTTTTAAATAATTCTTTTAAAAGATAAGCAACTCCAACCACCACTCCACCTGCGACAACTGTCACCCCAGCAATTTGAGCAGCTTTAATCCAACCTTCGTTTGATCGCTGTCTACGCTGATTTTTTGCTAATTGAGCCGCCTCATCATATAAACAGGCGTAAGGAGCTTTGGTATCGCGAATTTGAACATTGGAACATTTCACCATACAAGTACCATAAACCACTTCATGGTTTTTAGGACAAGTATAACAAGCACTTTGGTAAATGTGCTTGGTGGCCCCTTTACATTCTTCACATTTTCCACCGACGATGGCATAGAATTTACCATATTGTGCACACTGATTATCTTTTGGTACACAGCCAGCTAAATTGTAGTCCGTCCCAGTGAGGTCTTTACAAAGATCTTCACGTTTGGTTTTACCACTGACTCCGTAGGCTTCAGGATCTTCGTCCCCCATTTTGGTCACGACATCCAAGACACCAATAGCAAATCGGTCAACTTGCGTTTGACGGCATTCTTTACAATCCAGATCAGGGTGACCAACAATGTTCACTTGATCAGCATTTTCTTGCTCGCATTTTTTGTCTAAAAATTCTTGAGAAAAGTTTTGGCTAAGTAATAACAGTGTTCTGGTTTCATCCATTGAATTAATAGTGGCAATTGACTCGCGACGTTTTTGGATTAATTCATCTATTTTGGTGATGGAAGCTGGATTCAGAAGATACAGGGCCTTAGAACATTCAGCAATATTACTTTCTACTTTACATTCGCCGGCCACCTCAGCCATACCTTTTTTATTGCTTGGATCACTAAATGGTTTTTCGCCAAAGACATGAAAAATAAAATCCTCATGTTTTCCAGTGTAACCTTTTTGCTTATTGGTAATATTGAGAATAAAATTTTTACGAAACTCAAGACGACGCATTTCTTCTAAATGCTCACCTAAAGTGACATTCGTCCCTTGAATTTTGATGCTATTAATTTTTTGCTGAGATTCAACAATCTTTGTGTGCAAATCCTGACAAACAGGATCCTCAGCAAAAGCTGGGACAAAAGACAAAAGCAGAGACACTAAAAAAAACATTTTTTTCATCATAAACTCTCTCTACCATTATAGTGAAAAATGGACTTTTTTAGATAGGAATTTTTTACCATTTCCCTTAAACTAGAGAGAATATGCATTATGCCCAACTTATTCTCTCAGTTTTAATTCTGTCTCAAGCCCCTAATTTAGTGAAGCTTTCGACCGCCAATCCACTCATCATTTGTTTTTGGCGTTTGTTTTTGGCTTCGGTGCTACTATTTGTGATCAGTTTTATCCAAGGCTCTTTTAAAGAAATCAAACAATTTTCCAAGCCTCAATGGAAGATGATCGTAATTACAGCGTTCGTCTTGTTCATTCATTTCACACTTTGGTTTGCAGGTGTCCACAAGACAAGTGTGGCAAACAGCGCGATTATCTTTGCCACTAATCCACTTTTTACCGCGTTTGGAACTTATTTATTTTTCTCGGAAAAAATTAGCATTCGCTATTTAGTAGCAATGGCCCTTGCTCTTACTGGAATTGTTATTACGTTCTCGCAAAATCTAAAGTTTCATCCTGATGCTTTTTTAGGAGATATGCTTGTCTTAGTATCGGCCGTGTTTTTTTCCGGCTATATTTTATTATCAAAAAAAGCTCGTCATCACACACGAAATGTTCCCTTCACATCAGTCCTAAATTTTATTACCGCATTATTTTCACTCGCAACCATTTTAGTTTGGAATCAATTTCAAGCGCCCCTAAGTTTAACTAATTATGATACACAAAATTGGTGGGCCTTCTTTTTAATGGCACTATTCCCTTCCATTCTGGGTCATGCTTTGTTCACTCATTGTCTCAAATTCCTCAATGTAAACTTGATGAGCACCACAATGTTACTTTCTCCTGTCCTTGCCAGCTTAGTATCCTACTTTTTCTATCGTGAAACAGTGGGACTAAATACTATCCTAGGTTTTTTAATTACGGCCATCGGCGTCTTTTCACTATATTATCCAGGATTAAAAAATTTCCTCTCTATACGTCGTTAGAAACTCTTTTTATAATAAACATCTGTGATTTTTTAAGGAGATCCTTATGTTATTTTCAACTTTATTCTTACTAACAGGTCTTAGCGCTGCTGCTGTTCAAGTGGACGGCATTACACTCGCTCATGAGAAAAAAATTAAAAATGTTGATCTTAGTTCAGCGAAAGTCGATTCAACTCGAATCATCCGTGGCCATATGATGAAAGAAATTCCAGCATCCATTGAAGTGGTCAAACAAGCCATCATTAATTTTGATGAAAAATGTAATAACGAATTTAAAAACAGAAGAAAACACACAGATAAAACAAAGGACTGCAAGTACTCCAACAAAAACCTAGTTGAATCAGTCATTGTGAAAAAAACAAATTATTCAGGACCGAAGGAACCAAACGAAGTTGAACGTTACGTGGTTACCCGCTACATTTATAATCGAGGAGCATTTGCTCAAAATGATTTAATGGTAGTGTTCGAATACCAAAACGCTGCTAAGGAAAAAGTTTTTGAAATTAAGCAGTATATGCTCTCTGATGATGAATCGAAAAAATATTTAGATAATCCAGTAAAGAGAGAATCAGCGTTCAAAGAAGCTTACGGTCACTTCGTGGTAACTGCAAAAGGCCCAAGCAAAACACTTTTTGAATATGAATATATTGGGAAGACTGATCACTGGTTCTTAAACAAAGATGTGATGATTGGCCAAGTCTATGATTCAGTGGCCTTGGGTATTGCTGATCTATTCTACTCCGTGGAGACCGAAGCGGGGACAAAAACAGCATCTAACTAGCTAATATGTAAAGGCTTTTTGCTCAATCTTAACAGAATCTTAACAATCAAAAATACCTCCGTGTGGTAAAAGAAAGTTTAAGCTTTTATCACGCGGAGACTTCATGTTTGGATTAGACAGTTCCCTAACCATTTTATTAGTTATTAGTTTACTTTTGGCCTGCGCTTTTGAATTCATTAACGGATTCCACGACACAGCGAATGCTGTTGCAACAGTTATATACACTAATAGCTTAAAACCAACTCAAGCCGTTGTCTTGTCTGGGATTTGTAATTTCATCGGTGTTTTTGCTGGTGGTATTGCTGTAGCAATGGGGATCGTCAATCTCCTTCCCGTAGAACTTCTGATTGATCAAAGTATCATGCACTCCGTAGCGATGGTACTGGCCCTCCTTCTCACGGCGATTATTTGGAACTTAGGAACTTGGTATTATGGAATTCCTTGTTCAAGCTCACATACATTGATTGGTTCCATTCTTGGTGTTGGTGTGGCCTTCTCCCTTCTGCCAGGCTCAGAAGGTGTAACAGGAGTTAACTGGGGTAAAGCACAAAGTATTGGTCTTTCGCTTTTAGTTTCTCCTGCCCTTGGTTTTACACTTACCATTGCTTTAATGATGATTCTTAAAAAATTAGTTAATAATCCAAAAATCTTTGCACCTGCCAATACTAAAGAAAAGCCTCCAGGTTGGATCCGTTCTCTATTGATCTTAACTTGCTCTGGAGTAAGTTTTTCCCACGGATCAAACGATGGTCAAAAAGGTGTAGGACTAGTGATGCTCGTGCTGATTGGAATTGTACCGGCGAAATTCGCTTTAGATGGCCGCAAAAATCCATTAGAGATGCAAGGCCATGTGACTGAACTTCATAGCACCATCACCAATATGCACTTAGTTCCAACAGCAACTGCCGATCGTATTCATCTAACGGTCTTAGATGAAAATATAAACCAATTGTCGGCCACCTTAGATATTTATAAAGCACAAGGAACTATTCCTGAGGAAAAGAATTTTCAGATCAGAAAAAATATTCTTTTGATTGGCCAGGAAGTGGAAGCGATTTCAAAAAGCCACACACTTAAACTTTCCAAAGAGCAAAAAGAAACACTAAAGAAAGATATGAAGCACTTAAAAGTTTATACTGATTATGCTCCATCTTGGGTTATTCTTATGATTTCCCTTTCACTGGGAATTGGTACGATGGTTGGTTGGAAAAGAATCGTGGTCACAATCGGTGAGAAAATCGGAAAAGAGCATTTGTCCTACGCTCAAGGAGCTTCCGCTGAATTAGTAGCAGCTTCAACTATCGGTCTAGCATCTCTTTCAGGACTGCCAGTATCTACTACTCACGTACTTTCATCGGGGATCGCAGGATCTATGGTCGCTTCTAAAGGTATCCGTAATGTACAATCAAAAACCATTCAAAGTATGCTGATGGCATGGGTTTTAACTCTGCCGGTAACAACCATTCTTTCTGGTTTATTGTTTATCCTATTTAGAAAAATTTTATAATTTCATTCTTCGAGGGAAGATTAACTAAATCTTCCCTCTATATAATCAAGAGTCTTCGTGGCTTTTGGTTTCACAAAAATATCTTTCGTTTCAGTATGCTCGATAATCTCGCCCAGTAACATGAAAATACAAGAATCAGATAGTCTTTTCGCTTGTCCCATAGAATGAGTCACGATCAAAATAGTGTACTCTCCTGCCAGCTCTTTCAATAAACTTTCAATGGCTTCTGTCCCTCTGGGGTCCAAAGCTGAACAGGGTTCATCGAGTAAAATTAGTTTCGGTTTTAATGGCAATAAACGGGCAATACAGAGTTTTTGTTGTGCCTCCATCTGTAAAGTAAGTGCACTGTCATTCAAGTGATCTTTTAAAGAATCCCATAAATGAACTTTCATTAAAGCGTCTTTTACCATGGAATCTAATTCTAGTTTGGTAAAACTATTACGAGGGAAGTGAGTTCGAACCCCAAAAAGAACATTCTCATAAATACTCATCGGCAATGGATTCGGTCTTTGAAAAACCATCCCGACATCTTTGCGCAGACTTTCTAAACTAATGTCTGTTTCATAAATATTATGACCCAGAACATTTAAGTTTCCCGTAACTTTGACATTACCGGCCCTTTCATTAATACGATTAAGGCATTTAAGAAAAGTTGTTTTACCGCAGCCCGAAGGACCAATCAAAGCGGTAATCTTGCCAGTTTCAATACTTAGATTTACATCTTTTAAGGCCTGGAATTCACCATACCAAAGATTTAAATGCTGTGACTGAATAGCTTCTGTTTTCATCCTACCCTACCTTCAATAAAGTCTATAGTTGCTTGATGTTTCACCTTGCCTGCGAAAAAACTATCCGTTTTTTCAATATCAATCATTTTCCCATCAAACATCATCGCGGAACGGTCACTTAAACGTTTCGCTTGCGAATTAATATTCGTCACTAGAATAATTGTCATTTCTCTTTTTAGTTCTTTCAAGGTTTCTTCAATCCTTGCTGTCGTTACCGGATCAATCGCAATGGAGAACTCGTCCAGACACAAAATATCTGGAGCGTGAGATAGAGCACGGGCGATGGTTAAACGTTGTTGTTGTCCACCGGAAAGCTTTGTGGCCAGGTGATCCAAACGATCTTTCACTTCATCCCAAAGACTGGCTTTTTTTAATGAGTCCATCATAAGTTCCTCGAGATCAGTCTTATTGGTTAAGCCTGCCATACGAGGAGCATACGTTACATTATCTTTGATACTCATGGGGAGTCCTACCGGCAAAGGCGAAACCATGCCGATACGTCTTCTAATCCAACTGGCATCCCGAGAAGAAAAAATAGATTCATCATCAAGTAAAATATCACCACGTAGTTTCACTTTGGGCTCTAATTCAATCATCCGGTTCAAGCAACGGAGTAAAGTTGTTTTCCCTGAATTGGCTGGGCCGATGATACTAAAAATTTCATGGGGTAAAACGGTAAAGCTAATTTCATGTAAAATAGCCTTTTCCTGCAGAGAACAAGAGAGATTTTTAATTTCTAACTTTTTCATTGATTACCACTTTCTATGTTTACGGAAATAATAACGAAATCCAACACTGATGGTGTTAACTAAGAACACGACGCCAATCAAAACCAAAGCCGTTGCGTAAGGATAACTATCAGGGACACCTACCACTTGTGTAGAAATGGTAAAAAGATGCATGGATAGTGCCATACATTGTGAGAACACATCAGAAGGTAAAAAAGGCAGATAGAAGGCTGCTCCTGTAAAAAGAATAGGAGCTGTTTCACCTGCTGCTCGACTAACAGAAAAAATCACCCCAGTTAAAATTCCTGAAATTGAATTAGGTAAAACAACGTAACGAATCGTCTGCCAACGACTGGCACCGCAATTCAAACTGGCCATACGAAAAGATTGGGGAACTGATTGAAGGGATTCACGAGTCGAAGCAATCACCACCGGTAAATTCATCACGGCAAGAGTACAAGAAGCAGCTAAAATACTGGTCCCAAATTTAAAAAATAAAACAAAGGCTCCTAAACCAAACAAAGCATGCACAATACTTGGAACTCCCGCTAGATTTAAAATGGCCAGGTTAATCATCCTAGTTAATTTATTATCAGGAGCATATTCAGATAGATAGATTGCGGCCATGATACCTAAAGGACAAGTAAGCAATAGACTGATGACGACTAACCAAATGGTTCCCACCAGTGCAGGAAAAATTCCTCCTGCGGTCATACCTTTTTCAGGATAAGTAAAAATAAAATCGAAGCTTATGGCCGGTGCACCTTTAACCACTAAAGTTCCGAGAATTAAAAGCGTCGGAATAATCAAAGCAAAAGTCATAAGACCAAGGATTGCTTTTACTAGTCTTTCAGTGACATATTTTTTCTTGATCAGTTCATTTTGTTGAAACATGGTCTATCCTTTCTTTCCGCGACGTTTTTTGCCAATTAAACGTGAAGCGAGAAAGTTAATAATAAAACTGATAGTAAAAAGCGCCAAACCAATAGTGAAAAGGGCCTGATAATGTTCACCACCTTTAGGTGATTCTCCTAATTCTGCAGCAATGGTGGCAGTTAATGTTCTGGTTGGCTCCATCACACTGGAAACGATACGAATAGAATGTCCACTGGCCATTAAGACTGCCATGGTTTCACCTACAGCTCGTCCCACACCTAATAAAATAGCAGCGATTAAACCTTTCTTCGCTGCTGGAATGATCACGCGACGGATAACTTCAAAGCGAGTTGCTCCCATAGCATAGCCAGCTTCGATAAAGCTGGTGGGAACTGAACGAAAGGCATCCTCACTCAAAGAAACAATCACGGGAATCGACATGAAAGCGAGAATGATTCCAGCATTCAGAACATTTAATCCCACAGGGATATTAAAAACAGCAATCAATAAAGGATTAATCATCGTAATGGCAATAAATCCCCAAACGACAGAAGGAATAGCCGCTAAGGATTCAATAATAATTTTAGTAATTTCCCGTAACCTCGGAGGACAAAATTCTGAGATGAAAATAGCTGCGCCCATACCGAGGGGAACCGATAAA
Organism: Halobacteriovoraceae bacterium; assembly: GCA_040377495.1. Taxonomy (GTDB): domain Bacteria; phylum Bdellovibrionota; class Bacteriovoracia; order Bacteriovoracales; family Bacteriovoracaceae; genus JBEIOQ01. The sequence continues at coordinate 10,837 of JBEIOQ010000033.1, forward strand.
CAAATCGAAACGAAAGTTACCGCCACTGTTCCCATGAGAAGGGCCATTCCACCATACTCGACTTTGGCTTCACCGTTAGGCATCCATTGTGGACTTAGAAAAAATTCTTTTAGTTCAAACCGAGTGGATAAAAAAGGATAGGCTTCCTTAAAAATAAAAACAAATATGCTGAAGATAAAAAGGATTGAGCTTATACCACAAAGAAAGATAAACGTTTCAATCATTTTCTCGGAACTAATAACATTTCTTTTTTTACGAAGAATTTCTTTTACATTGTTTTTTGACTTCTCCATATCAGAAATAGCTCCTCTTTTTTGTGTAACATCAGTTAAATTCATTATAAACTCTCCTGTTGTTTTGGCACAGTCACAAAACCTAATTCTTCTACTAATTTTTGTCCTTCATCACTAACGATCCACTGTAAATAGTTTTTGATATCAGAAACAGGCTCACCTAGAGTGTACATAAAGAGAGCACGAGAAAGTGGGTATTTTCTACTTTGAGCATTGGCCTTACTTGGTTCAATACATGGCTCCCCTTTTTTAATAGAAATACAAAGTGCTTTTACTTTATTAGTCACATAGCCCAATCCCGAATATGCGATGGCACAAGGAGTATGCTCCACCAGATCCGTTGCTTCTTTAGAACCATTCATATCCATGGAGCCTAAGCGGAAATCTTTTTTCTTTCCCAAGACCACTTCACGAAAATATTGGTATGTTCCAGAATTGGATTGACGTCCAACACGAATGATTTGATTTTTTTGACAGCCTGGCACCACCGTATTAACACGGTCCCAAGATTCACAATCCCCTTCACCACCGTAAATACAGGCTAACTCTTCTAAAGAAATTTCTTTTAATGGATTGTCTCTATGAACAAAAACCACCAAAGCATCCAGTGCAACGACATATTCTTTTACGTCTTTGCCAGTATTTTCTTTCGCCTTAATGATTTCTTCTTTTTTAATAGAACGACTAGAGTTGGCCAAATCAACCGTATTATTTAAGAGGGCAGCAATTCCTGTTCCGGAGCCTCCACCAGTTACTGCGAGGGCCACGTGGTCATTTTTCAAACGATATCGCTCGGCCCACGCTTGCGCCAGGTTGACCAGTGTATCTGATCCTTTATTTTGATAAACTTTGACGTTCGCAGCTTTCTTAGTACAGCTGATACTGAGTAGGGAGAGACAGAAAGCTAGACTTAGGGAGAACTTACACATAATTACCTCATAAAAACAAGGTAACGAAGAGTAGAGCGATCAACAAGGGGTCAACTATCAAGATTATGTTAAGATTTGAATGGGGACAAAATGCACCAGACTAAAATAACTGCTTAGGCCATATTTCCTGTTATTTTTTTCACTAAACGACCATAATCGGCATGAACAGAAGTTAGTTGTAGCCCTACTATACCATCAGAATTTCGCACCACTTTCAATTCTAAACCACAGCGCTCTTCCATGAAAATTTCCAGATCACCTTTCAATTTTTGTCCAATTTTAAAAGTGGCTTGGCCCTCATCGATAATACCGAGTCCTTCTTTCGACATGTTTTTAAGATGGTAACCATGACCATCAATAAAAAGCATAACGTTGTCCAGGGCCTTAACAGGAACACGGGCAGAACGTCTTTTATCTTGAGCACCAAAAAGTGAGAGAAGTTTCTTGAACATAATTTAAATCTTTTATGCCGCTTTATTTAAGTTAATAACATTATCTACCTTAACTATTTTACTGGATTCTTCGCAAAATTGCAAAAAGTGTTGTCTAGAATTAACACATTCTTGATGGTTAAAACTCATTTTCACTTTCACCGCTTGACCAATAAAATGTTTAAGCCATTCTTTTTGCTTACCATCAAACTTAGTTAAAAGTTTGTTCACGATTTTGTCTGAGTAGCCAAAATAGGCATGGGCCACAGTACTTAAATTGGCTTCAATCCAGAATGACTCAGGATTATCCAATAGACTTAAGATTGAACGATATTTCGTATGCGACTCTTGAGACTTGGCAAAGAATATTTCATCTTCTTCAAAACTATTCACTGATAAGAAGATACTTTCCAGATGCTTGAACTGCACCGACTCTGTCTTAAGCGCATTCTCGTTCAAAATTTTCATCGTTTTCTGTTTTAATTTATCTTCCACAGCCTTCACTTCAGCGCCTTGCATATTTTCATGGCTCAAAGTTGCTAGGTTAAATTTAGTTTCAATATCCATCATCATCATGTAACGCTCACGCTTCATCGGTAAAAGGTGACTGATGGCAATGAGAAGATCTTTCGTCTCTAACTGAGAGAAGAACGTTTGTAATTCAAAATGATTCATCTTCATTAAAATATGGGACAGTTCTGATCTTGCACATTTTTTATAGTTAATGTAATTCTTCTTCAATAAACTTTCGATTTCAGCACTTGAGAAAAGAATACTTTTTGAAATATTTTCCTCATAGTAGTTTTTAGGTAAAGCCAGCTCAATGTAATTTGATTTTTCATCTTCCAGGACTTGTGTCATAAGAAAGAGTGGAACCGTTACAAATTGATCTGACTCTAAACAGTCTTGAGTAAACATGAGCATCGTTTCTTTATCCACATTCTTAAAAAATTGTTGCTGATATCCACGATCAACTGGTCCTGTGTAATCATGAGACATTTGAGCCTCTTTTCCTGCGGCCACTGCATTAAGTGTTTGAGCTTGTGTGGGCGCAGCTGATCCTTTTGACTCCGACATGGTTTCCACCGCTTTCACTAAAGCGCTGGTACTTTTACCGAAAGTCACACCAAAGAACTGCATCCCTGCGAAGATTGTTCCTGCTGCCAGGATAATACCAAACATAACGATGATACCGGTCATCTCCATTGATGAAAGTTTTTTCACATCTGTTAATAAAGTAGACACACCAAAATTAACTTGGGAGATTTGTTTTTTATCTTCATCCCAGTTTAAAGCAATCGTTTGAGGCAAATCACTCACCATGATGCGATCACCACGACCTTCTTCAAAGTAAAGAATCGTTTTTAAATCATCTTGCACAAGTTGTCTGATTTCAGGAGAAATATGAGAGGCAAATTTTAATTGAACATCAATTTTTTTAATAGCATCAAGATATCTAGTCATATCAACTTGCGAGTCCATGCCGATTTCTTTTGCCGTAACAGTACTACCCATAGGCATAGAGAAACTTGCGTTTTCAAAATCATTGAGCTTCGAATGACTTAGCTCAGTGTTAATCATCAAACTGTACTGACCTTGAGGTATGGTTTGTTCGATGTGACTTTTAGCCTGCTCTACCAGATAGCTATTGACCATTAAACGAATATTTTCATCTTTGGCAAAAGCTTGTGTGACAGACAAGATTAACGTCAAAAGAATAATAAATTTGCGCATGCGATACCTTTCCAATCCGTGGAATATGGTTACTATCACTATGCCTATCGTCTAAAGTGAAAATAAAGTTTACGAAATTTTAACCTAGTTGAAAAAAAATTAGACAGTACGAAGATTCGATTATAAATCGTACTCAACACCGACTGAAATTGTCCGGATATCGAGAGACTTTGTTCCTGAGACAAACATAGAATATTGGAAGCGTCCTAAGATCTTGAAGATTTCACTTTTAAAGTACAAGTATTCTAGTCGGAGATAAGGACCTGAGTAGGCAACAGAAGAACCAATCAACTGTAATGTTCTTTGACCAATACCAAATCCACCTTTGAGTCCAGAACGCTTATAATCGATGATTTCTAAGATCGAATCGATGTCTTCCACCTTGGCCATACAATTAAAAAAACAGTAGTTAGCACCACCATCCACTCCCCAAATAACCGTGGAAAAAGAGCTCGACAAGGTGTTGGCAAAATTAACTTGCAAATCCCACTTGGGTTTAATGCGATAAGAGTAGGATAAATCTAAAGCTCCAAAACCACTCAAAGAGGATGTGGGTGAACTAAAAGAGTACATTCCCCCAAGAGCACTGAGTGAATGTTTTTTATAGGTAAAAGCCTGAGCATTTACAACAAGTAATAAGGCAATGAATGGTATTAACCTAAGCATTACCTTATCTTAATGAAAATTTTATTTTTCTTCAATTAAAAGAGTGATTCTTCGTAAATTTGCATGATTTTCATTTTCCGATGCAATCCCTCGCTGAGTATCAGCAAAACCTTCAGCGGTTAACTGATCTGGTGTGAAATTATGTTGCAAAAAAACTTTTAAAACAGAAGTCGCTCGCAGTACAGAAAGCTCCCAGTTATCAGAGTAGTTCACTTTCTTAACGGTTAGAGGTCGAGGATCTGTGTGGCCTTGAACTTTAATTTTTATCTTCTCTTTGAATGGATCTAAAACTTTAATGAGAAAATCAACTGTCGTTCCTCCACTCTGATTCAGTTTTGTCGAACCAGAATCAAAAAATGATACATGGGGGAATTCCACCACGATCGCTTTTTGTTTGAAGCTCATTTGTAATTTTTGATCTTTTAACTCTTTCTCGATTTTTGAAAGTTCCGCAAATCCTTTAGGAACAGCATGCTGCCCTTCTTCCAGGTGTTGTCTGTCCTTTACCATCTGGCCAATAGTAGACCAGCCCTTTCCTTTTGCTTTATCGGGAGCAGGAGTTGGTGATTCTCCACCATTTCCACCTTGACCTTCACCTTTTGCCACAAAATGCCCATCCACTTTTCCTTCAGCTTTACCAGAGTGAACACCAGTACCAGAGCCTGTCCCCTTTCCTTCACCTAATCCAGCACCACCACCATTTCCAGGGCCGTAACCGACACCTGTCGTTCCTTTGTTGGCATTAGGATCAAAGTAAGAAGAAATTTTATCTAGCACTGAAAGTTCTTTTTTAACTTTTGGAGTTTTATCAAAACTAAAAAAGATAATGAAAAAACATAATAGAAGTGTAAGCATATCCACGTAAGAAACGGCCCACGATGAGTGATCGCCACCGTGTCTTTTCGTTTTACGTGCGAACTTATTATGCTTAAGCTGCTTCATCATATAATCCAGTATGTTCTGTAATAAAGAACGTTCCTTTGCTTTCTGACCAATGTTTAGTTGTATCAACAATCATCATTAATAATTTTTCTTCTTCTTCCGCAGCCTGGTTCATTAATTCTGCAAGGGGAGAGAACATGAAGTTTGCAGTGACGAGACCATACAAAGTTGCAGTCATCGCAAAAGCCAGGTTAACCCCAAGCATAGCTTGAGCTTCTGCATTTCCCAGACCGTTGAAGATCCCGATGATCCCGAAAACTGTACCAATCATTCCCAAGGCGGGCGGGTATTTTGCCACGTTAGAAAGAATAGTGACAGAACTTTGTAATCTTTCGATTTCGAGTCTTGCTCCGTCCATCAGCAGGATTTCCAATGCCTCGCCTTTCACTCCTGCAGATAACCAGCCCAGAGATTTGGTTAGAAAAGGATAGCTACTTTTGGTGGGAATTTTTCCGCTATCAATTTGACGAGAAATTTCTAAAATTTCTGCGCGAATTTCATCACTACGTCTTTTCTTTACCACTAGATCTTTAAAATGCTTCACCAGCATTTTTAAATCTCCAAATCTGTTTCCCATCATCATAATGGAGAGAGTTCCTCCTAATACGATGGCGATACCTTCCACGTTAATAAAGAGCAAGATATCAGATTTTGAGTAAAGAAAGGCTCCAATCAAAATTGAAGCAGATAAGAGTGATCCAACAATTAAGGCGCCCATAACTATGACTTCCTTTTAAGGTTATTGAACATTTTGGTGACCATATCCTTTAAAACTTTTCTTTCATCTGGAATACGATTTAGTAAGGCCTCATAATAGGTCTTCGCTTCTTGCACTTTTCCCTGAAGTAAAAGGGAGTTGGCATAAATAATTCCGATAGAAACATTATCCGGATAGCTGGCCTTCAATTCATCTAATTTGACGGTTGCTTCCGCGGTTCTTCTTTGATCCAGCAAAAATTGAGCTAACAAAATGTCATCTACGACTGCTTCCGCTTTTTGTGAAAGTTCATATTTAAGACTGTCTGGTTCCCATTCATTAATTTTTACTAACTTAATTTTACTTACTACATGATCTGTCAGTTTATTAGAAACAGGAAAATAAACCGGCACAAAACCTTTCTTTTCCACCACTAATAAGCGTGAGTTTTGATTATCGAATTGATCCAATTTAAGTGGAGTTTTACCTAAAAGAATTTTTTCTTCATCTTTCATTTCGAAAACGGCAGCACCGTCATGAGATGAGCGAATCTCGAGTTGAAGTGCTTGTACCTGAAAAGGTATAAGCAGTAAGAAAATCCATTTTTTCATAAACTTACTCCATAAGTTATCCGCTAACCTATCGGATAAACTAATTTGAAATTTAAGGATCTTCTTTTTCCGATCTACTCTATCAACTAAAATGGGCATTTTCGTTTTCTGCCAACTTTCTTAACTCTTGTTAAGTTATTAAAATAAGGTCCTCTTTATGTTTCAAAATGTTCCGATCAGTTAAGCCATTAAAATTAAAGTAATAAAAAATCAAAATCATTAAATTTTTATTTTAAAAAGATCGAAAAGCCCTATAAGGAGTTTTTTTACTTGAACGGATTCAAAGCAAATTTCTCAATTCTCATTCGCTTTTTGCAATTGCTATCACTGCAATTGTTTTTCATTGCGTGCGTGGGAAGTGATGGAACTGCTTTAAATAGTTTAGCTGGTATTACTCCCATTCTCACTCCCATTCCAACTTTTGCTCCGCCACCAGAATCAGCTCGTTTAAAAATTTTCACTCAAAGTGGAACCACTGTCGTAGGTAACGTTTCACTTACAGTTGGAGATCTTTATCAACTGAGAGCGGTGCTCGTGGATTCAACTGGTTCAATTATTCGTGAAGTCGATGCAAGCTGGTCGGTTACTGGAACATTAGGTTCAGCAAATATCACTAGAACTGATGGTGACCCAGGTCCAAAAATTGACTTCAATGCGGCTTCTACAGGTTCAGGAACCATTCAGGCACAAATATCAGAAGCAGAACTTGCCAGCATTTCTGGCTACAACGTTGTCCAAACAACTGCTGCCACTGGAACCATAACTGTGTCTTTGGCCTTAGTCCCTGATCAAATTTTAATTGTTAGTGGTAATAATCAATCTGGCCAAGTAGGAACCAATCTTGCTTCTAATTTAAAAGTAAGAGTGATCAATGCCGCAACAACTGTCGTTCCTGGTGTGAACGTTACCTTTGCCGTTCTCACTGGTGGTGGACAAATTATTTCTGCGCAACCAGTGGTGACAGATGCCAGTGGTGAAGCAGAATGTATTGTTAAACTTGGTGGACAAATAGGAGCTGGTCAACAAACTTATTCTGCGACTATTCCTTCGGGAACGACCACTCAAGTTTCTTTTTCGGCGACAGGAACACCAGGTGCTCCGGCCAAACTAAGTTTTTCGACTCAACCTGGTGGTGCGAATACTAGTGGTACTTTTTCTTCCCAACCGGTAGTAGAAGTACAAGATACCTACGGTAACCTTGTCACTTCGGCCACCAACTCTATCGCTCTTGCTCGTTTAGCAGGAACGGGAGCTTTAACTGGAGGGACAACATTATCTGCAGTATCAGGTGTGGCTACTTTTACCAATATTGGATACGACACTGCTGAAAATGGAGTTACCATCCAAGCGACAAGTGCTGGTTTAACTTCTGCCACTTCCTCTAGCTTTGATGTGGGGTCAGTTATTTTGGCCGCCCAATGTTTAGTTAACGATGCTTCTTGGACCACCACTGAAGGTGGATGTAAAAATTTATCCACAGGATTAATTTGGTCAGCACTTAGCGGATCAACCTTGAACTGGCACCAAGCTGTTTGGAAATTTGGAGACTCTGGTTCTTCTGCTCCTGAAGCTTGGGAAACAGCTAAGGGCCTTACCATGGATATGTATGGTACAATGACAACCGATAACAATGCGGCTTCTTATTGTCATACTTTATCAGAATCCAGCCTTACAGATTGGCGCTTACCAACTTACACAGAAATTTATAGTACCTTTACTACTTATTTTCCTGCTACCTACTTAAAAAATAGTAACGCCATTATTTGGACTGGAAATTATGATGGGACCTACGCTCTTGCTGGAAATTTAGGGGGAGCTGCCGGAAGTTTTGGGCAATATTGGGAAACAGATGCGCGCTATGCTCGTTGTGTACGTCGTTCTGCTCCAACCAAACTTTTAATTACACAGCAACCTGCTGCTCCAACAAAAGGTTTTGGTACCTATGCTCGTTTTGAAACTCCACTGGTCGTTAAAGTGGCAGACTCAACCAACTCGGTAGATCCAACTTCGACCGCAACGATTACACTTTCCCATAATGGGACAGGGCAATTTTGTTACTTCAATGCTGCCACAGGTGTAACCAGTTCATGTGGAGCCACTATTACATTAGCTGCGACTGCTGGAGTTGCGACCTTCACTAACCTCGTTTATACCTTACCTGAATCTATTCAAATTACAGCATCAGCGACAGGTTTAACTTCAGTCACTTCCAACTCAATTACCATCAATCAAACTTATCCATATGCAGGCTGTAAAGCGATTGGAGGAATTTGGATTAACGGAGTTGGAGGTTGTAAAGATACAACCACAGGAGTTATTTATAGTGCTGCTTCAGCTGGAAGTATGAATTGGCATGACGCTATTTGGGATCAGGCCAACCCTGCAGGAAATGCGGGAACTCAAGATAGTGAAGATGATGGTCGTACAAAAGATTATGATCCGAGCAAACTACCAACAAGTAATTTTGATGCTTCTTCTATTAATTACTGTCACTCATTGCAAGAATCAGGACAATCAGACTGGTTTTTACCTGCGATTGGACAAGCAATTTATAATTTAGATCTTGCTGGAAAAGCGGCATTCACTTATCTCAACTATCCAACCAACACCTATCACTGGACTAGTTCGAGTTATGCATCGGATGATACCATGGCCCACGGCTCAGGCTCACAAGCTGGAGGCTATTTTTGGCAGTTTGTAAGAACTGCAAATTATCCAGTATTTTGTGTTCGCCGAGATGCTCCGGCAGCGTTGCAATTTAAAACTCAACCAGCATATGCTTCTAGTTGTGCAGACGGAAACGGGGGAACGATAACCAATGATGTTGGAAATGGATGGCCATGTGCGGGTTCCGGTGTGCAATTTGCGAATACCACAGAAGTTAAAGTGGTCGACGCAAGTGGTGCAGGACCACTTTTATTAGACACCACATCAGTGACATTAACCGTAGTTCCTGCCTCTGATGCCACTGGTGGAACAGGAAGATTACTGCAATACGGTACTGCTGCTAATAATGAAGATAATAGAATTATGATTGCAAGAAATTACATTACGGTAACTGCCGTTAATGGTCTCGCTTCATTCCCTCGCCTTGCTTATGATAAACCAGGGGAAAAATTTCGTTTAAGAGCGACAGCGACTGCCAATTATAAAGGCAACAACATTGTTCTTACCACCGTCTACTCTAACGATTTAGAAACTGCCGCTATAGGAATCAACTCTCGTTGTCGTATTGCAGGTACATTTGCCACTGATTCAACCAAAGGTGGATGTGTGGACGGAGGAGCCAGTGGACTCGTTTGGACCTTCTCTGGCTTAAGTGCTCAAACTTGGTCACAAGCAGTTTGGGATAGTGCTACTGGTGGTGACCCACGTAAAGTGCTCGCTTCAGACGGAGTTACTTTAGAGGCCTTCACTACTGACCGCGATGATACCTATGCCAATGGAGCTGGAACAGATGTTGACTCCAAAGACATCTGCCACCGTTTATATCTGAATGGATTTTATGACTGGCGCCTACCAACTTATGCTGAACTCAATCTCGCAATGCAACCGGCTCAACACGCAGGAATGAGTCAAATGCGCTATACGACTGCTGGCTGGTATCTTTGGTCAGGAGCTACCGCTCCAACCACCACTCAAGCCTATATGATGTACGGTCCGGGTAACGGCGGTAGTAGTGGTACCTGGTATGCAG
>JBEIOQ010000078.1:0-11813 GCA_040377495.1 Halobacteriovoraceae bacterium
GCGGCTTTGGGGCCTTCTGCTACCGGTTATTTTCGTCTCAAAGATAAAGCTCTTCGCTATAAGTGGAAAACGTCACAACCGCTCTTTGAAACTGAGTTACTCGGGATTGATGAAATGAAGCTGGAAGAGATATACCTTGCCCTGCGGACCAACTTGGGTCTAAGTCTTCGTGATTTAAGTGATTATAATCAAGTGCGTTGTGAATCTTGGGCTGGACGAGGATTGGCAACCATAGATAATGAAATTTTTCGTTTGAATGCAAAGGGTTATCTGCTCTTAGATAGTCTCATTTTAGAGCTCAAAATCACATAAAAAGCCTTTTCACTTTAATATTCTTCGCCATAATCTTGACACTCAAATTTATCACCCCATCTTAGAAAAGAAATGGCTTAGGGCCCACGATTTAAGGACTAGTTACAATGGAAAATCAAGATCTTAACAATGAAGAAAAAGTAGAGAAAACTGAGGCCGGAGCGGCCTCTGTGGAAGCGACCAAAGCGGAAGAAATCGATTGGAAATCAAAGTACTACTATGTAGCAGCTGAGATGGAAAATGCTCGTAAACGCATGCAACGTGAGAAAGAAGACATTGCAAAGTTTGGCTCTGAAAGATTAATTCGTGACCTTTTGGATGTAGTGGATAATCTTGAGCGCACTATGGATATGTTGAAAATGGACCAAGATCCGAAGGTTAAAAATATTGTTTTCGGAGTAGATATGGTGAAGAAACAATTTAGCGATGTGCTTATGAAAAATGGTCTAACCGAAGTGAAAACAGATGGTGAATTTGATCCTAATTTTCACGAAGCTTTAGGACAAATCGAAGCTGAAGGTAAAAAAACGAACGAGATCATTTCTGTTCAGCAGAAGGGATATATTTTAAATGGCCGCTTAACCAGAGCAGCGAAAGTAACTGTAGCAAAATAATTAAAGTTAATAATACAAAGGAGATTTTATGGGAAAGATTATTGGAATTGACTTAGGGACAACTAACTCGTGTGTCGCTGTTATGGAAAATGGGGCATATAAAATTATTGCGAATGCTGAAGGACATAATACCACACCTTCAATTGTTGGATTTGCTAACAATGGAGAAGACTTGGTTGGACAAGTAGCTAAACGTCAATCAGTTACCAATCCAAAGAAAACACTTTTTGGTGTTAAACGTCTCATTGGTCGTAAAGCAACCGATAAAGAAGTTTCAAAATTTAAAGAAGTAGCACCCTTTGAAATTATCGCAAATAAAAATGGTGATGCTTGGGTAAAAGTTGAAGGCAAAGAATATTCACCTCAAGAAGTTTCAGCAAAAATTTTAGAAAAACTAAAAAAGGCTGCTGAAGATTATCTAGGAGAAAAAGTGACGGAAGCAGTTATTACTGTTCCAGCTTACTTCAACGATGCTCAAAGACAAGCAACAAAAGATGCAGGCCGTATCGCTGGCTTAGATGTTAAGCGTATTATCAACGAACCTACAGCAGCAGCTCTAGCTTACGGTCTAGATACGAAAAAAGATAAAAACATCGCCGTTTTCGACTTAGGTGGTGGTACATTTGACGTTTCAGTTCTAGAAATTTCAACTGACGGTGTATTCGAAGTTAAAGCAACTAACGGTGATACATTCCTTGGTGGTGAAGACTTTGACTACCGAATCATTAACTGGTTAGCGGCTGAATTCAAAAAAGAAACAGGTATTGATCTTAAGAACGATCATATGGCGCTTCAACGTTTAAAAGAAGCTGCTGAAAAAGCAAAACATGAGCTTTCTTCTGTAACCCAAACAGATGTAAACCTTCCATTTATTACGATGGATGCCTCAGGACCTAAGCACTTAAACGTAAACTTAACACGTGCTAAATTTGAATCTCTTATCTCTGATCTTATCGACAACCTAGTTGGTCCTTGTAAGACAGCGATTAAAGATTCAGGTCTTTCACTCAACGAAATTCATGAAGTGATCTTAGTTGGTGGTGCGACCCGTACACCAATCGTTCAGGCGAAAGTAAAAGAAATTTTCGGCAAAGAACCTTCTAAAGGTGTAAACCCAGATGAAGTTGTGGCCGCTGGTGCAGCTATTCAAGGCGGTGTTCTTGCTGGTGACGTGAAAGATGTTCTTCTTTTAGATGTAACTCCACTTTCTCTAGGGATTGAAACTCTTGGTGGTGTATTTACTAAAATCATTGAGAAAAATACCACGATTCCTTCTAAAAAATCGCAAGTTTTCTCTACTGCCCAAGATAATCAACCGGCAGTTTCAATTCACGCACTTCAAGGAGAACGTGAATTTGCTGCTGATAATAAAACCTTAGGTCGTTTTGAGCTTGCAGGAATTGCTCCAGCTCCTCGAGGAGTTCCTCAAATTGAAGTAACATTCGATATTGATGCTAACGGTATCGTGCATATTACTGCATTAGATAAAGCTACAGGTAAGTCGACGGATATTAGAATTACTTCAGGGTCAGGTTTATCCGAGGAAGAAATCAAACGTATGGTTTCTGAAGCAGAGAAAAACCGTGATGCTGATAAAAAACGTCGTGATGTGGTAGATGCAAGAAATAACCTTGATAGTTTAATCTTTGCGACTGAAAAAGCGATGAAGGAAAATGCAGATAAAGTTCCAAATAAAGAAGAACTTGAATCAGCGATTACAGAAGCTAAAACGAAATTAACTTCTGAAAATTTGGACGACATCAAGGCTGCGACGGAAAGACTACAAAATACTTCTCATAAAATGGCCGAAGCAATGTACGCTCAAGGTGGAGCTGGTGCAGCTCAAGGTGATGCTGGAGCACAAGCTCAAGGTAACGCTAATACTGACTCATCAAAAAAGAAAGATGATGATGTGGTAGATGCTGATTATAAAGAAGTTTAATCGATTTTAATTTGAATACTTTTGAGAAAATGGCCCTAACTTAATGGTTAGGGCCTTTTCCATATACAGGGATGAGCATGAGTACTAAACGTGATTATTATGAAGTTCTAGGAATTACAAAAGGAACTTCTAAAGAAGATATTAAGAAAGCTTATCGCAAACTGGCGATGCAATACCACCCTGACCGCAATCCAAATAACAAAGAAGCGGAAGCAAAATTTAAAGAGGCTTCTGAGGCAGCGGAAGTCCTTTTGGACGACAATAAAAAGGCTCGTTACGATCAAATGGGTCATGCTGGGTTTGAGCAAGGTGGTGGAGGCTTTGGTGGTTTCCAACAAGGAGATTTTGGAGATTTAGGTGATATCTTTGGTGATATCTTTGGTGATATTTTAGGTGGTGGCGGACGTCGTCGCGGCGGTGGTGGTGGACGTCGATCCAGAGCTTCTGTGGGTGATGATCTACAAGTGAATTTAACTTTAAATTTTACTGAAGCTGCTTTTGGAATTGAAAAAGAGATTTCTATTGGTCGCAGTGTAGAGTGTGATACTTGTCATGGTTCAGGAGCTAAAAAAGGTTCAGGACCAACCACTTGTGATTTCTGCCAAGGACATGGAGAGATTCGTCGTCAGCAAGGCTTTTTCATGATGAGCCAGACATGTCCTAAATGTCATGGTTCAGGTCAAATGATTAAAGATCCGTGTGGATCATGTCATGGTACAGGTAAGAAAAAGAAAAAATCAAATTTAATGGTAAAAGTTCCTGCGGGAATTGATCATGGCCAGCGATTAAAACTTTCAGGTGAAGGCGATGCAGGTGCGCATGGTGGACCGGCAGGTGATCTTTTTGTTTTAATTCAAATTGAAGAACATGATTTTTTCAAACGAGATGGATTTGATGTTATTTGCGATGTTCCAGTGAGTTTTTCTCAAGCTGCTTTAGGTGCAGATATTGAAGTCCCTACGATTAATGGACGAGTAAGCCTGAGTATTCCACCGGGAACACAATCTGGGAAAAAAATGCGTTTAAAGAATAAAGGGATGGCAAAGCTTGGAGGATATGGTTTTGGTGATCAAATTATTCAAATACAGGTGGAAACTCCGACTAAGCTTTCTAAGGAGCAAAAAGATCTTTTTGAACGCCTAGCAGAACTTGAGCAAACTAGTTCTAATCCTCTCTCTAAAGGATTCTTTGAAAAAGTTAAAAATATTTTTCAATAACTAACGCAGGGGGAGAGTTCTTCTCCCCCTGAAATTCCTCCAATCCCATTACCTCTTCTGCTACAATACTTCTAGTCTATAGCCTAAGGATATCGGTTGCATGAAATGGTTAAATTTAATCTGTCTTTCTCTTTTTTTATTTTCTTGTGCCACTAAAACAAAAAGGGCCACACCAGAGGGTCTTTATGGCCAAGAATTTTTAACGAAAATAGAGAAGATTAAAGAAGTATTTAAAAAAGGTGAAACAGCAAGCGCTGTAAGCGAACTTGTAAAACTTGATGATAAAGGACTCAACCAGTCTGAGCAGTCCTTGAAATATAATTTACAAGGTGTCATCGAATTCACCGATGGACACTACAAAGAAGCTGAAAAAAGTTTTAATAAAGCTCTTTCTACTGTTGAAAAAGATGAGAGCATACGAGCGCAAATTTATCTCAATATTGCGAGTACTCACTTCAAACAAAATAAATATGAAAAAGCCTTTAGTGAGTTTTCAAAAATAGAAAGCCAACAATTATCAGATCAAGAATTAAAAAAGTATCATAACCTCCATTTGGCTTTGGCCACTCAACTAAATAAACCTGATGAGATTATGGAAGCATTGGTCGATTTATTAGCTACTGTTAAAACTTTTCCTGAACTTAAAACCTCTCCACAAATGGAAAAGCTCTCTGAACGTTATATGAAACTTAGTGCTTCAGAAAAAACCCGAATTCTAGAGAAATTCGAAGGTAAATCTTCTGTCGCCGTTAGTTATTTGGGATATATTGAAGCCCAAAACTTTATCGCTCATGGGGAAAAAGAAAAAGCCAAGGATCATTTAACATGGCTGGAAAAACATTATCCTCCACAACCAGAAATAGAAATGGCCTTAAAAAATATCGATCATGCAGAAATTAATCTGGCAGATTTTGACGGACATTCGTTAGGAGTCATTTTGCCTTTAAGCGGTGATAAGGAGTCCTTTGGTCGTAAGGCCATGATGGGGATTGAGCTTGCTTTAAGTGAACTTTTTAAAGACTCTAAAGTTGTTTTACACACAAAAGATTCTCAGGCACAAGGAGTTGTGGGGGCCCTACGAGTACAAGAACTTATTGATCAGGACAAAGTTTCAGTTATCATTGGTGGATTGTTTCCAGATGAAGCTGCAGAAGAATATTTAGAAGCGAAAAAAAGAGGAATTGTTTTTATTTCTCTTTCTCCGATCAATCTCGCCAAAGAAATGAAAGATAAATTTCTCATTGAAGTTACGGGTTCAATTGAATCACAAGTTGCTGCTTTATTAAGTGAAACAATGATTAAAAATTTTGGTAAAAGAATAGGTTTATTTTATCCTGAAACGGGATTAGGTGAAGCTTATGTGAATGAGTTTTTCCGTGTAGCAGAATCTAAAGGGTTTAGTATTACGGAAGTTCAATCTTATAAAAAAGATACCATTGATTTTCGTGATTCCGTAGAAAAAATGCTTTCTCTAAAATTCACGAAAGAAAGAAAAGAAGAGTTAGATTATCTTTCTTCAGTCTATTCTCACGAAAAAAACAAATCGATTAAACGCTTACAAATCTTAAACCCGATAGTGGATTTTGATTGGGTTTTCTTGCCGGCTTATCCTAATGAAGCCTTACAAATTATGCCCATCTTTAACTACTATGATGCTAATAATTTAAAATATTTTGGAGGACCAAGCTGGCGCTCTGATTTGTTGAGAAAGAATCAACCAAAGATTGGAAGTATTAACCTGGTAGCAGAGGATAGTTCTAAATTTGATGGAACTTTTGGGAAAAAGTTTTTTGAAAAATATCAAGTTTATCCCAAGTTATTGGAGACTTTAGCGTACGACTCCATGAGTGTCGCTTTTGATCTCATCATCCAGAAAAAAATTGAAGACCGTGGTGACCTTTCTAGTTTCCTAGAATCTCCTAAGGAGTTGCAAGGTCTTACTGGCAAGTGGATATTGCAAGATGGAGTTTGGTTGAAGGACTTAGTATTGAATAAAATAACGAAAGGTGAAGTTGAAACGATAAATTAAAAAAAGGACCGAAATTCGGTCCTTTTTTACTATTTCTTAGCCTTACTTGCTTTTGAAGCTTTTGATTTCTTAATCGCTTCTTTGATTTTTGATTTTTTCTTAGCTTGAGCTTTCTTTCTGTTCATTTTGATTGTTTGATTTTTACGTCCTGCGCCCATGTTTACTCCAGTTTTAAATTATTGAACAATTTACTAATAATAAGTTAGTTAGGATACTTTAAAAAGTAAATATCTTGCAAATTTCGTCCATATTCTTCGAGGTCGAGACCATACCCAACAATGAATTGGTCATCAATTTTCTTGCCTATGAAGTCGGCCTTAATAGGAACAGCTCTTTTGTAGGGTTTATCAAAAAGTGAAATGATTTCCAAGCTCTTTGGTTCAGTTTGAAGAATTCTATTTTTTAAGAAAGAGAGTGCACGTCCTGTGTCGATGATTTCCTCAACGATGAGAACATTTTTATCATGAAGGTTGACTGAAATGTCTTTGGTCAGACAAATCGTCCCGCTTGACTCAGTATCTCTTCCAACCGCCTTATATTTGACGAAATCGAGGTAAACTTTGACCGTTTTAAGTTTACGAATTAGGTCAGCAGTGAAGATCATTGAACCTTTTAAGACACAAATGACATACAGTTCCTGGCCACCGTACTTTTGTTCAATAGTATTGGCCAGACTCTCTACCACAGCGGCAATTTCCGTGTCCTTAATGTAGGAAACGAATTGAGTTGTAATGAAACGATCGGGAAATTTCGATTTTTCAGACATAAGATTCCTCATTGAGGTAGATAAAAACCATTTTATCATAGCAGATAGATTTCAAAAAAGTGAAAAACATTACTGTCGGACCAGTTTTTCTCACTGCAATAAGAGGTGGAGGTAAAAACGGTCCTACCATTGAAATTACTTGTAGATAGTGCAGTGAGGTGATAAATTTTATTGTAGTCATTTCATAATATTAGGACAGGGAATTCCCTATGGCGTCGACTCGCGTGAAAAAGACAATTGTTAGAAAAGCACGAATTAAACTGACTCCGGCTCAAAAAGAAGTTCGTGGTCGTCGTGTATACGGAAATGCGAAAAAATATAAAATCGCGTGTGACATGTTGGAACGTTACACAGGTCATTCTCTCGATCAATTTCAAGAACAAATTATTCTTACAAATTTTCATTATTATACTGAAAGATTTAATGCTCTCTTAGATGATTCTGAGTACACCATCGGTTCTGCTTTTAAAGCATCAAGTTCTAAGAAAGCCAAAGTAACGATTGTTGAATTTGGTATCGGTTCTGCCATGGCAGCTTTAGTAATGGAATTAATTTCTGTTGCTGAACCCAAAGCGGTTCTTTTTTTAGGAATGTGTGGCGCAACCCATTCATCACTCAAGGTGGGTGATTTTATTCTACCTATAGGTGCTATAAGAGCTGAGTCTGTATCAACGCACTTTATGCCACCACAAGTACCAGCGCTTCCTACTTTTAAAATCCAAAAATTTGCTTCACAAATTTTAGTTGAGCATGATCAAGATTACAGAACAGGTGTGGTGCATTCAACTGATTTACGTTTTTGGGAGTTCGATGATAAGTTCAAGCAGAATCTTTACGAAGAGAGAGTGATTGCAGTTGAAATGGAATGTGCTGCTCTTTTTGTGGCAGGTTTCGCAAGTAAGGTAAATATTGGAGCTCTTCTTCTTGTTTCAGATTGCCCGCTTAAGCGTGGTGGTATCAAAACAAAGAAATCAGCCAATTCAGTTTTTAGACAATTTACAGATAAGCATATTGAACTCGGGATTGAGATTATGGCGGATATCGCTCTTCGTGGGGAAGCCATTCGACACTATCGCTGGTAGAAACAAGGATTTTTTAAAATGTTCAAACAATTTTTTGATTGGTTTTCAAATGATTTGGCAATCGACTTAGGAACAGCCAACTGTTTGGTCTATGCTAAGGATCGAGGCATCATCGTGAATGAGCCATCAGTAGTCGCAGTTCACCAGGGTTTTAGGGGGCAGCAAAAAGTTCTTGCTGTAGGTAAAGAAGCCAAAGAGATGCTGGGGAGAACGCCTGGATCTATTAAGGCAATTCGTCCCATGAAAGACGGAGTAATTGCTGACTTCGAAGTAACTCAAGCAATGCTTAAGTATTTTATTCAAAAGTCTATGAGTGGTTCTAAACTAGTCAAACCAAGAATTATTATCTGTATCCCCTTTGGTATTACACAAGTTGAAAAACGAGCAGTAAAAGAATCGGCTGAACAGGCTGGAGCACGTGAAGTTTACTTGATTGAAGAACCAATGGCTGCAGCTATTGGTGCAGGATTACCTATTACAGAACCTTCAGGTAATATGATTGTTGATATTGGTGGTGGTACTACTGAAGTTGCAGTTATTTCTCTTGGCGGTATTGTTTACTCTAAATCAGTACGCGTAGCCGGTGATAAATTCGATGAGGCAATTGTATCTTACATCAAGAAAAAATATTCTCTTCTAATTGGTGAACGTACAGCGGAAATGATTAAAATTTCTATTGGGAATGCTTATCCATTTGATGATGAAGTTAAAACTTATGAAGTAAAAGGTCGTGACCTTATCGCTGGTGCTCCTAAAACAATTGAAGTTACTTCAGATGAAATCCGTGATGCTCTTGCTGATCCTATTTCAGAAGTGATTGAGGCGATCAAGATCAGTCTCGAAAAAACTCCTCCTGAGCTAGCTGCAGATATCGTCGATAACGGTATCATTCTCGCTGGTGGAGGTTCACTTTTGGCCAACCTGGATATCTTAATTAAAGAAAAAACTGGTCTTCCAGTTTCTTTAGCAGAAGATCCACTTACATGTGTGGTAAGAGGTTGTGGAATGGCGTTGGAGTCAATTTCGCTTCTTCGCCAAGTGACAACATTGTCATAAGGTAGAGGATGGCCGAAAACCAAGAAGGACAATTTTCCCTCCTAAACGCTGGCGAAGTTGCCAGTCGATTTAACGAGTTTTGTAAGTCGGGGGAAAAAGTTGTCGTTTGGTCTAAAGGCAGTAACGAAAAATTTGAATTTCGTGCTCATGCTTTCAATAAAGATCAATCTTTACTAGAAGTTTCCTTAATAGATGCCAAAGAGCCAAAAGTCCTCTTTGGCTTAAATGTATTGGGTCAAACATCTCAAAAGACGCTGCAGTATTTTTTCTCTGGTCAATTTAGCTTTGATAAAATGAATCATGTTTATTTAATTAAATTAACAGATAAAATTTTTAAATTTGAGAAAAGAAAAAACTTTAGACTTTCTACTTTCCCAAGACACCAAGTAAAACTGCATTTAAATTTACCCGAAGATTTCCAACCTCCCACTAACGTGCTTAACCTTGCGAAGCGAGGCGAGCAAACAAAGTTATTCAAAAGCTTTTTAGAAATGCTACATCAGACTAAAAGTGGTGGAAAAACTTCGTACGAAATAAACTTTAGAATCCAAGATATTTCTATCAATGGTTTATCATTTATTATTGGTGATTTGGAAAAAAAATTTATTTTTGAAAATATTCATTTTGAGAAGGCCTTATTGGAATTTAATGAGGAAGAGTTCTCTATTCCTAAGATTAGAGTTGTTTATGTAATGGATTACATT
The DNA here is from genome assembly GCA_040377495.1 of Halobacteriovoraceae bacterium. GTDB lineage: Bacteria > Bdellovibrionota > Bacteriovoracia > Bacteriovoracales > Bacteriovoracaceae > JBEIOQ01. The sequence continues at coordinate 9,723 of JBEIOQ010000078.1, forward strand.
GATCCCTCAAAGCCGGGCACTAAGCTTTATAAAGTTGGTATGCAGCTAATGAATCTTGATCTCGAAACTGACAATCGACTTTCTATGAAAATATCTAAAGAGTTGAGAGAGTCTGATATGAACAAAGTGTTTGAGGACTTCCTTAAGTGAAAATGATACTGAGCTTATCGACTCTATTATTATTGATGGCCTGTTCATCTGGGCATGCCCCTGATGTAACAACAGAACTGAGCTCTTCTAAAGACAAATTCACACTTACGGATGAGCAAGGCGATCTTCCCTACGAGAGACAAATTCTGGTCGAAGAAAAAAAACACAAACTTTCCACGATGGTTAAAATCAGTGACCCCGCTAAAAAAGATAAGAGTTTATTGGAAAAAACAATTTCTGTTTCTGAAATGGGATCTATCCATAGCAAAAAAAATAAACGCAATGTTATAAGACCTACTGTTTCGCAACATACTGTTTGGTTAGAAGGTAAAAAATATTTCACTCAAATTAAGGTTAATGTTGCTAATCGAGAATTAGAAGTTACGATGGAGAGTCCAGAAGAGAAATGGAATGGGCTTAAAAGGGAAAAACTTCCGCAAAGCCAAGGATTATATTGTTTTTTTAGCCAAATTCCAGAATGCCTACGTTTTAGTAATATACTCTTTGAGTTAAAAAAGAAGCCTAAAAGTTCTATGAAATTAGGTATTATTTGGGAGTCATACCCCTATATGTCACTGCAATGGGAAAATATGCCTGCTGAAGTGGTAAGTTTTGGGCGGATTTTTTATGATGGAATCTCTGAGGATAATGAGTACAAGTACAATCTTGAGTTCAATGGTCAAGTAGCATTTTTTCATTTTAAGAAAAACTTCGAACTTTCAAAATTCTTGTGGGTTGCTCAAGGTATTTCTATAGTAAAATAAATCGTATTGTTAGAGCAGGAGATTGCGGTGGAAGCTGGTCAATTAGTGATGACTGGAGTTAGTGGTTTAATACTAACCGAAGAAGAAAAAGATTTTATTCAAACCGAGAATATTGGTGGAGTGATTATTTTTGCTCACAATTTCAAGGACCCAGCTCAATTAGCTGAACTTATTAATTCAATTCAAAATTTAAGAGACGAATACCCACTTTTCATTGCAATTGATAATGAAGGTGGACGTGTCTTCCGCACTAGAAGTCATTTCACTCAAATCCCTGCAATGTTGGAGTTATCTAAGTTAGATTCACCGAAGTTAGTTTATGAAGTTCATCGTATTATGGCAGAAGAGCTAAAAACTTGTGGTGTGAATTTAGATTTTGCACCATGTACCGATATTCTTACGAATCCCACGAATAAAGTTATTGGGGACCGTTCTTTTGGGGATAATGTAGAGACAGTAGAGAAGTTTGTAAGTGCCGCTATTCGTGGTCTGCAAACTCATGGAATTATGGCCTGTGCTAAACATTTTCCAGGACATGGAGGCACGACGAAAGATTCACATTATGATTTACCGATTGTAAAAACTTCGAGAGAAGACTTGATTCAAAATGAAATTCAACCTTTTATTAAATCTTCAAAATCTAGAGTTGAGTTTATGATGATGGCACATCTACAAGTTGATAGTTTGGACCCAATCCTTCCTACTTCATTAAGCCCCAGCGCTTATGAATTTTTGAGAAAAGAAACTAAATTTACTAAAATCATTGTCACTGACGATATGGAAATGAAAGCAATTGCTGATCGTTTTACTACAGAAGAAGCCGCAGTGATGGCCTTACTAGCTGGAGCTGATTTAGTCGAGTATCGAACCATGACCGAAGCGAAGAAAGGTTTGGCTGGAATTAAGAATGCGATCAAGACAAAAAGAATTTTAAATACGGATCTACAAGAGAAGCTAGATCGTATTTATGATTGTAAGAAGAGAAATTTGAGCGATTACAAGCCAGTTTATATCCCCGAAATTCAAAATAAGTTCAACACTCCAGAGTCTAAGCTTATCATGAAAGAAATTTCTGACAAACTTGCTCAAGGATAATCTGGACCTATAGAACTGCTAGTCATAAATTACCTAGTTTCAACAAGTTCTGATCACTCTCTCAAGATTTGATAAACTAATA
>JBEIOQ010000066.1:0-13378 GCA_040377495.1 Halobacteriovoraceae bacterium
CGGTCAGCCTGAAAAAGCTGGTAATAATTGCTCCAATTTTCCGCTGCTATATCAGCCTCAGGAACACCATGCATTTCCCGGGTTGCCTTATTAAAGAGTTGTAATCTTCCATCATTATTACAAACTACTACACCTACATTAATGGTTTCGAGAACGGCATCTGTAAAAGCTTTTTGTTCACGAAGCTGGATTTCCAGTTCTTTTGATCGGGTAATATCAAGATGGGTACCAAACATCCAGAGCGGTTTTCCATCGATGTGCTTCCTGTTGGCTTCACTATTTTGACATACCTGATGAAAAAAGATTGTTTTTTATCAAGTAAGGTTTAGAATCTCCGCCGCTCGGCTAAATTAACGATATTTGGGCAAATCTTAGTAAAAAGCTAAAGTACACTAAACGATAGTCCGAATAGTTCCCGAAGAGCAGTCTTGAAAGTACTTTTCAGTGATCTACGCAAAATGAGATTACTTAGGTGCGTTATATTTATTTGTTCTCATAAAACAAGGGAGATTTTTTATGAAAAAAGTCCTTCTGCCGCTGGCCCTTCTGGCCGCGACACAAGTTTTTGCTCAGGTCAGTCCATACGATGGCCTTGACATTAACTTTAACCAAACTGAACCGCCACTTTATGCTTACTGTAAAGAAGTGGTGAAAATTGATCCGAACATTTCTGGTGATACTAAAGTTGAGGCGATGGAAGCTTGTAATATGGGAGTAGATTCTGCTCGCCGTATGGCCGATCGCTTTGGTGGTGGTAACGGTAATATTCAAGGTTATTTCCGTGGATATGCTCACGGAATGCACGAAATGTATGAAGCCTCTGAAAATGATGGTGTTCAATTCAATGCTGGTGCTGCAGCCATTAGTGGTATGGGTCAGTATATTGAATCAGGTTTAAATGAAGGTATTGCGAAAGGTAATGCTGAAGGTAAAGCCGATGGTGCTTCAGAAGCGAGAAATCGTTTTGATAAAGCAACACGTGATGCTGTTCCTGGAACATCAGGTGTAGTTCCTTCTAACCAAGCGACTCCTCCAAACAGAGTTTATAACCCTGAACCAAACGCTTATGCTCGTTTAGTTCCAGCGGATCAAAGAGTTTATTCATCGATTGATGATATTGTTAAAGCTCGTGATGAGCGCGAAATGGATCAATTAATGTTGAGAGATTTCCCTGTTTATTCTCAGTACGATGCTACTACTTGGGGAGAAACAAAACGTCTTTCTTGGTTTGATCTATGGTTTGATGATGGTCGATATGTTTTCTCAAAGGCCCTTTGGTATGATGAGAAAGCTGCTCTCGCAGTATGGTTGGATCGCCCAGCTCCGGAAAAACCACAATATCAAGGTTTGGCCAATAAAGTTGTGAACGATAATGCTGGTCTTCGTTATGATTTACAAGCAGGTTTTCGTAGAGCTTTTATTGAATCATACAAATATTATGTGAACTATCACTTCGCGAAGCAATTCCAGGTTGGTGTTACTCTCGGTTTATTACATGGTAAATCAGTCGGTACTCAATTAGGGAAACGTATTGCTTTTGGTCGCGGATTAATTGCTGCTTTCAATAAAAAGTTTGAAGAGTCAGCAAGAACGACTTATCAAAATGCTTACAAAGGTTCATACATGGGTAGCTTCAATGGTACTTTTGAAGACTATGTTAAGAATCCTAAGCTAGATATCGTGGCTTTCTCCAATGGTCAGACTCTACTACTTAAAGGTGTAGATGATGACGGTATTATTCAGCCAGGTGAAGCGTTCTCATTGAAATTCAAAATGAAGAACATGGGTGGTGTAGGAACAGATCTTAAAGGTGTTCTGTCTGGTGACATCCTTAACCAAAAACCTGTTTCTGGCAACATCAAGCACTTAATGGTGAAAGAATTTGATACGGTTGAACCAATTGCACAGATCGATGCTCGTCTTCAGTCTGGTGAAAAAGCAATGGTTAATCTAAGTGTTAACGGACTTGCTACGGCCATGAACGTTGAAGTTCAAAAATTAGTGAGAATGACTTCTTCACCAAGTTTTGAAACTGACGCTCTTCAAGGTCGTGCTACTGTAAGTGTATTTGCTAAAAACGTTTCTACTGTTGAAACTCCATCACACGTATCAGCTCAAATTACGATCGATGGACGAGTTGTTGCTGAGGCGAACGTTGGTAAATTAGTGGCAGGACAAGCTTCACGCCTAGATCTTATCATTAAGAACCTTGACCCTCTCGATATCATTAACAAAGAAATCCCAGGTAAAGTAACTCTTATGATGGGTGGAACTGTTCTTGAAACTGTAAACGTTGGTATCAAATCGAAAAACTCTAACAAAGACCTTGTTAACTATTTCGGTCAACTTGCTAACGGTAAAGGTATGATCCCGAACGATACAAATCAAGAAGATCGTTTGGCTGAAGTGTCGAAACTTGTCGTTTCACGTAACCGCGGTGAGCTTTCTTACTACAAGAAGGAACGTTTCAATGCTTGGAAAAGAGCACCAGATACAACGATTCCAGGTATGCTAAGAATTAATAAGCAACTTGGGTCAATTACTGAAGAAGCGAAAACTAGTTACGATAAAGTGGCGAGAGAAATGTGGAAAGATAAAAAGGTACTTCCTGCATTCCTTTTCTTCAAAGCGAAGAGAAATGCTTTCAAGAAAATCCTGAAAGACCTTACGATTTCAGGGAAACTATAAGTTAATTTAATATCCTTATAAAAAAGAAGGCCCGGTTAATCCGGGCCTTCTTCGTTTTGTGGAATAATTTTTCTTATTTCTCTTTGTGAGTAGTCACGCCATCCCAAGGTTGTGCTGGCGGGTGCTCAAGGTATTCTTCACAATGAGCTTTGATGAGTTTAGTTGGTTTATCTTCTGGGTAGCGACTGGAAATATCATCAAGAATCTGCATCGACTCCATAAATTTTCCTTCCAGATAAAGTGTATAGGCGTGTTCAAATTCCTCTCGTGCTTTATCGTCTTTTTTGAAAGGATGGTCATTATGGAGAACTTCATAAATGCGCACTGGCTTTTCTTTCCCTTTCACACGAACAATATCTAGGGAACGGAAAGTGAATTCATTTTTTTTGTCTTGGGGAATGGCCCTCAAGGTAAACTCAGAGATATTGATTTGAACGCCGTAGTACTTACATAAACTTTCTAAGCGTGATCCGAGGTTCATGTTATCGCCTAGAGCTGTATAGGAGAAAATTTTATCAGAACCCATGTTTCCAACGGAACATTCTCCAGAGTTAAGACCAATACCTACTTTAAATTGAGGAAAACCCTGGGCCTTAAACTGATCGTTAATGGCAGGTAAAGCTTCAATCATTTGGACTGCTCCACGAACCGCATGGTAAGCGTGATGTTCAATCTCCAGAGGTGCGCCCCAGTAACCCACAATAGCATCACCGATATATTTATCGAGAGTTCCATAGGTATCAAATAAAATATTTGTCATTTTTGACATATATATATTTAAACACTGAGATAGTTCAGTCGGCGTCAATTTCTCCGAGATAGAAGTAAAATCTCTGACGTCGGAAAAAATACAGGTGATATCTTTTTTCTCTCCACCGAGCACTAGCTTGTCAGGTTCTGAAAGCATTTGGTTCACAATCGCTGGAGCAACGTAGCGAGAGAAGGTTCCCTTAATTTGTTTCTTTTCTTTGTTGGCTGCTGAGAAATTAAGGAGAGTGTTCCAGGAGTAAATACCGACAAAACAGAAGTAGGTGAAGAATAGTTTGATCTCATAACCTTTTGGTAAAAAGAAGAACCAATCAACATAATAGGATCCAACTAATAAAACAGTTAACGCCAGTATATCCATAAAGGCGCTACCAATGATTTGCTGGATTAAAATAAGGGCCAAAGCACCAACTAATAAAATAATAATGGAGTATTGCAGAGACTCTTCTGATGGTTTAAAAAAGTGACTTTGAATTAGACCTGATGTGAAGTTCATGTGTGAATAAACTCCCGGCAACTGTGTGTCTATAGGGGTATTTCGAAGATCGTGTGCCCCAGTGGCAGACGATCCAACATAAACGATTTTGCCATTGAAGAATTTTTTCAAGGCACCTTTATCAGCTTTTTTATCCATAATCGTTTTTAGATTGAGACGAGGATAATAATTGACACCACCGAGATAACGAATACTGGTGGCACCACTTTCATCTAGCTTTAAGCGACCATTTTTCGTATTAAGAAAACCATGGCGATCATGATTAACTTCAATTTTTATTTTATCTCCTGAATATAGCTGATAAGCTGCTAGACCCATCGCTGGGAAATAAAAAGCATCATCAACATTATTGGCAGCAGGATAATGGCGGAAAACTCCATCAGCATCTGCACTTACGCTGATATAACCTAATGTAGGATTAGCATCCGTAATGGTTTTGATAGGAAAAGTAACATCTTCAATTTTATGTGACTTGAAATTCGCACCACCGTGATTTTGTGTATCCAAAACCGAATTATAAAGGATATCTGGCACGTCCTTTAAATGTGAACTATATTCATCCGTCATGAGATAGGCCATAATGACATGATTGCCCGGAATACTTTGGAAATCATTAATGGCGTTGGCCAGGATGTTATCAGGTGACTCAGCATTACAAGCAACTTCTGGTTCAGACATAATAACATCGAATGCTACAACCTTTGCACCCGCTTCTTTCATCACAGCAAGAAAGTAAGCCCATTTAGTTCTGGTCCATGGCCAGCGTCCAATGGTTTGTAGAGATTCATCATCAATATCCGCCAGCACGACATTTTGATCTTGTTTGTCTTGATTGTTCATCTCCAGATATTGGCGAAAGCGGTAATCGTAAAAGGTATTTTCTAAACCTGTATAGGTGTAATCTCTTAATAAATTAGTATCGATGATGGAGATAAAAACACTAAAAGTACAAAAACTGACGATGAGAAATAGACCAATATAGCGCAAGAATCGACTTGCGACTAAGTTTGATTTAGACATAAATCTTTATCCTCTTAAAAGAGATACTCTAGCTCAAAACCATACACATGTTTTGTGTAATCGTAGGCCGTCTTATCTTTCGAAATATTGCGGGTGTAATCATATTTTAAGTTACCACGCCAATGTCCAAAGCCTCTTGTGAGCTTCACTCCTGGGTTATACATTTTCTCTAAACCTCGGGTTACTTTTTGGTTATAAGGATCATTGAAAAGTGTGGTGAAACTTAAAGTCGGTGTAACCCAGTCTTTGATACGAGGAGTAATGTAATCAAGACGGAGAAGATAAGAGTCAGTGTTCAAGGACTCATTTTTCACTTTAGTCATATCATAACTACCAACGATAAACATGACATGGCCTTTGGGAAGAATTAGCATTTGCTCAAAAGAAAAAGAATTAGTTTTTGAGTCATAAGTTTCATTGTAGGAACTAAAGTCTTTAAGGCGATAACGAACTGTCGTTTCACCAAGACTTAAGAAGTTCAATTTTTCTCCCAGCATGTATGTAAGTGTACGACCATTGTAGTTAAGTTCTTTTCGTTGATAAACATCACGGGCAGAATAGTTGTAATCAAAATCAAGCAGAGTAGAGGACATCTTTTGACCGATGGTATATTCGTAGGATGATCTCAAGGCCGGAGTTAATGAGTAGTTATCATTCTGGTAGATAGAAGGAGTGTCTGAATCAATATGTTTAGTATAATTCCCTCTGAATTCTGGAATTAGACTGATACGACGACTGGGATAAAAAGCATATCGAGAGAGAACTTCAGTTTTTGAAATCGGAGCTCCTTTATCTTGAGCTGGACTCTGTACTTGGTTAGCTTCAAGGACAACATTCGTATCGTAGCGGAATTCCTGAGATAATTTTAAATATAAGCGAGGGATAGTCGTAGGGCGACCATTCGCCATTTTTAAAAGTACCAAATCATACTTGTCTTGAAGATCAAGAATTCTTTTTTTGATCTCTGGAGCTAGACTTGAGTTCACGTCTAGACCATAGGCATATTCAAATTCAGGGATAGCATATTTTTTGATTTGCTTGCGGGGGTCTTTTGATTTTACTGCTTGGATCACATAAATTTCTGCTAACTGCATCCGTGCTGCTTGATTAACGTCTTTTTTTTCCTGACTATCTTCCAGCGAGTTAATTTTCTTGTAGTAGTTAGTTGCTGATTTGTAATCTTCTAAAGTTTGACTAATAAAACCCATGTAATAAAGCGAAGTTGGTACTTTATGTTTGTTGACGATTGATTTCCCAAAAGCTTTTCGAGAAGGTTTGAGAAGGTCGGCTGCATAAAGTGCTTGGGCGTACTCATAGTACATATCTTTATAGTTTACCTTCATTTTATCTGCTTTTTTAAAAGCTTCAATTGAGTCCTTGTAACGCTCTAACTTGTTATTGACGATTCCTTGCCAATAAATACTAAAGGCTTCATCTGTAGAGGATTTCTCTAATTGTTTTAATGAGTCTAAACTGGCAATGTATTCCGCTTTCTTGAAGTGAATGTAAAACTCTTTGATTAATTGGTTTTTGTTCACCTTAATTTGATTTTCAATCTTCTTTTCTGCATTTTCTGGTTCAGTCGTAGGAGTTGCAGGAGCTTCTTCAGTTTCCTCCGGTGGCATAGGAAGATCGGGAAGTAGATTCTGAGCAAACGAACTTTGACTTAAAATGAGAATTAATACCAACGAGAGCTTTGTCATCCTTAACCTGCTGCTAAATAATTATGGTGCGCTAATAATAAATTTTGTATTCGTAGTTGTCGGAAGCTGATTGAGATTTGGGATAACCGACGTATCTCTGTTATCAATAAAATAATTTCCAGGGATAAAGAATCCTCCGCCTAGAACATCATTGACTGGTGGTTTTGGTCCACCTGCTAAACCTGGTCCTTCCATTTTAGGGCCTCCTGGTGCTCCAGGAGTTGTCGCTCCCATAATTGGTTTGATGGGAGATGGTGCTAGTGGTGATCCTGTGGTTGTTCCTGATTTATTCGACGAGCTTGAGCTACCCGCTGCTGGGTCAGCAACGAGATTACCTTCAGTATTGAGTTTCAATCCTTCAGGTGGAGCGTAGTTTCCTGATTCGTCCACTTTACCGTATGTTGATGGAGGAATATAAACGCCAGCATTGGCATCAAATTTTGATCCTTCTGGAGGAGCAATATAGTGGCCAGTTTTCATGTCGATAAAACCACCGGCAGTAGGAGCTTGTGCACCTGTGTTTGGGTCAACATATCCTTCTGGTGGAGGCAGATTGATCTCTTTTGTAATTTCAACTGAGCCAACCGTATTTTTTACTTGGTTATCTAATGTTTGCGAATTGTCGTTGGATGTAACTTGAGCGCTCAGACCAGGAACAACAATTGAATTGTATGTTGGATTTGAACTTTGAGTCGATTCTTTAGTCTCTAGATTTTCATTCACTTTTAATGTTTCAAACTGAACTGGTGAAATCTTAGTCGGGATGGTGGCATGCTCTTGGCCTGGAGAAGTTCCAGCATAAAGACCACCTGTTACTTCGACACCACGAGCAGGGTCAGAGATAATCGAGTCGAGTTGAGTCGTGTTTATAAGGGCTAATTCATTTCCTTCAATTTGTGCTAAAGCAACATTCCCTTCAAAAGTAACAAGGTTGGTTTTTTCTGTTTCAGGAGAGTAGTTGACAAGAAAGTCTGTTCCTCGAATACCCATAGCGGCAGTTTTCGTTTTAATAATAAGCTTAGATTTGTCTTGAGCTTGCTTTAAAACATCTTTTGTAACTTGTGAACGAATTTGACCTTGGATCACAGAAATAAGTCCAGCTTCGCCACCGCCAAATTTGTTTATCGTAATTGATGAAGCTGGACCAACATTCATGGTCGATTTATCAGTGAAAGTTAATTTTACAAAACTTTTATCCTTGGTCGCAACGATATCGCCTTCTGATACCCACTCGTCTTGCTTGAGGGAACGTTCACTACCACTTGCATTTTTAACTAAAGCGGCACCTCTTAGCATAGTAACCTTGGCCACATTTTTCTCATCTTTGGCAAAAACGGTCACGGAGCTTAAAAGGACTAACAGGGTAAGAATCTTCATAAATCTTCCTATGTGAACAAAAATAAATGTCTATGAAAATTGTAAAAAGAAAAAGTGATTCTTGGAAGGAAAATCAGAAGAGAGTCATTCCTACACTGAGAAAAAATGTATGCTCGAAAACTTTACGTTTGGAATGTTCAGTCGTGATAAGCTCGACTTGAGTATTCGTTCCGCCAATTTCACTGGTTTTGCGCGACATGTTGGTGATATAAACGAATTCAGTAAAGTAGTTACGTTTATCTTTTTTGTTTTTATCCAGACCAAGACCTAAAAGTAATCCATATCCTTCAAAGGTAAGCTTGTGTAATTCATCAAAACTTCCGCCATTGATGTAAGTATTAACTCCAAAGCTCATGGTTTGCATGGCCATTTGGGCGCCACCCAAAACATAAGGGACTCCATATTTGGTAGGATGATCGATGTAGTAGTAGCGTACTGTCGGACCAAAAGTAACACTTTGGAAATTTCCGTCACCATTAATTTCCGACCCATTTGCTTCTACTTCCATGCCTTTAAGTTTAGAGAAATTAAGATAGGAGCTAATATTAGTTTCCCAGCGGGTAAAGCGATAGCCCACATGACTTGAGAGACCGAATCCCAAAGGTATATTATGAATAACTTCCACATCTGAAAGTGCGGTATACGAATAAGCAACTCCCACTTTCAGAGCAAAATCGTTTTCATAAGCGTAAGTATGCAGCGAAAAGCTACTAAGAAATAAAAAGAAAAATGTTTTCATTTTTTTCATTAAAAAGTCACCATGTAATGCAAGCCTTGGCGGTTTTTGGATATTTCAGGATAGATTACAGTCTCAACTTCGGTGAAACCAAAAAAGGCCATGGGATTAATCACATAAGCAAAGAATTTTAGAATGGTTGAGCTATCATTGTTCAGAAGAAACATACTCGTACGCTCAAAAGCGTAACCTAGCGCACTTCCCAAAACCGGAGTTTGGTAAATATCCTGAACCGAAGCTTTTTCTGTATAAATTTCAATCGAGAATTCAAATAAAGTGCTGGTCCAAAAGGACATCTGAAAAGCATGAAGCTTTTCATAACCAAGAGCGCGGTAAAAAAGATAAGTTTGAGATCCGGTGTAAGGGTGTCCGACTAAATTCCAAATTGGATTGTCTTTGTCCATAACCACTTTTCCTGCATTATTTCCATAATTTCGAAAGGACCCATTATTTTTTACGGTCTCATATTGAGTGGCGACGTAACCTACTACCATGGCCCCATAGGCAAAAGTTAAATGATTGCGAATTTCTTTATAGCTATGATCTCGGTCTAGGTATTCATAGCGTTTCAAAGAAATTTTTTTTGGGGCAGAGGGAGTCGTACTCACATCGACTTGAGCAAAAACCATAAGTGAGGGGAATAGTATGAATAATACTAACAAAAAACGCATTGAGCTTATTATAGAAATTTACTATAACTATGAAAACCTTAAAGAGTGAAAAATGAGCATTGAAATAACAAAAAAGAACTTCCACGATCTAGTAAAACAACTTCAGAATCAAATTTGTGATCGTTTGAAACAATTAGATCCTGGTTTGGAGATGGTTGAGGACTTGTGGAGTCGCTTAGACCATGCCGGAAATGAAGGTGGTGGTGGTATCACCCGTGTTCTCTCAGGTGATGTTTTTGAAAATGCGGGGGTTAATACATCTTTAGTTTACGGTGAGGTCGATCCCCAGTTTGCAAAGCAGTTGGGTGGCGATGGCACACAGATGTGGGCAGCAGGAATTTCTCTCATCATCCACCCAAAAAATCCTAAAGTGCCTACGACTCATGCGAATTTTCGTATGATTGTCCATGGCCAGAAATTTTGGTTTGGTGGCGGTGCCGATCTAACTCCATTTTTCCCTTATGAGGATGATTTTCGTTATTTTCATGGTGTGTGGAAAAAGGCATTAAGTCCTTATGGAAAATACGAAACCATGAAAAAAACGTGTGATGAATATTTTGTGAATACTCATCGTGGTGGAGAAATGCGTGGAGTCGGAGGATTCTTCTACGACCATTTTAATTCAGGTGATTTGGAAAAAGATTTCGCTTTTGTGAAAGATATTTCATCTTACTTCATTGAGTCTTATTTTCCTTTGGTGGAAAAAAGAATGCATGAGAGTTTTACTGCTTTAGATGAAGATTTCATGCTTCATCGCCGTGGACGTTACGTCGAATTCAACTTACTACATGATCGTGGAACATTGTTTGGATTACGAACCAATGGAAGGGTGGATTCTATTCTGGTAAGTCTCCCTGCTCGTTGTAAGTTTAGCTATAAGTATGCTCCAAAGAGTGGCTCTGCTCAGGAACGCATGATGAAATACTATTTCCCTCAGGATTGGGCGTAGTCAGACCTAATTTTGTCAAAAATTTAGACACTTTTTTCACTCTAATTTCATTAGGGAAGAACCGATAAGTTTCCTATGATAATGCCGTTGCGTTTACTCCTGATTTTCAGTCTAATTTGGGCCCAGATCGTGACCTGTGTTTGGGCGCAAAATTTGTCATCTGACTCAATCATTAATCGTGGTATATTAAAACTTTCCAAAGAACAAATGGAAGATGGTTCTTTTACCGCAAAAGTAGTGACAAGCTCTCCAGCCTATAGTTGTCAGATGATCTTGCTTTACGAGTATCTAGGAATTGCTCATGAAAAAAAAGATCTTATCCAAAAACTGGTCCCTGGAATTTTAAAATACAAAAATAGTATTGGAAGTATTTCCTCCTTTATTGGTGGCCCTCACGATCAATCTGTAAGCTTAACATGTTATCTAGCTTTAAAAGTGGCGAAGGTTGAATCTGAAAAAATTCAAGATCTGAAAGAGTTGATCGAAAAATTTGGTGGAGTCGCAGCAGCTGGCCTCACCGGTGCTCCATTCTCTATGTTATTTGGATTAGATGAAAGAGTTTATTGTACTCCTAAAAATGGCGTTGCTTATATGCAGAGACAAGGTAAAAGACTGCCGTGGGTTAGAGTGGTCCTTATTCCTCTTTATTTTTTGTTTGAGAATAACCTTATTCACGAAATTGATCATGGACTTAAAATAATAAAAGGCTGTAAAGCTGAGCCGATTCCTAAAAACCTTCGAGAGGAAGAGGCTTTCCTGACTTGGGCAAAACAAAATCTAAGCCCAAATATGACATTGTTTGATTATACTCCGACGACGATACCGACTTTAATGGCACTTTCTAAAACAAAAATCGAACGATCCGTGATTGAAAAAAGTGTACAGGCGTTGGAAAAGTTTTATTACTTAGATAAAGAGGGTGATTTAATGGCTTCACCTGGTGAAGCGAGCGTTTCAGAAACAGGCGTTGCGGCGAAGTCGTTTTTAGATTTGGGGATGGACCCTCGCTCTCCTGTAATTCAAAAAAGTTTAAAATTTATTCTTAGCACACAGAATAAAGAAAATGGAAGTTTTGGCTTTTCAAAAAGTAACGTTCACTTCCCTGATCCAAATGATACTGCCACAACATTACAGTTTTTTCACAGTTATAATCTCAAGACTCATACTAATGAATTAAATGAGTCTATTGTTAAAGGATTAAAATGGATTTTATCGCGACAAAATAAAGATGGTGGTTTTGGAGCTTGGGATAAAGATGCCGAGTTAAATAAATTATTTTATTTTGCCTACAAAAGACTTCAGCAAAGTGGAGTTGTACTTGGTGATAGCATAGGTGATGATACGGCCAGAATTATTATGGCCTTGCATGAAATGGCTTCATATGATTCAGCGGTTAGCAAAAGTGTTGACCGCGCAGTTAAGTGGCTAGGAAAAGAACAAGCTAAAAATGGGAGCTTCTATGGGCGATGGTTTATTAACTATGGCTTTGGAACAGCTTCTAGTCTAGCGGCCCTTGCGACTAGGTCGAGTGATCCTAAAGTAAAAAAGAAAATTTTAAAGGGCCTGGTCTTTCTTTCAAATATTCAACGGGCCGATGGTGGATTTGGTGAGAGTCCATTGACCTACTATAGAGGACATTATGTATCACTTCCTTATAGTAGCTCTGCTCAGACTGGTTTTATACTCTATAATTTAGGAAAAATAGTTCAGTTTGCTCCTGAGCTAAAAAATGCCGTTGAGCCTATTATAAAAAGAGGTGTGAAATTCTTAAAAGGCGAATTAAGAGACGATGGTCAATTCCATGATAAAACCTGGACAGCTGTTTCCATGGGGAATATTGAATTTTTGGTCTATCCTTATTTGCAGGAGCTATTGCCTTTAATGGCCTTGGCCGAAGCTGAGAATACACATGAATAAATCTATCTTATTTCTCTTGTGTTTCTTTTCTATAACTGTTGTGGCCGATGAGAAACCACTGTCCCGTAAAGAAATGGATAAAAAAAACAAAGAAACTTTTAATCAGCTTAACTTTCTCCATGAAGGTTTAGGAATGCATATTTCTCCAGGGCTTATTCTTTTTGCTGATGTTCGTGAAAAAATCTCAAAGTATTCTCGTCGCGAAGATTCTATGGTGGAAAAACTTTGGGGAATTCCCAGTGTCGATGGGAAACTTGTCGGTGTATTCAATGAGAAATATAAAGAGATGCAAGTTGGGGCTTTAGGTTGTGTTGCCTGTCATAGTGGTAAAGCCGCTGGAGAGTTTATTATTGGTCTTGGAAATAAAAATATAGATGTTGGACGTATTGGTCGTGATGTTCATAATGTTGAACTTCTTTGGAAATATGCGATTCCAAATCCAGGACCTAAAAATGCTGAGTACAGACGAGTCGAAAAAGCGGCGTTGGATTTTTCTAAAGATCTAGGAGATGAAAAGTATACCAACCTTACCCAAGGTATGGTTCCGACCTCGATGATTCGCAAATGGTTTTACCGTCAAAGTAAAATGACAATCCCCGAAGATATGCCTCGTGCTCAGGTAAAAGTGCCTGCTCTTTTTGGTTATAAAGACAAAAGATCAGTAGGACAATTTTGTGATGGTGGGGGGCAGGGGAAACTACCTGGATGGGGAATTGCAGTGGAATTGGCGGCAGGACAAACGGCAGAAAATGTTAGAACGTTTGTGCAAAAAATAGAATTGGCGGAAGATCTTATTGGTGACTTTTTGCCACCTAAATATCCTTTTGCCATTAATCAACAAAAAGCAGAAAAAGGTAAAAATATTTTTAATAAAACATGTCTTGGTTGCCATGGTGATCATGAATTTGATGACCAAGGACTTCCTGAATACACTCCACCTAAAATTATTCCTTGGAAGGTAGTGAAGACAGATCATGACCGCTTAGAACAAATTGAAGGAGGATTTTTAGAAGCTGTGAACAAAAATCCATTGAAAGAAATTATTCAGGCGAC